>OMIS01000066.1 GCA_900299155.1 bacterium
CATAGCAGATTCTTAATGTCACTTATCAACTACTGGTCACACTATTTAGAATTTAAATATTTCTGCTGCATAATCACTTGTTGTAAGTGATTTTACGCACTTCTCATATTTATCTGTGCCAGGATATGAAATATTGAACTCAAAACATTTATTAAAACTTGCGGTTTTGGGCATTTCTTGAAAAAGAGCTACATAGCCCAAATACAAACTAACACAAGAGAGAGCTAGTAATAACTTCGACTCACGAGAGAGATACAAGACTACACCAATGAGCACAGGAACAATAGTAACGATATAAAAAGGCTTTGCAGCTACAGCCAATAAAAAGATTGCTATCCACTGTAGAACTAAAAGAACAAAAGTATAATAAGAGTGTTTTGTAAGTTTTTTTGAAAAGATGAATTCTTTCATATATTCAGATTATATCAATATATAAATGGGCTACCTTTTGAGGGGTAGCCCAGTCTAAAGTACTTTTAACTTTACTACTTAACGATTAGCGCCATCCGCACAACTTGTAATGGGATGGGTCGAATGGTGGATTGTAGTCAGTTCTGTTGATTCCAGCTTTGGCAATGCCATTGCTGTCAGGGAATGCCCACAGAGTGGCGGGCAATGTCCAGGAAAGCCAATCGTGACGAACAATCCAATTCTGAGCACTGAAATTGACCTTGAATTGCACATAGTTATGTGCAGTGCCCGAATCGTGGTAACTGCTGCCATTTACACACCATTCCGCAGCTTGAGCAGTTGTTGGAACCAGCGACAGTCCCAACACAATCATACACACGAACAACCCCAACACTACCGCTTTCCCCGCTTTACTGCGGGTCAAGCTCACGATCCCCATAGATGCAGCGCGCATTGTTTTGTCCTTCCTCTGCGCAGAGAAATTTGAACGAAAAACGTCAGCGGTGCTACCTACTTTCTAGAGTTGTCCCTGTCAAGCAGATAGCTTTCCAATCATCAACAATTTCAACTCGACCTGAATACGTAAGTCCCAGATTTGAATGCTGCTGATCAAAAAGCTATCTGCTTTTCTGTAGTTAGTAGTAAGTTAAAGAGCGTTTACTTATGCTTGGCCGCTCTCATTTTGGCTAGTCAAAATGCTGCAGTTGTGCATAAGTATTGTGAATTATTGCGGATATGATACGGGATCTCAATGAAGCAATTTGCTTCATTTCTAAAAATGAAGTTTACTCTTTAGCATCTGCCCCATAATACTGCATGTATTCTTTACAGGCCAAAGTTACTTGCAGCACAGTTTCTTTAACAAATTGTTTTGCAGCAACTTCATGTGGCTGTTGAGCATAATCGGGGTGACCCGCGGGTAATACGTCTTTTCCTATATTTGATCGGAAGACATAATGATGTGTTTCTTCTAAGACTGCAGCCACAAATTCAAGTAAATTTGTATATGGATTTTTGTTATCAGTGATTGTGGTAAGCATCATCTGCTTGCCATCTTCCGTTTTGATTATAGATTTTTGCTCTTGCTTCATGATCTCTTTACCTATGTATAAAAATATTGCAGGATCTTCTGTAAAACCCTTAGCACCGTTCGGCCAAAAGCTGCCAACCCTTTTTTCTCCATTTATATTGCCACTTTTCAAAAACAAAATATAAGGCAGATCTGCCTTCCTATATCCAAGAAGCATGAAGGCATGATTTATCACAGTATATGCCAATTCTGCACGCTTTAACTGATTTTCACTAAGCTGTTCTTTATAAGATTCTGCTACTCTAGTAAAGTCCACTTGCGTAATAGGCTGAGTTTGCTCGGGGCTAGGTATTTGTTCCAAGGACATATAATTATTTTCTTATCATTAAGCTATATTTCACAAAAAGCATAAACCAATATAGCTAAATTGTCTAATATATTAGACTTTCACCCGCTCCCCACTCTTCTGCTCTGTATCCCAAATCGCAAACCCAGCTTGGCCAGTCCGATATCCTTGAATTTCACCAGGATTTAACAAGACGCACTCCCCTACTTTTGTCTCTGCATATACATGCGTATGACCAAAAATGCAGAGATCAAACTCGCCAGCTGTGGCGGCCAGCTCCACAATCCGCGGATAATGATTCATAAAAATGCGCGCCCCACCCAGCTCACCTTCAAAAACATCTCCACACAGCTCCACCGCACTACCTTGGCATGCAGCTACAATACCGAGCTTTTCCCCTTCATTATTTCCCCAGACCACTTTGACTGGTCCTGCAAATTTCTTGAGCACCTCTATCCCCGGTGGTGCAATTAAGTCACCTGCAAACAGCACTGCTCCGCAACCGCGCTCCTGCGCGATAGTAATGGCTTTTTCTAAGTTTGCCCAGTTGTCATGGGCGTCAGACATGATGGCTAGTTTCATACCATTAGTATATACACACGTCAAAGAAAGATGAAGCTGAGCCAACTTATTGCCCAACCATTTATATTGTCTTTTATCTGAGGAAGATGTTTAATATGGCATATGCTTTTGAACATACCTGGTAAAATCACATATATCACAAATATTATCTCTACATATCGCTACTGGTGGCAAATCTTAATAAGCCGTATCAGCAAAAAACCGCTAACCCGAGTTACATTACATAATGGTTTGACAATTGAAGGTCGAAGTCAAAGTGTCATTACAGATTTAATTTATGAGATCTTTATCGAAGAAACATATAATCCAGCTTTATTTAAAATAAAACCAGGTAATACGGTCATGGATATTGGTGCAAATGTTGGGGTTTATAGCATGTATGCTGCACATGCCGGTGCTGGTCAAATATATGCTATAGAACCTTCTGAGATTAACACTCACTACATAACAGAAAATTTTTCACATAATAGACTTAGCGCCCCGGTAATACTTCAAGAAGCAGTTTCTGATCATGAGGGTACTGCCAAATTATATGCAGGTCCACTTGATTCACATAACTTGCTCTTTAATCATAATCATGTGGAGAAATTTGAAAAATATACTCAAGTAAAAACCACCACACTTGAAAAAATTTTTGACCAGTATCAGATCGAGCGTGTAGATTTTCTCAAACTAGATTGTGAAGGAAGTGAAGGTGCTATTTTCGCGACAACCCCACCAGCAGTTTGGGAAAAAGTTAAAAAAATTGCATTAGAATATCACAACCCTATGTCAATTCTCAATGATCGTCAGCTACTACATATACTGCGTAGTTTGGGTTTTAAAACCAAGCAGGTTCGTAGCGATAATTGGTATGGCTATATCTACGCCTGGAAATGAGGTTTTCTCGTTCATACCGTAGTACTAATTATTCTACTCAAGTTCTACTGAAAATCCTGCAGGCAGCTTGAACTCTGCAAACTGCTTCTCTCTAGGACGTGAGTCATAGTTGTCATCTTGCGGGGTGCTTACTTTAGGCTCCTTATCTGCTGTTTGCGCAAGTGTGCCAGAAACAGGATCTACCGCATAATCTGTACCCGGACTGTGCAAAATAATTTTGTTTATTTCAGCACGATACTCAATAATACCGACATTTGCAGGCATCTTATCTTTTGATACTAAATCCATTCGAGTATCAGGAGTATCTAAACTTCGCACCCCTACAGAGGTATACGTTATATTTCCGAAATCAGCATCATTATTGCTAGTGCTGTCACTCCATATGTGATCTGCAACAATGACTCGCTTAGCTTTCGGATCAACTGCAATTACTTCCTCGCCCTCAGCACATCCATAACTTGAGCGTGCAATGAACTTTGTAGTGTGTGTTTGCAGATCTACCAAATTGAATTTACTTGTGCCTCCACACCCATCTCCAAACCCACTAATCAGCCACCAGTATCCACCCCATTGAGTCAGCATAGATCCACCAGCAGGGTCCAAAAGTTTAGGTTGTGACTGCTTCGTAAGTGGCAGATTTACCCAATAGGTAGCACTCGGAGTCATGTACCCATTCAAGGAAAAATATAAGGTGTTATCTATTACTCTAATTTGACTGAGATCACTCGGGCGACTGCCTTTGCTTTGTTGGTTTTCAAAATCAGCCAAATGGTCCTCTAATGAGTACACAGTAATTTTTTCATTTGTTTTAGTGTTATGCGCATGAATTTCAATCTGAGATTCACCTTGATCATCTCTGACATCAGTCCCCCAGAATAACCATTCTTGCCAACTCACGAGTGGAAAAAATGAATCATGCTCAGGGAATCTTGCTAGGACTTGTTTTTGACCGCCCACGCTTTCTGACAACACCCAGTCCTTGCCTTCTGTAGTGTCTATCACCTGCGTAGAATCAGTAGGCTCACTCGTTGCGGGAGTTGGTGTGGCTGAGATGGCATCAGAGACGGGAGACGTAGTAGGCTGCAGTACAGGTGCTTTTGTAAAGTACTGCGGCCAGACGGTTTTTACGCCCGCCAGCAGTAGCACTAAAACTACGAGCATAACAAAAGATGCTCCTAGCTTTTTAGAAGATCCAACTGGCAGTTGATTCTGCGCTACGTCAGAACTTGAAGAACTGAGTTCTTGGTTCTCATTTTGCATTGTATCTAACGGGGACTGTACGGATTCTGACATATGTTGCTGAAAGCACTGTGCTATTAACTAAATTGTATACACAATACACCAGAAATGTGGAGCAGGAATTATTCATGTACAGACAGTACACTTACAGCATCTTTTCTAATGTGGCAACTAGTGCTGCAAGTCGTAGTGGTAATTGGATGTACACTGGTTCTTCTTGTAGCAAATACTCAACAGTTAGACTTTTTACTACTTCTGTAGGTCTCAAAATGCTTTGTATTTGTCCAAGATCGATTAATAAACTGATTCTTCCTGTATTCAATAGTAAAGTTTTCAAATCCTTTAAAATTTGTAAAAATTCCTCAATTTGCTCGGCACTCATTGCCAATGTATCATGAGCATCTTCTGTCGGAGCATTCTCACTGTATGCTGATACTTTAACTGCAATAATTCCTTGGATATAGTGTTGGAAAACAACAAGGTGATCATAACTTGATTGTAGTGATGGAACTTCAGAATTTTTTGGCATACTATGAAAACAATGATTATCTTACTTTTCTCTTTTTACAATTAGTTCTACAACACCAAGTAGTAATTCTTCAGCTGCATCTGGAAGATTTGCTTTATGAATTCTCTCCTTTGTTTTCTCAATTTGCGTATCAATTTTCTCTTCAATTCTGTCCACGACACCAGAATTTTCAAGAATATCTAGTACCTGTGAGACTGCATCTACTGAAACGTGCGGATTACCAAACGCGCTCTCAATCACTTGTTTTTCTGCCCCTTCCAAAGAATGCCAAGCATGCCAATAATACAACGTTTTTTTGCCTTCCTGGATATCAGAAACAACATTTTTGCCTGTTTTTTGTGGATCGCCAAATAACCCCAGGTAATCATCTCGCCATTGATACAACAAACCCAACTCATCACCGATCCTACCTAGTTTTTCAGTTTGTTGCGCTGATACGCCTACCAGTGTAGCTGCTAACACCAGCGGCCATCGACCAGTGTACCTCCCGGTTTTGCCATACTGCATTTTGATAATTTCATCTTCAGATACTGCTTCTATTTGCATGTTAGCCAAACGCAGGTCTTCCGCTTGTGCCAATCCCAAGAGCATCAATTCATGATTGGAAACATGCTGCAACTGAACCTTAACTTCAGCAGGAACTTCAGCTTGCGAGAAACAATCACTTCCCAAAAAAAATAACACATCGCCAAAGCAAAGTGCTGCACTCTCACCAAACTCTGTGGGTAGTGCAAACTCTTGCGTTTCTGCCCAGTCTGCCATGGTGGTATGAGTGGTGAGCAATCCGCGCCGTCGTGCATCATGATCCATGATGTCGTCATGAACTAGTAATCCAGAACAAATCAGTTCAAGTCCGGCCGCAATTCGCAGCAATGCATTTTCTGAGTGCACAGCCATCTGGTCAGCGCGCGAAGACTGCAACGTGGTATACATTTCACTGAGAAAACACCCACGAAATAGTTTGCCACTAGTGGCATATTTCTTCATGTGCCAATAAAATTCACGAGACAATGGAAAATGGCCGTCCTCAACATAAAACTGTTCAAGTACGTGCTCTATTTCTAGCTTAATTTTTTCACTTTTTGTAAATAGTGTCTGCATACGTTTATTCTACGCTACTCTTGTGATAAACCACTCAGTAATTGCTGCCTGGACTACTTGCAGTTTAGTAGGTTTAATCTTTTTCTTAAAGACGAACAGCGGATTTCTGCAAATTGTCTGCACCGTCCATGTATACATATGTGTAGCAGTCGCCACGGGAATACGCGCATAAAGCGGCAAAAATACAAATCCATTTTGTGCTGCAGAATTCCAATGATGGTACCTTGAACCTTCATTTCTATACAATGCTGCAAATGCAGTAGGCTGCTCCTCTGCTGTTTTGTAGGAAAGCTCAGGTAGACCATATACGTGCAAAACTTCGTCAGGGATATACTGTCTGCCCAACGTTATATCTTCTGCCACGTCCCGTAAAAAATTGGCATACTGCATCGCTCTTCCCAACAGCCGTGCTGTGGGATATGCCTTTGTATCAATCCCCAAACAAGCGCAAATCATCAATCCAATGACTTCAGCTGAGCCATACATGTATGACTTTAATTCAGCCATAGTATGATACTGAGCCTTATACAAATCCAATTCCATAGCTTTCAAAAATGCATCAACCCAAACCTGTTTGAAGGAATGCAGGTTCTGTAGTGTTACGAAGTTTTTGATGATTGATTGAGTAGTAGGATCAAGTGAAAAATCAGCGGGTAACGCTTGTGAAGTTACATATGCATAGTATGCTGCTCTAAATCTATAAAATCCCTCCGCGTTTTGCGGAATACTATCCACATAGTTATCGGCCACGCGCACAAATGCATAGAGGGTGAAGATTTTTTCTTGAATTCGGGAAGGAAAAAATAAACTACTCGTGAAGTAGGTTGTGCTCGCAGCTTTAAAAATCTTGGTCGACTCAGCGGAAGGCATACCTCGTTTGTTAGTATACCCTATATTGATCATGTTTGGCTCAGTGGAAATACGTGTTGTACAGTACAATACTAGTTAGCAGTTGGAGTTCAAAATTACTAGCTACCTATGCACTTACTTAAAATTTCGCGCCCTCGTTTTTATAGTTATTTATTTGGTCCATTTTTAATTGGTGGGGCTGTCGCGTTTCAAAATCCACACAAGATCATGAATTTACAATTTTTACTCTTTTTGCTCTTTTTTGCCTTTCCTGCAAATGTTTTCTTATACGGCATAAATGACATATATGACACTGAAACAGATGCCAAGAACCCGAAGAAACATTCGCATGAACATTTACTACAACAACGTGAACGCTGGCCACTTTTACTGACGGTTTGGAGTGTGGCGGTGCTTACTGTGGTGACTACTGTGTTCGTCAATTCAGCAGCTATGTGGATGCTGCTCATCTTTTTGTTCCTCGCATGGAGTTACAGCGCACCTCCATTTCGTTTCAAAGCTCGCCCATTTCTGGATGCATACTCCAATGTGCTCTATGCCGTTCCCGGTTTTTTTAGCTATGCCGTATTTACTGGGCAGTTCCCTTCTCTTGCTGCAGTGGTGATGGGCATAACTTGGAGTGCAGGCATGCATGCATTTTCTGCTATTCCTGATATGACAGTAGATAAACAGGCAGGGATTGCTACAACCGCGGTTTTCTTGGGCAAACGCACTACATTGCTCTTCATTTTGGCCAACTGGGCAGTATTTTCACTACTCTGCTTGTGGTACTTTGGGTTCCTGGGAATTTTAGGCTGGATCCCTTTTGGCATTGCGCTGTACATCCTAATTTTGAATAAAAAAACGGCAGATTTTTACTGGTACTTTCCCTACATTATCCCCAGCTTAGGATTTTTAGCATTTTGGTACATTATGATTTCCAGATTTGGTTTGGAGCAGTTATGGCACAGCAGCGGTCTTTTCTAAACCGTCCCAGTATCAGTGTAGTTATCCCCACACTCAATGAGCAGCGATGCATCGGTAGTGTTTTGAAAGATTTATACCTGCAAAGCCGGCGACCAGACCACATTATCATTGTGGATGGTGGCTCTACAGACAATACAGAAGCTGTCATCCGAATCTGGTCGAAGTTCTGGCCACGAGTACAGTTTGTGGAGTTTCCACACCGTGGTGTAGGAGCTCAGCGAGATTTTGGAGGAACATATGCAACTAAGATGCTAGGACAAGCAACTAGCACAAATGCCACACACCTCCTCTACTTTTTCGATGCTGACATTCACATACCCAAGCATTTCATAGCCAGTACTGCTCAAAAAATGCAGCACGAGCATCTTGATGCCGCTTGCCCCCACTACCAGCCACTGACAGAGGTTTTGAAGAATCCGGTGCATGTAGTTTGCATTCAAGTTTTATTTGCATTTCTCAATGGCATGATCTGGTTTGGTCAACAACATTTTCCAGCAGGAGCTGGCTCCTGCATTATTGTGACCGCTGAGCACTTTAAGAAAATTGGCGGCTTTACCGCATCTGTGCTTGTAGATGATCTTGATTTTGTACACCGCGCTGGCAAGACAGGGAGATTTAAAATTCTTCCCTTTTCAATCTATTTTTCTACCCGCAGGTTTGCACAGTATGGAGTATTGCGTACTGCCTGGCAATATCTACAGATTGGCTGGTTCTTTCTTGTAAAGCGTATACATCGTACGAATCAACTGCAGTATGAATTTGGGAAGTTTGATAAATAGCTGAGTGCTATAGAATTTCTTTACAAAAAACTTCAGGATTTCTATCAAATGTTTCTATGTGTTTTTTTCATATTTTTTTA
>OMIS01000067.1 GCA_900299155.1 bacterium
AGTACAGCAAAAACATAGTATATAACTACATTTTTTTCTATAATTACGCATTATTTTTTTCACCAAATGCTGCTCGCAGCGCATTCAAAATCACAGCTACATCTATAACTTCTTGAGTTACTGCCCCAGCAATTGGTGGCAACTTACCTGTAACAGCGATACTCATCCCAATTAAACTTAAAGCCACACCCACATACATACTTTGTTTCGCTATAAATAATGTTCTGCGTGCAATTTTACGGGCATGTAAAACGGTAGCAAAAGTACCCCCAAGCAAAATCACGTCTGCCGCTTCAGAAGCGGCGGTATGTTCATCGTGACTAAATGCGATTCCCACATCTGCTTGAGCAAGTGCTGGGGCATCATTGATTCCATCACCTACCATCGCCACCTGCTGATACTTCTTTTTGTACTGTACGATGCCTGCCTGCTTATCAGTAGGTGAAAGATCTGCTTGCACAGTAATATTTTCTGGGAGATTTGGGAGCAGTTGTAGAGTACGCTCTTTAGTATCACCCGTAAACAATGCTAGCGCCAACCCTTCATCTGTCAGTTGTTTAAGCACATCTTTTGATTCAGGTTTAATAACATCGGAAAACTCAAAAAATGCAAGCGACTTTTTATTTTTTTTCAATACTATTCGCTCAGAATTATCTAATTTTTCTATAGTATATGTATCATCTGTAATCTTACCTGAAATGCCTTTCCCAATAATTTCAGAAATTGCATCAAAGTGTTGTGGTTTTACTTCACGAGAATCAGCAGCTTTGATAATTGTTTTGGCAAATGGATGCAGAGAATTTTTTTCTAATCCAGCCGCCAGTGACAGAACTTTTTTTTCAGTATACTCAGAATTTTCTATTGTTATTTTTGTTAACTCGGGCACACCAAATGTGACTGTTCCTGTTTTATCAAAAATCATGGCACGAACTTGTGAAAGAATTTCTAGTGCAGAAAGCCGCTTAAATATTATTCGATCACGGGCTGCGACATTCATGCCTCCAATTAGTGCAATTGGGGTAGCTAAAATTAAAGGACAGGGTGTAGCAATTACTAAGACAGCAAGTACTCGCTCAATATCATGAGAGATAAAATATGCCACTCCAGCAATGAGTAAACTTGCCACTGTAAACCAACCGCTCAATTTATCTGCAAGTTGGAGGAATGGCGTCTTTTCTGATTGTGCCTTTTCTACCAATTCAATAATTTTTCTGTACGTTGAGTTCTCATCTCTTACTGTTGTTTTAATCGTGATCACATTACCCATATTGATCGTTCCACTTCGCAACAGTTCACCCAGATCTTTCTCTACTGGATATGCTTCCCCGGTGAGACTTGATTCGTCAATCAAGGCATTTTGATGCATCAGTGTACCATCCAATGGAATAACTTCACCTTTACGAACTTTGATGGTAGTGCCAATCGGGACAGATTGAATAGGGATCGTTTCATCAGCATCTTTTCCAACCATAACTACACTGTGTGGGATACGCTCACTGAGTGCTGTTAACGAGCGCTTTGCTTGTTCTTGTGCATAATCTTCTAAAGTATTCCCGCCAGCCATCATTAAAACAATTACTCCTGCCACAAAAAAATTGCCAGTTACTAGACCAGTAATAATTGCCAGTAAGGCAATATAATCCAAAGCAAAACTTTTATTAAGCAGCGAAGTAACTGTGTCACGGACGAGCTGTAAACTACCCAAAATAATCCCACTCAACAGCAGAGCCGTACCCACTATTTGAGGAAGGTTCGTTGCACGCAAAGCAAAACTAATTACTAATGTGGCCAGTACATATCCTGGAATAATAAAAACTGAAAATCGTTGTGTACCCATACACTACTCCATCCTGATTCGCCCTTACTCCATTGAACTACAAATTAACCAAGAGTTCTATAACCAGATACTCCATCTGTGCTTTATACTAAGACTGTGAGAAAAAAAATTATTTATATAGTTGCTGGCCTGTGCATCTTGGCAGGGATACTTCTCTATAGTACTGGTCAGTGGCGCAAAATCTATTTATTTATCCAGCATACCTACTTTTTGATGCATCTTTCAGTACCATCCACTGCAGGGAGCAGCATAGAGACTCGTTATTTTCCTGCGGCACATCTTGGTAATAAGATGCGGACACTTCGCGTGTACTTGCCACCACACTATACTGATGATGAAAATCGTCGGTATCCAGTTTTATATTTATTGCATGGTGATCCTGGGGATCAGGATGATTGGCTGATCAACGGACACATCCAACAGACACTAGATAGTATGATTGTAAATAAACAACTGCCACCTCTAATTGTTGTTTTTCCAGATGGACAAGGCACTACTATTTTAGATGGGCAGTATCTTGATTCAGAATCACAAAATCAATTCCTTGAGTCATATCTCACTACAGATGTCATTGGGTACATTGATAGCACTTACAGAACCAACATTGATAGAGCCTACCGCGCGATTGGGGGCATTTCATCTGGCGGATATGGAGCTGTGAATAGTGCGGTACACCATAGTGAATTATTTAGTGTCGTACTGAGTCAATCAGGCTACTTTGAACCATTGGGAAGTACTGGGCAAAAGCTTCTGCAAAATAACTCTGATCTCATTGCATATAACTCACCACCAAAGTTCATAGAAGCACACAGCATTGACCAACCGCTTAATGTTTATTTACAAGTAGGCCAAGGAGATACCGAGTACTACCACACGCAAACCAAGCAACTCTATGATGCTTTACAAGAGAAAAATATTCCCGCCAGTATTGATGTTGTTCCGGGAGGTCATGGCTGGGGAACATGGAGTGTATCAATACAAAATGCACTTATGTACTTGGCTTCCAAGTGGCAGTATGCGTATGAGCCTGCACCAAAGCCATCGCCACTACCGGCAGCTGCAAAGCCGACTGGTACACCAAATACCGGGGTTGCCAAATAGGGTTAAATTTTGCTTTGAATGTATGCAGCCCATGGAAGTTATAAAACTGCGAAAATGAATGATAGACAAACTCTAAGGCACTGGTAACTAGTTTTTGATTACTCTTATCCTCTTTTACACCAGATAATGCGCTCAATCCCATATCAAAAAAAGCATATCCCTGGGACTGTGCCCACAACATACTTTGTACAAAAAGATAATCCATACATCCTGGCGGTGCAGTAGGCAGCTTACGCATTAAATCCACTGCCACCTGCGTATTGTTATACCCAGTCAGTAGTGTGCAGAATGCTTGAATACTTCCCATTGCATCTTTAACTACAAGTACTGTAGATGTCTCTAAATACTCTTTTGAAAACCATCCTAAAGAAAAATACAACTCACTCCCACTGCGCTCTTCCAACCACAAAGAACTTACCCGATCTAATTCGGTCAGAGTGCTTTTATCAATTGGATGCGATAAAAACGAAACTGAGTAGCCTGCTTTTTCTAACTTATGGACAACATATCTAAACTCTTTTCCTTGATGTCCCTGCGTTGTAAAGGTATGCAAATTGACCACTGCTTCTTGGCCAACAACCAGTGACTTATATCCTGCATTTGTATAAAACTGCAACCGCTCTGGAGTGACTTGATAGAGCGCTACCTTCCAATCATTTTTTTGACAATAACTTGCAAACTCTTCTAAAACTTCTCCCATTTCTGATATAGGACCAATTGGATCACCTAACACAAGAGCAACACCAGCTTTCATAGTGTACGCAATAACCGTATTCTTATGGAAGAAATAATGCTTGTCAGGAAGCAGCGCTAAAACATGAAGTGCCAAATACCCATGCTCCGCTATGAGTGCAGCCGCTCTCATTTTTTCTTGTGTACTGATATTAGTGTACGGTAAGACTGGTCGTAACAACAAAAATAATGTATAGCCATACCAAAGAACTCCTAACATATACAAAGTATCTATAAAAAACTGTCCATGTCGCGTAATTGGATCTAAATTTGAATAATTAAGAAATACAAGACCTGTGATTGTATTTCTTAAACTCATAGTAAGTGAGAATGGCGTATTGAAATGGTTATCCAAAAGATAAATGCACCCTACTCCAAATAAAATAAAAACAGAGAGAAGCCCAACTACTTGGTACGGCATCTTTCGTAAAGTAGGAGGGTCACTCGCAGCAGTAAAATACTTACGCAAAGGGAGCAGTAATACAAATAAAACTAGATGATAGAGTGCAGACTCATACTCTAATCCTTGGGTAAGTTCAGTAAGTATAGAAAGAATCAATAAAATCTGTACCAGCCACCATGCTACCCATTTTCTATTTAGAATCTGATTGGCAAGTAGTAATAACAAAAATCCCAGCCCAACGTTGGTAACACGACTGCCATATTGAAAATCAAAACTAAGATAGTCAGAAAGCCAGTGTGCTCTATCAAAAAATGGAAGATAGAATGCAGAACTTATGTTAATACATGCAGATACACCAATCGCAACTACTATAATCCACAACAATTTTTTTTGTACATGATCGGGCATATTTTCATTATATACCCTGAGTTGTAGCGTATGGGTTTATAACTACTCAAGTTCAGAGGGATTTGATACACTGATGAGATGAGTGTATCAGCCGTTTTTACCCCGAAATCAATTGCTATCATCGGTGCTTCCACACAGCCTGGGAGTGTGGGCAATGATATTGTTAAAAATCTTGCGCATGGATTCACTGGCGCTATATATCCTGTAAATCCAAAGGGTGGCACGTTGTATGATTTGCTAGTATACAAAAATATTGGAGATATTAAAAAAAGTGTAGATTTAGCAATTATCTGTGTGCCAGCTGTGTTGGTAGAACAAGTGCTGAGAGAAGCAGGTAAGAAAAAAATTAAAGCTGCTGTTGTTATTAGTGCGGGCTTCAAAGAGGTTGGGCAAACTGAGCTTGAAGAAAAAATTGTTGCTATTGCTAAAAAGTATACATTTACACTTGTTGGGCCAAACTGCCTTGGTGTTATTAACGCACATCTGCAGATGAACGGATCGTTTGCACCCACAATGCCAAAACCAGGATCTATTGCATTTCTTTCTCAAAGTGGTGCGCTTGGAGTAGCTGTTCTAGATTATGCAAAGAGCATAAACATGGGTATTTCTAAGTTTTTAAGTGTTGGCAATAAAGCAGCATTGGATGAAGTAGAGTTACTAGAATATCTGGCAGCAGATCCTCAGACAAAAGTTATTTTATTGTATGTAGAACAGCTTTCTGATTTTAAAGGCATATTAAAGGTAGCGCAAAAAATCAGGCAGACACGACATCCTAAACCAATTATCGTTCTTAAATCAGGTAAGACCACACGTGGTGCTCAAGCTGCACAATCACACACAGGTGCACTGATGGGCAACGAAGCATTGTACGATGCCTTGTTTCGACAAGCAGGCATGATACAAGCTGAAACGATAGAAGAATTGTTCTTATATGCTGAATGTTTTTCATACAACCCCCTATTACGCAAAGATCGGGTGGCTGTTGTCACCAATGCTGGTGGACTGGGAGTTCTCACAACAGACGCACTCATTAACGCAAAACTCACACTAGCTACCTTGAGTACAGAAACAGTACAGCAACTCAGTAGCTTTTTGCCAGCAGCTGCTAGCACACATAACCCCGTAGATATTTTGGGTGATGCAGATGCAGAGCGGTACACAAAAACATTGCAAATTATTGCAAAAGATACCAATGTTGATGCACTTGTGGTGCTTTTAACGCCTCAATCCATGACAGAAGTTGAGAAAACTGCCCAAGCTATAGTGAATGTAAAACATACTTTTACGAAACCAATCATTGTAAGTTTCTTAGGTGGCGCACGGGTCACTAAAGGAATTGAAGTTTTGCATGAAGGTGAAATTACTGATATTCGTTTCCCAGAATTAACTGCTGTTGGACTGAGCATTTTGCATCGGTTTGGCGTATGGGAACAGAAACTCACAAAGCCTAGCATATTTAGAGATATTGACCACGCCAAAGTGCATCAGATTTTGGATACAAAGAAGGCAAAAAAAACTTGGCTACCTGAAGTGGATGTGCTTGAAATACTTGAAGCATATAACTTACCTATTGTACCTTGGGCTTTTGTAAAAAATAAAAATGAACTTACTTATGCTGTTTCTGTATGTGGCAAAAAACTAGTCTTAAAAATTGTTTCGGAAAATATTGTGCATAAAAGTGAAGCAGGTGGAGTAATTTTAAATGTCACCGATGAGACAATCTCTACAGAGTATGAAAAATTACTGACTCATATACAAAAAAAATATCCTGATGCCAAAATAGACGGAGTGCTTGTCATGCAACAACTAGAGCAAAAAGGTATGGAACTCATTGTGGGTGGAGTGAGAGATCCGCACTTAGGAGCTCTGATTGGTTGTGGAATGGGTGGCATTTTTACAGAAACTTTTAACGATGCTAGTTTTGGACTTGCACCACTACCTTCAGCAGAAATTATGGATATGATTGAACGATTGAAGATTGCCCCTATATTGCAAGGAGCTCGTGGACAAACAGGCTTTGATATCAAAGCACTTGCAGAGACAATTGCTAGAGTTTCACAATTACTTGAGCAGTACCCAGAAATTGCAGAGCTTGATATAAACCCTGTTGTAGTTTGTGAACAGGGACAAGGCACAATACTTCTTGATGCGCGCATCCGCACTTTCTAACACAGAACTTATGCAGGATACTGTATAATCAAGTACTATGTCGGCAAATCATGTAATCGAAGTTCAGGACCTGGTTAAACGCTATAAAGGAGCTGAGAAAAATTCAGTTGATGGAATTACTTTTTATGTAGAGGAAGGTTCTTTTTTTTCACTGCTTGGTCCAAATGGTGCAGGTAAAACTACCACTATTTCCATACTTACAACACTACTTTCACACACAACTGGTTCAGTAAAAATTGCAGGTCACAATGTAGAATCAGAATCCTCACAGGTACGTCAACAGATTGGCGTAATTTTTCAAAATCCAAGTCTAGATCGTAATTTAACTGCAGAAGAAAATATACGCTTCCATGCGAATTTGTATAACCTATATCCCTTCATGCCTACTTTTAGCTTGATGGCAGATTCGTACAAAAAGAAAGTTTCTGAGTTGGCAAGTGTAGTGGGTTTAGAAAAAGATATGTTCAAGCCAGTTAAAGATTTATCAGGGGGGATGAAGCGGAAATTAGAAATAATACGTAGTTTAATGCATCAACCGCGCGTTTTATTTTTAGATGAACCTACCACTGGGTTAGATCCAGTGAGTCGTCAAAATGTTTGGAAATATTTGAAAGATATACAACAAAAAGGTGATATTACAATTTTCTTGACAACACATTATTTAGAAGAAGCTGAAAGTTCAGATTATATCTGTATTATTGATGAAGGAACTATTGTCT
Organism: bacterium; assembly: GCA_900299155.1. Taxonomy (GTDB): domain Bacteria; phylum Patescibacteriota; class Microgenomatia; order UBA1400; family PJMF01; genus OMIS01. The sequence goes on from OMIS01000067.1 coordinate 7,370, forward strand.
CCAGAGGAACTCCTGCTGAAATTAAACAGAGTTTGATTCAAAATTATATTACGATCAATGCTGCAGATTCCAAGAAACTCGGCGCAGAACTACAAAAAAGCAAACTTGATTTTAGTGGTTCTGGTCCCTTCATTGTAAAGCTTACTAAACATTCTGCTCAATCAGTTATTCAGATGATTCGCACTCCGCTTACTACATTAGACATTCATGCACCATCACTAGAAGATGCATATGTAGAAATTATCACTAAGAACCATGCAAAACATTAACGCTACATTTACCATTGCCTTTCGTGATATAGCGAAGCTTCTCAGAGATCGCACAAGAATAATGGCAAGTTTTATTTTTCCTATTATTTTTATTGGAGTTTTGGGAACGAGCTTACAACAAAATTTAGCAGAAGGTTTAGGTTACAACTTTTTAGTTTTTGTGCTCACTGGAGTGCTCGGGCAAACATTGTTTCAATCAACTTCAGCCGGCATTATTTCACTTGTAGAAGATAGACAAAATGATTTTGCACAAGAAATGTTTATTGCACCTATTTCAAGGTACTCAATTCTGCTGGGTAAAATATTGGGTGAAACACTAGTTTCTTTAATGCAGATAATTGGGATTGTTGCTTTTGGATATATCATGGGCATTCCTCTTGATATTTTCTCCCTACTTCGACTTATTCCCTTTGTTTTTGTAGTTGCATTTTTTGGAGGAGCTTTTGGAGTTTTTGTGATGTCAAATTTATCTGATCAACGTGCAGCAAATCAGATTTTTCCCTTTATTCTCTTCCCTCAGTTTTTCTTGGCAGGAGTTTTTAATCCAATTCAACAACTTCCACTGCCGATTTTAATTGCATCACGTATTGCTCCAATGACCTATGCAGTAGATTTATTACGCAGTGTTTACTACTACGGAAAGCCAGAATATGACAAAACAGTCTTATTCAATCCAGCACTCAATCTATCTGTAGTAGCTGGACTTGGAATTATCTTTCTTGTAGTGGGTACCTATATTTTCGTAAAAAATGAGCGCAATAAATAATACTTTTTCTGATCCTATTTTAAATGAACTGCACCGAAAAGTTATTGCAGAGTTTGGTGAATTGCCACCTATCATACCTGCGCAACCGCAAAATTATTTTAAGCAGTTATGTGCGAGTATTATTAGTCAACAGTTATCAACTAAAGTTGCAGATGTGATTGAAGGAAGAGTTACTGAAGCATTGAGTAGTAACTGGGAACCATCATATGTGCTTGCATTTGATGCAACACAATTGCGTGCTGCAGGACTTTCTAATGCTAAAGTAAGTTATATAAAAAATATAGCAGAAGCATGGGTATCACAGGTAGTCACCTCTGAAAAAATTGCAAGCGAAAGTGATGAAGGTGTTATCGAGCAGTTAGTGACCATTAAAGGTGTTGGGAGATGGACTGCGGAAATGTTTTTAATTTTTACACTAGGAAGACCTGATGTTTTTTCTGCTGGAGATTATGGTCTGAGAAAAGCAATTGCAAATTCATATAATTTTAACCTAAAAGAAAAACCACAAGTATTTACTGCACTAGCTGAGAACTGGAAACCACAACGAAGTTTAGCATCTCGTGTTTTGTGGAAGTCATTAGAACTTTCTAAATAGCTTTATTTCATTTTTTTACAGTCTTCTTACTGCATGCTCAGGAAATATTTATACTTCTGAACTAAGCTACATGTATACGAAAGGCTGTATGCAACTTACTGCTGTAGATCCAATTTTATCTATCATTATTGGGGTACTCATTCTTCTTTTCCCACAAATTCTCAATTACTTACTTGCAATTTATCTGATTATAGCTGGATTGCTCGGTCTTGGATTGCTGCGCTAGACTCAGTCTCACTGGCAATTTCCCTCGTTTTTTGGTATAGTTACACCTGTTTTGGAGAGGTCGCATAGTGGCCGAGTGCAGAGGTTTACTAAACCTCCGTGGGGTAAAACTCACCGCGAGTTCGAATCTCGCCCTCTCCGCTAAGCAAACAAGCTACAAAACTTTTCTGATGAGGATGCATCTTAATTAAGATATAATTCTTTACAGAATATGCTAATTACCACACCCCAATTCTCTGATTCACAGCTTGTAGTTTACCAAGATGGTATATATGAAGTTATAGAATCATTTCCGATAAAATCTATATTTCACTACCGATTACAATTAGTTTGTTATAAAAGGGAAGTTAATC
>OMIS01000068.1 GCA_900299155.1 bacterium
ATATTACTGCACTAGGAAATCCAACCGTATATAACTGGGGATATGGTGATAGTGGTCAACAAACTGCGGGTCCTCTCGGTGGGGCTGCGGATCCATCGGTTGATTTTGCAGGTAATTATATTCCCACCCTCTATGGATGCGGTACTAATGAAATGAATGGAACTTCAACAACACTGGGATTTAAGCAAAAGTTGACAAAAAATGACTCAAATCCCGCAAATGACTATAGTGGATATATTTTATTTTTAAATGAACCAGATAATCCAGATCAAGCAAACTGTAGCCCAACTACAGCTGCTACTGTTCTGCATGATTTCATTCAATGGAGAGACGCAAATAATTTAAACATTGATATTATCTTTGGTGGTGTTTACTTTGGCCCTGATATGGACTGGTATGTTAATGCAAACAATGGAAAAATCTGGTTAGATGATTTTATTACTGCATGGCATACTCTCTATGGTGCAAATAATAATCCAGATATTGCTGGAGTACACATTCATTTATATTCATGGCTAGACCCTATATACTTCACAGATTATGGCTATACTGCCAATGATTTAGTACAGCATATTAAACAAAGAATGACCGGTGGTGTTTTCAAAAATGAAACGACACCAAGAGTGGGGTGGAATTCTTGGCTTGATGCAAATGCTTGGGCATTAGGTGATAAACAACAGGTTTGGATAACCGAATTTGGTACTAAAACCCTAGGAATGGCGCCATATAATCGTGTTATTCCTCGCTCAATTATTGATGCAGCGTTGCCTAAAATAATAGCATATTTGCATGAGAATCCTCGTGTAGATAAAGCTATTTACTATTCAAATTCGGTACCTTCCACTGCATATGATACAGCAACAGGTACACAGAACGGGGCGCTATATTCCAATAGTACGCTAGTCAATAGAGACACATTAGCTAAAATGTCGACCTGGACTGTTTTCCAAACTGCATGCAAAACTGAAGGTTTATGTAATAAACGGTTAGGTGAAGATTTTAAACTTGTCTTTATGAATAACTGGGGTGCATATCCGAATTGGAATACGCCACCACAATTTTTATATTATCCAAAATATACGCTAGATGTATTAAGTAATGATGCAATTACTTTTACGTATGACGTTCAGAATGTTCAGGTCGCTGTAAATCCAAAACACGGAAAAGTACTTCCTAAGTACAACACTGCGAATAATACAATGGTGTTTGAGTATGTCCCTGATCATTTGTACAAGGGCTATGATGATTTTACTTACAAAGTTACTTCGTCCACAGGTGAAGTCTATATGGCCAAGGTCAGTATTGCTGTAATGGAATTTAGTATTGATTATTTAAATGGCTACTATAATGGCGGTCAGTATAATGGAACTGTCCCTTCATACTTACAAGGAGGTTTCCTAGCTCCAGGTGCACCTGAAGCACAAAAGGTAGTTTCCCCATCACCAAGCGCCGCTAGAGATACTGCTGGAGAAGATTTGCAATCATACTGGAAATTTGATGAAACCAGTGGCACGACTGCGTACGATACTTCTATCAATCACTTAGATCAAACAGTGACTGGAGCAATCTGGCAGGCTGGGCGAACCAATAATGGTTTATATTTTGATGGAGTTGATGACCATATCAATATGGGTAATTATGATTTAATGAGTAATGAAGTTACCTTCTCGTTATGGATAAATTCAGCTGATCTAGCAAATTGTTCCAACCTTGATTGCCGAATTTTAACAAAAGCATCAGGTAGCAGCGAAAGTTCTCACTACTGGATGTTTGCAGAAAATAATACAAATGGTGCTACTACAATTCGGTTTAGATTAAAGGTTAATGGCACAGTTCAAAATGTGGTTTCCACCAATTACAGTTTGCAAAATAATACGTGGTACCATCTGGCAGCTACCTATGATGGAAGTAAGATCTACTTATATATCAATGGTACTGAAGTTGGAAATAAGGCAGTTGTTGGCCCAATCGATAAAAGTAATAGCGTCCCAACAGTTATTGGGGCAGCACCAGGAGCAATGAATAAACGCTTTAAAGGTAAGATTGATCAAGTACGGATTTATTCTCGAGCGCTTACTGCTACTGAAATTACCAATCTATATACGCAGGGACTATAACGCTAGATAAACTCTTGAGCACTTTTGAAAGTTACATAAGTTACAGGTATAATGCGCTAACATGCAGCACGTATTTTGGGATTGGAAAGCACACTATTCCGATGAACCAGTTGAAACAGTTTTTGATGCAATGATTGCAGAGTTTCTGCTGCTGAGTGGTTCATATGTGGGAAGTGAAGAGGCTACTATAGCTCACCACAAAGTTTCTAATTTGAATGAACTTGTTGAAAAGCAACGTGCTCTGCTAGCAGCTGCTCCACGTCTGCAAGAGTATTTCCAGACAATAGAACTTCCGATTATCCCCGTTCTCAAGCAGATGGAGAAAAACGGAATTATTTTGGATGTGGCAGAACTGAGGAGTGTCAGTGCAGAAATTGATGCAGCGTTGGCCACATTAACTGAAACGATGAAGCAGGAAGTGGGTTTTGAGATAAACCTGAATTCTTCTGTGCAAGTGGGGACGTTCCTAGCAGAGAAACTGCAAGTACCACTTAAAAAAACAAAAACCGGCAAGTATGCCACCAACGAAGCTGAAATTTCACAGCATGCAGAAAACGTTCCGTTTATTCAAAAATTATTAGAATACCGTGAGTTGAGTAAACTGCGTTCTACCTATATTGAGAGTTTAGCTTCTGCAGTGGCTGCCGATGGCAGAATTCATACAACATACAGTCAGGTGGTGGCCAGTACAGGTAGACTTTCTTCTTCAAATCCTAATTTACAAAATATTCCTGCATCAACAGGTTTTGGGCAGAAAATTAAATCTTGCTTTAAAGCTGCTCCGGGTAAAATTCTGGTTTCATTTGATTACTCACAACAAGAACTTCGTATTTTGGCGCATTTGAGTAAAGAAGATGCCCTCCTTACTGCATTTCAAGAACAGAAAGATGTTCACACTACAACTGCTGCCCAAATTTTTCATGTTGCATATACTGAGGTCACTCGTGAGCAACGGATGATTGCTAAAACTATCAATTTTGGCGTGATTTACGGCATGAGTAGTTTTGGTTTGAGCACTCAGTTACACATACCTGTAGAAGCAGCTCAAAAGTTTATATCAGAGTTTTACAAAACATATCCCAAGATTCGTTCATATTATGACACCTTTCTTAAGAATGGAGTAGAAACTGGCTTTGTGGAGACAATTTTAGGGAGAAGAAGATTTGTCTTTGAACATGCTTCCCAAAAAACTATTGATAATGCTCTGCGCAGAGTTTTAATTAACTATCCGATTCAAGGTTCAGCTGCAGATCTAATGAAAAAGGTAATGATTACGATTCATCATGAAGTTGTGACAAAGAATCCTGAGTGTAGATTATTACTGCAAATTCATGATGATTTAGTTTTTGAAGTGCCTGACGATGCAAAATTTTTAGAAAAGTTTATTCCTGAAGTCAGAGCGCACATGTGTAGAGTGTATCCGCTGGATGTACCAATTGAAGTTGATGTGAAGTATGGCACAAATTGGGGCGAGATGAAGAAGTTGTAAGTACTTTCCTATAATTTCCAAAATCCAACAAACATACCAAAAATATTACTCAATTATTGTTAAAAATTCAAA
>OMIS01000069.1 GCA_900299155.1 bacterium
CTTATCAATTGGCGGGTTCATTGGAGCAGCTACAAACTTTATTTCTCCAGCACTATTACAGGCAGTTTTAGGGATCTGTATTTTACTTTATTTTGATATCACAATTGGTTTGTTAGCATTGTCAGTCTTTCCAATGTATATAGCGATTTCAAGCTACTCCACAAAACGGTGGGGTAAACTGCAAGGTGAAAAAAATACGCACGAAGATGCCACTCGTGGCCGGATTTCTGAAGTGATTAATAATATTAAACTAGTTAAAACGTACAACACGCAGCGTGGAGAGTGGGAGTATGTTTCTAATCAATATACAACTATAAATAAAATTTATGACAGACAGTCCACTGGATATCACATTTTAAATTTTCTGCGTGAGTTTGGACTGGAAATTGCGTTTGTTGTTATCTTATTTTTAATTTTCCGTAAAACATTTTTGGGCGAATTAACATTGGGCGAGATGGTGATGATTATGCAGCTGCTCGCACAACTGCGGTGGCCGCTTTACGGTATGAGTTACATGCTTGAGCAAGTCCAGCGTGCAGAAGCAGATTCAAAAGAGTTTTTTACCGTACTTGATTTAGAAAGCACTGAAAACTATCAAGAAAAAAAGATTACTGATGTAGTTGCTCATCCGTCCATTACATTTGATCATGTAAACTTCGCATATGAATCTGGAGAGCCAGTTTTAAAAGACCTCAATATACAACTTGATACCAAAGAAACAGTCGCACTTGTGGGGCATTCTGGTGCAGGTAAATCAACACTAATAAATCTAATTCTCAAGTTGTACGAACCTACGAGTGGCGATATTCTTTTGTCAGGAAACAAATATTCACAGACGGATCATTCATGGGTGCGCGAACACATGGCATTAGTTTTCCAAGATAATGAACTATTTTCTTCAACGATACGAGAAAATGTAGCGTATGGTGCGGTGGATGTCAGTGATGAACAAATTATCACTGCATTGAAACAAGCAAATGCATGGGAGTTTGTAGAAAAATTAAAAGATGGTTTAGATGCACAAATTGGTGAGCGAGGGTTGAAGTTGTCTGGGGGGCAAAAACAAAGAATACAGATCGCTCGTGCTATTTTGCATGACAAACCTATTTTGATTCTGGATGAAGCTACCAGTAGTTTGGATTCTAAGTCTGAGCGACTTGTCCAAGAAGCGCTTGAAAAATTATTTAAGAATCGGTTAGTGATTATTATTGCGCACCGTTTTTCTACAATCCAGAATGTAGATAGAATTATTGTTTTAGAAAATGGCACGATTGTAGATTCTGGAAAACCTGGAGAACTAGCAAAGCGAAAAGGTTTGTATTCTGAGTTACTGCAGTATCAGGTAGAAGGAAACAAAAAATTGCTTAGTCAGTATGAATTATACTAAACTACGTTTCATTCATCAGCTCAACTAGCCGCTTGGAAGTAACATAGTTGCGCATGGTCATCTCTTTGTAAATTTTCTTGCCAATAATTTTGCTAATCTTACTTTTTGTCAAACCTTCCATAGTTGTAGTCAGGTAGATTGCCCCAGGTCCTGCAGTAACTTCATCAACACCTTCTTTTATTTCTATGGTTTGTATTGCTTCTTCAGGAATGATTGCGGGTGTCACAAATGCAATATACTTGCGAATATCTGCATCAGTGTTCCAAGCTGCAGGTGCGCTTTCTATAATAGCTTTGAGCTGTTCATGGGTGCGAACCATAACACGGATTGGAAATGGAAAGTACTTTGCAAGTGCTTGTTCAATACGATGGGAGAGTTTACCAGGGTCATTCTTGGCATACTCAAAAATGACATTACCAGTTTGAATGTATGTTTGCACATTTGAAAAACCCGTGGTCTCAAAAATAGCTTGAAGTTCATTCATGCGCACAATATTCTTGCCACCAACATTTATACCTCGAAGTAATGCTGCATATTTCATGGATGTAGTGTACCATGCCACACAACTAGCATACTATGCTTGCGCCATGTGGGGACGGTAAGTGAAAAATGCACTATTGTACTGTTGTAACAACAAGTATTGTGCTCTCTGCAAATCCTCCCGTAAAGTAACCCTTAAGTCCTACTGGCTCACTCGTGCGTGCAGCTTGTGTCAGTTGGTAGGCGATATCATCGTCTGCAGGAACTACAAATATTTTGGTCAGTTGGTCTGCGGGGTGTTCTAGCCCTGAGGCATCACTGTACCCAAGTTTTTGTGCTTCTCCCCAAGCTGCATCAATTGCAAAATCATAATGGATGTCATAGACTGGCCGTTCAACTACCTGTACTGGAGTTGTAATTGCTATAGTTTTTTGATCAGTTTCTGAATTTTGATAACTAGTAAAAAGATTTTTTTGTTCTGCATAACAAGAAGGATTGTCAGTGAAGCTGAAATCTTGAACCGTCACGAGTGTGAAATCACTAAGATAGTCAGTATTGGTGGGAGGTACTGCAAGTTCAGCGGGTATAACTTCTATACAACCCATAATTTTATTCGCTGCAATTGCTGCGAATCGATCTGCTGTTTCTTGTGAAGTGAATTTTGTGAGTAAGTAGCGCCGCTCTGTGTTTGTCTCAGGATTACTATTCACGACCTGATATTTTGCAGCTGTTTCAGACAATTTGTACTTCTCAGTAATTTCTGATGCACTTATCCCAGTCGTTACTAAAAAACCATGGAAGTTAAGATCTGCAACTGGTTTTGAAGTAGCGCTATCTTTCTTCAGAAGTGTAGGTGGAAGAAACTTGAACACAATCACACTGGCCACAACAATTCCCAATATGACCGCAGGGATAAGTGATTTTTTATGCATACGACTAGTATACATCGATGAATGAGAGATATTCTTTGAATTGTAAGTATCCCAACAAAATGAACTTGTACGCGCTTGTCTTACCTAGTTGCTTTTTCCTCAATAAAAATCGTACTATATACAGAGTCACAAGGTACTGCATCCCGTTTATTTTTAGGTTATATATATGTCCGAGCATAAAAAGTTAGATGTTTTTTCTTCCACTGCCATAGCTGGCAATGATATTTTGTCATCTTGTTTATATGTATGTGGATTTACAGCAATATTTGCTGGGTTTTATGCACCATTTGTATTTTTTGTCATAGTTGGAGTACTCTGGCTCTATAAGCATGTCTATACCGAAGTGGTTGAAGCTCTGCCATTAAATGGAGGGGCATATAATTGTTTACTGAATGCGAGTAGTAAAACGTTTGCTGCAGTGGCAGGAGTAATGACAACTCTTTCATACGTGGCTACCGCTGTAATTTCTGCAAAAACAGCCGCTGAATATGTGAATACTACCTGGACTATTCCTGTACTTCCAGTAACTGCTGGAATAATCATTGTGTTTGCTATTTTGACTATCCTTGGTGTTAAAGATAGTGCTCGTGTTGCAAAAATAATATTTAGTCTGCATATTTTTACTCTGATAGTCTTTGTATCTATGGGTTTGATAAATGTGGGTAATCATGGCTGGGGGATTTTGCCTGACACATTTGCAAAAACACAGCTGCTTTTTTCTCAAGAAGGTGCGGTTCGCATGCTATTTTTGGCCGTAGCTGTATCTATGCTTGGTATTACTGGTTTTGAAAGTAGCGCTAACTTTGTAGAAGAGCAGGCCCCAGGAGTATTTCGCCAGACGTTGAAGTATATGTTAATAGGAGTTTGGATTTTTAATCCGCTTATTACCTTTGTGGTACTTTCTAGTTTAAGTTTAGATGCTATTTCGATCTCCAAAGATTTTGTGCTGGCGGCGAGTGCGTTTGCGGTCGGGGGAAAAACACTGCAGTATTTAGTAGTGACAGATGCGTTTCTAGTTTTATCTGGAGCAGTGCTCGCCAGTTTTGTGGGTGCGAGCGGATTGTTGTATCGTATGACTTTAGATCACTGTTTACCAAGTAGCATCCTTTTGCCCAAACTACGGCAACGCAATCAAAACACAACCCGTATTATTATTACATATTGTTTACTGTGTCTTTCAATTTTATTTATTACACATGGTGTTTTAGTTTCATTAGCAGGCGTGTATACCATTAGTTTCCTTGGAGTGATGACGACATTCGCAGTAGGTAATATTATC
>OMIS01000070.1 GCA_900299155.1 bacterium
CCACAGAAATGAAATGTATAAAGTACTTTTGGACAACTTAAAATCTAACCCGCTGACGCTCTAAACGTCACAAGACCCAAACCATAAATAACGCTCAGGGTGAGCTATACATCACTCCGAGCGCTGTTTATGATTCATGCACATTTCTTACATATTAGATATTCATATACTACAACCACTTTTGTCAATAGCAAGTACTATAGGCACACAGTAGAAGAGAGCGGAAACTTTACTTTCCCTTGCGTACTCTATACACTGAAAAAAGAGACAAATTGAGACACCATGCCCACACTTTCTGAACTCAAGGCACACGCCCAAACAATCCGCCGCTCTATCATTACAATGCTGGAAAATGCTGGCAGCGGACACAGTGGCGGTTCACTCGGCATGGCCGATGTATTTACTACTTTGTATTTTGCAGTAGCCAAGCATGATCCGCAGAACCCTGAGTGGGAAGAGCGGGATAGAATTTTGCTATCCAATGGGCATATTTGTCCCGTTCTCTATGCCACACTTGCTGAAGCAGGATACTTTCCACCAGATGAACTACAAACACTGCGAAAACTAGGGAGCCGTTTGCAAGGACACCCTCATTTGGGAAGTTTGCCTGGCATAGAGAACACCAGTGGACCGCTGGGGCTGGGGCTTTCACAAGCTGCTGGGTTGGCATACGGATTACGGCTGGATCATAAACCAAATCAGGTGTTTTGCTTGATGAGTGACGGAGAACATCAGGAAGGACAGACCTGGGAAGCCTATATGTTTGCTGCCAAAAATAAGTTATCTCGTCTAACTACGTTGATTGATAGAAATAATATTCAAATTGATGGATTTACTGATCAAGTCATGCCACTAGAGTCACTTCGAGCAAAAATCGAGAGTTTTGGCTGGCGAGTTCTTGAAGTGGACGGGCATGATATTTCTGCACTACTCGAAGTACTACAAAACACGGTTCAGTCTTCTGAAACTCCCGATGCACCACCCACCGCTGTAATTTGCCATACAACACCAGGTAAAGGCGTGGATTTTATGGAAAATAAGTACGAATGGCATGGCAAACCGCCAAGTCATGAACAAGCTGCAGCTGCACTTCGCCAGCTTGCAGAACGTGGGTAGCAGTAAAGGTCTGTAAAAGCGGCAAGACAGGCCTGTAAAAAAGTAGTATGTATCAATATAAAAAAAGCAGTTTGCACCAACACATAGTATATTGAATAAACCGTATAAACGACCGAGCAACACAGAGAAAACACTAGAAGTATGTCTGATCAAAAAAAACAATCTACGCGTGATGGCTTCGGCCAAGGACTGGTAGAAGCCGCACAAAAAAATCCCCAGATTGTGGGATTGTGTGCTGATTTAACCGAGTCCACCCGGATGGAAGCATTTGCCAAAGCCTTCCCTGAGCGATTTATCGAGGTGGGAGTAGCAGAACAAAACTTGGCTGGATTGGCGGCAGGTTTTGCATTAGCTGGAAAAGTACCGTTTGCTGCAAGTTATGCGTGTTTTCATCCCGCTAATTCTTGGGGTGTCATTCGTTCAAGCATTTGTTATTCAAACTTAAATGTCAAAATTGTGGGAGGTCATGCCGGGCTTGTTACTGGTGCAGATGGGGCTACTCATCAATCATTAGAAGATATTGCTACAATGCGCGTTTTACCCAATATGACCGTGATTGTGCCGTGTGATGCAGAAGAAGCACGCAAAGCCACACTAGCGCTTGCAGAACACACTGGGCCAGTATACTTGAGGACCTCAAAGTACGACATACTGCCACTTACAACTCCTGAAACGCCATTTCAAATCGGCAGAGCAGTGACTTTACAAAGTGGCAGTGATGCCACGATTATTGCCTGTGGATCGCTTGTTTCTGAAGCACTCTTTGCTGCACAAAAACTAGCACAACAAAATATTTCTGTCCGTGTTATCAATATGCACACCATAAAACCGCTGGATTGGGAAGCTGTTTTACTGGCAGCACGAGAAACTAAAGCCATTATCACCCTTGAAGATCATCAAGCAGTAGGTGGCTTAGGTTCCGCAATTGCAGAGGTTCTGGCACAGTCGCGGCTGCGCCCCGCGTTTCATAGTATGGGTGTCGCCGATAGCTTTGGTGAATCTGGCACCGCAGCAGAATTACTGGAAAAACATCACCTGACCGCGCCACATATCGTGACGCAGTTGGACGTGCTTTTACACGCTTAATTCCAAAATACTTTACAACCTAAGATCTGGGATCAGTAATTGCTGCGCAATAGATTTTTTTGCATAGATAGTCACGATAGGAGCTCCACCAGCGGTTACATAGTGAACTGGGACATACTGTCGCTCAGTCAGTTCTTGAATAATTGGAGTCTGAAACTCTCGCATAGCATTGGTGACAACATAATCAAATTCAAATGTAGAATTATAAATTCCTGTAGGTAGTCCCTGCATCGTTGGAGCAACATAGTCCGGAATGACCGCCAATCCTACAGTAGAACCAGGTTGAGCTACTTTTGAAATAGCAATGAGAGCCTCACGTTGTCCCTGCCCCCAAAATGCTAGTTCAAAAAGTTTTTGTTCATACACTTTTGTATTTCCCCCAGTTAAAAAGTTATAGTAATCCAAATAATACGGATATATTAAATATAATGACAGTATTAAAGATCCAACTATGAGCGTACTGAGATAGTACGGTAGTTCTTGATTTATTTTTTCCAGTTGTTTATTAAGTGCTGTCCAGGCATATCCAGCTAATAAACTTATTGCTGGATAAATCATAATTACATACCGAATCCCATTTTGCTTTAATGGGTAGAACGAAAGAAGTAATGGTACGAATAGACAAACTATTAGTACTAACAATGCATATCGATCTTTCTTATTTTTGTAAAAATAGTAACCTGCACCACATAGTAGAGCTAAGACTACTACTGGAGTTGTCACCAATAATGACCCCAGATAATAATGCCACGGGACAGGCCCATACGTACCAAAATAATACTCGGACGGTGGTTGCATTCTCTGTTGTGACCAATGAACAATATTTTGAAAAGTTTCTGTGGGATGAAACCAAAGTGCAGGCCAAAGTACATAAAAAATAACCAATGCGATGACAGGGATACTCAGTAACTTCAGATCAATGTTTTTAATAATTTTGCTAAAGATATTTTTAAGTGATTCCAAACCTTGAAGTGAGTGCACCAACCAAATCCCACCATATGTTAAACCCAAAATTACATTTGTGTATTTAGTACCGAGAGCTAACCCCAGCAAAACTCCAGAAACGACTGCTTGTAACCAGTTTTTTACTTCTAGAAATTGTAGAAAATAAAAAATACCTGCCGCAGTTAAGAACATGTTTATAGATTCCAAGGTAATCAACTGTGCATACCCTATTGCGAGCGGTAATAACATAAAAATTACTGCACTTGCTATTCCGACTTGAGCTGACCATAGTTTTCGCCCAATTAGAAATACATACCCTGCAGTAAGTGCGCCGAACAGGGCAGAGAGTACACGAGGAGCAGTCCAATCATAGGCAAAAATTGCTTTACCATCTGCATCACGATCAACCACCGAAAACTGGCCAGCCAATCCATATAAGTACCGAGAAACTGCTGGGTGATCAGGAAAAGTGTACCACTCAGGATCAGTGAAGTTCCCGCCAGCTACTAGATGCACCAAATCATCTCCCACGCCTACATACGCATACTCATCCCAGGCTCTACCCACTTTATTTATTCCAATCAATCTAATGAATAAAGTAACTAGTACGATGATTAAGAAAATACCCCAGTTGCCAGTGAGCCACTTTTTTACTGAAGTAAACACGTTTGCTGGTTTATATTCTGTGCCATGCATATCAATTGATTCTACCTGTATATGTGTCTATACTGGAAGTATGTCTTCTCATACCTCCAATAAAGTATCAATTATCGGCTGCGGCAAAGTCGGCATGAGCGCCGCGTATTCATTGTTGCATCGAGGAGATGTAACGGAGTTGGTACTACATGGACGTTCCATGCCTGAATTGGTAGGTGAAGAGCTTGACCTCGAGCATGGTATGAGTTTTTTGCCATTTGCCAAAATCATGGCCACCACTGATTATGCCGATCTTGCTGGTAGTGATGTGGTTATCGTGACCGCTGGAGCCGCTCAAAAACCCGGGGAGACTCGACTTGATTTAACTGCCAAAAATGTGGCGATTATCGAATCGGTTATTCCTCAAGTTGTTAAGTACGCTCCTGAAGCAATTATCGTAATTGTCAGTAATCCTGTAGACGTCTTGACTTACAAAGCTTATCAAATTGCTGGACTTCCAAAGGGGAGAATCTTTGGTTCTGGCACAACCTTAGATACAGCTCGGTTCCGTTTTCATCTTTCAGAATTTTTGCATGTGAATCCCCAAAGCATTCATGCGTATATTTTAGGTGAACATGGCGATAGTTCATTTCCAGCTATTTCAAGTGCCAGTGTTGGTGGACAACCGTTGATGTCGATGTCCGATTTTTCCGAAGAACGAGCCTGGAAAGCCTATGAAAAAGCCAGAAGTGCGGCGTATAAAATAATTGCTGCAAAGGGCGCTACATATTATGGGATTGGAACGGTAGTTTCACATATTGTTTCAAAGATTCTGCACAACACACGCTCTGTGCTACCACTATCTATTCCACTGCATCAATACTATGGATTTTCTGGAGTTTCACTGAGTGTCCCTTGTGTAATTGGAAGAAATGGGGTAGAAGAGACACTAGAAATTAAGCTTGATTGGGAAGAAAAACGCAGATTTGAAAAAAGTGTTACGACCATCAAGCAGTACTTGTAAGAAATGGTACTGTGAATAAATCTAAAAGAACGCCTGTCAAACGTTGGTTCATCAATTTTATTGACTCTCGCACTTTACTGCCACTTTCTTGGCCGATACTGAGGGAGGTGACTGTACTCTAGAAGGCACTATAGCTGGATTTATGAAAACAGATCATGAAGTACATCTTCCGATTATACAAACTGCACAATAAATAGAGGGTCTATAAATCAATCCATTATTAAAGACTATTTTTGACAGATAGTACAATAAAATGTGCTTCGTCCAGCTTGTTTTTTTCGCAGAAGTGGCGTGCCACAGATGAGACAAGGCTCACCTTCACGCCCATATGTTCGTACAACTGTTTGGTATTGACCAGCAAACCCATCTACATGACGGTAATCATGCATTGTCGCACCACCCAGCTCAATCCCAGTACGAACCACATGCAGTGTTGCTTGATAGACTTTCGCTACTTCAGCAAAACTCAAACTTTTTGCAGGACGAAACGGATCTATGCCTGCCAAGTGTAGCGCATCATTGGCATAAATATTGCCCACACCAGCCACCACTGAATTGTCCATTAAGGCTTGTTTTATAGGAATTCCCCTAGTATGCAGTTTTTCAAATAAATATGCAGCACTTACCGCTGGGTCAATAATATCTGGGCCAAGCAAACTAAATTCCCGTTCTACTTCAGCATCAGTCATAACCTTGAGCCAACCAAATACCCGCAAATCATTAAAAAAGAGCTTTGCAGTTGAAGCTGTTGTTACAGTTGGCTGAACATTTTTACTAGATGTAGTACCAGCTAAGTCCAGAATTACTCGAGTATACTTGCTTGGTAACTCGTTTACCCAATCCGCAGTAGGATGCCCACCACCCAGTCTAATATTCTGATCTTGATAAATTAACTGGCCTGTCATCTTCAAATGGACAAGCATTTTTTCAGGTCGGTCAAACTCAAACTGAATAATTTTAGATCTCCGAGAGATCCCAGTGATAGTCGCTCCCTCAAGTGAAGTAGGAGAACCTAGAAAACTTTTTTCACGCAAAACCGCAACTTTAGTAATAGTTTTACCCACTACCACTTCTCGGAGACGACGTGCAATGGTTTCAACTTCTGGCAACTCTGGCATACTAACTAATTACAAACTTACTCGTGCATTATAAAAGAAATATGGCAGAATAAAACCTATGCAAAAAATTACTACTGAGAAATTACATGAAACCGTTAGCCAAATAGCACCTCAAGAATACAGGCACATATATCCTGCACTTGGATTCTTACTTCTTGTCGTATGCCTCTACCTTGCCTCACCAGATAAGGTTACTGCTACAGAAGGAACAGTACCTCCAATAGTTCTTACAATGCCACCTATACCTGAAGTACAAGTTGAGTTACAACTTGTGAATGGTACTGAGTATGTTGCGGGTGAGGCAGTTGTCACTCGAGGTTACCAGTCTACCCCAGTCACCACTGAGATCACCGCAGATGATGCAGGGGCAACACTCAGACTGAAGGGAACTGATCAATATACTATGACACTAACAGGAGCTGAGCCGGATCTTGCTACCGCAGCCTTACTGGCACATAACTTGGCAGCCATTGGTTCGTTAGAAGCAGGCTATGTGCTCAACGAATCTGGCGCAACGATGGCAAAGACGACGTTCAATACCGAAGTAGTACTGTTCTCCACGGAACATACGGCTACAACTGCCACGATGATGGTACGAGTCGAAGGCAAAAAAACTAGGGTCTTGTGACGTTTAGCACACGCTAGTGTGTTAATATGGTTGTAAGATCAATGAAAAATA
>OMIS01000071.1 GCA_900299155.1 bacterium
ATACTCAGCCGTATGACATTCGAAGTAGTAGTAATTATTTTCATTATAGCGGGCTTTGTGGCACTGTATCTGGCCATGAAACAAATGCTCTCTCGTGACACACAAACTAAGCAACTTGAAACTGTTGTCCAGCAAGTTTTTGGTCAAAGCGCACACTTGGTGGCACAGCAAAGTAGAGAAATTTTGCGCGGTGAAAAAGAAATTATATCTAACACGTTAACGCACCAACATCGTTCAATTGAAACGATGGTAGATGCAATAAAACAAGATTTAGAAAAAAGACAGGCTGAAATCCGTACTTTAGAACAAGATCGAGTTAAAAAGTTTTCTGAGCTTTCTACCGCATTGGAGTCACACCGTAAACTTGCTGATGAACTTTCTGTCTCTACCAAAAAACTAGCTGAAGTTTTGTCAAATAACCAAGCTCGTGGTGAGTGGGGGGAGCGGATTATTGAAGATTTGATGCAAGCGAATGGCTTAATGGAAGGTGTGCATTATGTCCGTCAGCTGCATCTTAAAAACTCTACGCTCCGTCCTGATATTACGTTGTTGTTGCCAGATAAACGATATATCGCTGTTGATGTAAAGTTCCCGTATAGTGAAATTCAAAAGTTGGCAGATAGTTCTACCAAAGAACAGCAGAAAACGTACTTACAGCAGCTCAGTAAAAATCTGCAAGCTAAAATTGACAAAGTTTCGGACTACATTGATCCAAGTTCTCACACTTTGGATTATGCAATTTTATTTGTGCCCAACGAAATGATTTTCTCATTTCTTAATCAGAAACTACCTGAAGTGATTGACCATGCATTTAAAAAACGAGTTTTACTAGTATCACCGTTTACTTTCCTAGTGGTGGCGCGTACGGTGCTGGAAAGTTATCGAAACTTTATGATCTCTGATTCACTGCGAGATGCAGTAATTCAAGTAGATGAATTTGTCAAAGAGTGGTGCAAGTTCAAAGAACAGTTTGAAAAGTATGGGAGAAGCTTAAAAACACTGCAAAGTGATTATGAAGAATTGACGGGGACTCGGGTGCGTCAAATGGAGCGTAAAATTGATAAGATTGAACAGGTACGACAAGGTGGCGCGCTGCAAGCTACACAAACTCCCGCACTACAAGAAACGTTATTCTCTGAAGCAAATAAAAAATAATAACTTCTATTAGTTGGCATCCACCAATTTTTCTTTAAAAAATGTAAGGTCCCTTTGCACTGCTTGATTCCAGTTTTCTGCAGGTTGCAAGTTATGATCTGCACCAGGATAGGTGATCAATTGAAATGAGATTGGTTCAGTGAGCGTGGTAGCTGCAGAAGCATGTGGGCTGGTTGCGGTCGTTGCAGTTGTAGCCGTTTGTGTAGTAGTTAGTAGTTTCTTTCTACGGTCATTTTCCTTCTTTAATTTCTGTATAAATTCTTCACTCCAAACATGTGGCGCTGCTTCATCACTCGTACCATGTTGAATTTGTAGTGGCCCTGCAAGTCCGTCTAAGTATTGCGTAAACGAAAACTCCTTCAAGTTGTATTGATCCTCAAGCTGGCTAACCCAAATACGCATACCTTTGCCTTCATCATCACTTTCATCACTAAAGTACATAATCGAGTAAGGAAAAGGTGCCAAGACCGGTGCCCACAGTGTTGTAGGAATAGATTCTTGCATAGTCACCAATGTACTCATCGCAATCTGTCCGCCATTACTATGTCCCCAAATACCAATCTTAGTAGTGGCATATAAATCAGCAGGAGTGGCCGAATCAGGTTGTAGTTGTAGGGGAAGACCTTTTTCTCTAATTGATTTAATTAACTCGATCACCACGATTGGCTTTTCAAAACGTGCCTGCCACGAATCAGTAGGTTCTGGATCACTGCCACCATAGCCAAAAAAATCAGGCGCAATCGTTATAAATCCATTTTTTGCAAATATAGCTGCAGCATTTTTTGTACCTACACCTGTTGAAAAAATTTCTGGCGGCACGTACCCGCGGATCATCACGATCACTGGGGTAGTGGCAGAAGTTTGTGCAGGTATATTCAGTTGTCCTGTCATCTTTTTACCCAGTGCATCAAAGCTAAAGAGATAGCTCGTAAACTCTGGAGTAGTAGAAAGCTGTTTTTCAATGGTGATGGATCGTGCTTCATACGCTCTATTTCTTAATTGCGGAAATGTATACACTGCAAGTGGTTTAGGTTTTTGCTGTGTACTATCAAATAAACTAGGAGTAAGTGATGCAAGGTCTTGTGAGTTCGCATAATAGACACCAGCCACAAAACTTATAGCTACTAAGAAAATTCCTAAAATCAGTGGCACTAGTATTTTTCGTATGTTCATTACTTTGTTTGTGTACCTGTGGGATCCCAATACAGTGTTTTAGTAGGAAATCTTCGAATAAGTATGGTTTCAGGTGGCTGTGGGTCACTATTCTTCGCTAAGTAATATACTTTACCTTCAGCACCAGGGAGTGGGAGTTTTTCTTCTATGCTCAGCCAGGCAATGTGTTCAAAAAACGCTGGGAACTGCCGTTCTGCACCTTCCAAAGTGCGCAATTGGTAGGCGCTATTATTTGTGCGGAGTGCAATTGCTTTAGTGATAGCTCGTTGCTCACCCACACTGTCATATTGAAATTCTCGATTATTCATAACAAAAAATTGAGCAGCAAAAATACTATATATGCTAAATCCCATATAGAGTAGCAGCAGGGTAGTTGTAAAGATCTGTAACTTTTTTTGTAGCGAGACCAGTGCGTAGGAAAGAATTATAGGAATACAGATAAAAAATGGGGGAAAGTAGGCTTCTGAAGGTGGTCCTGCTACAAAGTATGCAGCAACCAAAATCCATAACCCCAGTAGTGCTAATTCAATCAGTGGCGGTACTGATTCCTTTTTGTACATTTTATATATGATCCATACAGATGCGGCACATATACTAGCGAATCCTATAATAGATATGGTTGGTACATCAACCCCAAAAACTCTGCCGCCAAATACCCAAAATGCCTGAAGTGTATTACCAAAATTAGACATAGTATTAGTACCACCCTGTAATCGCTCTAGAACTTGGACTATAAACCACTTAGCAAACTCTATGACTTGATTTGTACCACCAAATAATGGGAAAAGCAGCTGAGGTAAAAGTCCAAAGAATGTAGCTCCTGCAGCGACTAAGAGTACCTTTTTATTTACACTATAGCCTCTTCTCCAAAAGACATATGGAATGAGCGCAAGAAGTGGTGCATTACACAGCTCAAACTGGAAGAGAAGTATCCCACTAAAAAGCAAAAATAGTAACCGTTTGATAGTAAATTTGTTCCATAAACTCACCAGCATCCAAAGATAGAGAACAGTGGCTAGTGGTATGCTTGTAGTGTGGTAGGGATATCTACTATTTGCTACTGCCAGAGGAAACACAGACAGTAAAGCTACAGCATAGTACGCAGCTTTTCGTGAAAAATGAACAGTGACAAGTTCATACAGCCCAATTACAGCTGCGATCCCAATTAACGCAAAAACTATGTGCTGAGCTAAGGTTGAAGTCCCAAAGAAGAGCATAATGAGCATCTCAATCCAGATCGTAACAGGACCTTGATGTAACCATGGTCTACTAGAAGTTATCCCCACCAGTGGCAGCCTTCCATCTTGCAACGCCTGGTGCGCAGCAAGCAGATCGTGGCCTGCATCAAAGAAAAAAATACCATGTGTGTTGAGTTGGTATACCCGCAGAAAAGTAGCTATGGCTATTAGTAGTATAAGCAAAAAATGATCTTTAATAAAGTGATGCAGAAGCTTGTCGTGGACTTTAATTTTTGAGTACATACCTAGCAAGTATAGTATCACAAAGCAGGGTGCCTCATGGTAGACTAACTGCATGCGAAAATTTTTGCGTGCTACTACTATATTTATTCTGGTCATGAATTTACTTGTGTGCGTCCCTAAGATCACTGCTCAAGAAACTACAGAAGGCACTGGTATACCTATGGAAAACGGTCAAACAGCAGTTTCTGCTCCGCTAACGGTCAAGTCTAAATATTTTACAGGTACAGTTACAGAAATTCTGGAGCAGCGCGAAATAGATGCTGAACGGGGGTTATATACTCAACGAATCCAAGTGAAACGTGCCGATTCTGGAGAAACTGTGGAGGTGACTGCGGGAAGTGAGTTTCAGCCTTTGAACAAAACACAACTTCTCGTAAAGGGGAGACAGGTAGTGCTTTCAGAACAGCAGATAACTATGACGCAGCGGCAAACTGTATTAGCAGATGTTTATCGTCTACCCACTGTATTTTGGCTTTCACTACTGTTTGCAGCAATTGTGGTGATTGTGGGAAGAATGCGTGGATTAAGTGCACTCACCGGTATGGCAGTAAGTGTCATGATTCTAGTAAAGTTTATTGTTCCACAAATTTTAGCGGGTGCTAATCCGTTGCTTGTTAGTTTGTTAGGATCATTGGTTATTGGCGGCATTACGCTCTACATTGCACATGGCTGGAAAGTAAAGTCACATATTGCACTCACATCGATGATTACTGCATTACTCATTGTGGCAGCCCTTTCATATATAAGCGTGCAAACTGCGCAATTATTTGGCTTAGGTAGTGAAGAAGCATATTATTTGCAGTTTGGTAGTACCGCAAAAATTAATTTGCAGGGACTACTCTTAGGAGGAATTATTTTAGGTGCGCTTGGTGTGTTGGATGATATTACTGTTTCACAAGTTTCGGTGATTTTCCAACTTCGCGCCGCAAAAAAAGATATTACGTTACGAGAATTATATAGCCGAGGACTAGAAGTAGGAAAAGATCATGTGGCCTCACTCGTTAACACCTTAGTACTAGCATACGCAGGTGCAAACTTACCACTTTTTATTCTATTTTTGATAAATGAACAGACCCCGCAGTGGGTAACGCTTAACAGTGAAATAATTGTAGAGGAAATTATTAGAACTCTTACTGGCTCGATTGGTCTAGTCCTGGCTGTGCCAATTGCTACAATTTTGGCTGCTTATGTTTCCTTACGCACACCAATCCAGAAAATTGATGATTTTCATGGTCATGCTCATTAGTTATTTGTGCACATCGCAGAAAATACTTACATATCTAATAAGGCAACTCAGTTGCATTTAAAGTATAATGGTTTACAATAATTACTATGATTGCACTTTTTTATACCATTATCAGTTTGTTACTAGTTAGTTCAGTTTCCTTGGTGGGATTATTTACACTCACTTGGACAAAATCCAGAATTCATGAGTTTCTCTATGCATTTGTGGCACTTGCAGCTGGCACTATGATGGGTACAGCGTTCTTGCACCTGTTACCTGAAGCGGCTGAGAACACTGATTCACGAGAATTATTTATGGGAGTCTTATTCTCATTTGTATTATTTTTTATAGTAGAAAAGTTTTTGCATTGGCGTCACTGTCATGAAGAAAACTGCAAAACACATACCTTTGGTTACATGAATTTAATTGGAGATGGGTTTCATAATTTCTTGGACGGTATTATTATTGCTGTAGCCTATGCCACATCTATTGAAGTTGGCGTAGCTGCCACTGTGGCAGTTCTGATTCATGAAATCCCACAAGAAATTGGAGATTTTGGAGTTTTGCTTAAAGCAGGTTTTAGTGTACAACGCGCATTATTTCTCAACTTTGTAACTGCTCTTACGGCTGTAGCTGGTGGATTGGTTGGGTACTTTCTAACTGAACACTCCATGAATTTTGTAACCTTGCTCACTCCGTTTGCAGCAGGAAGCTTCTTGTATATTGCTGCAACAGATTTATTGCCACAATTAGAGAATGAACGAGTCGTTCGTAAATCAGTCTATAGCTTGCTTATATTTTTACTGGGAATTGGTATCACGTATCTACTGCAAGTTGTATTCCATGCTGAAGCACACTAATCCAAAGTGAGAGTTTGCCATTTTGTCACGTAAGCCGCTGTATTGAATTTCTTGTGCAATCCTGAAGCACTCATAAAACGTATCGTGCCAAATATCGGGCGTTCAAACCACGGCCGATCATGGAGTCCACCAATTGACCATGCCACTCCGACATATCCGTTTGGATCACGTCCATCAATGCTGTATGTATCATTCAAATGCAATGCAGTTTTCTGCGCTTCTTCTGGATCTTTTGTCCATTCTAAAATTTTCTTTACCCAGTACATACGCATGTATCCATGCATCTTACCAGTTTGTAGCATTTCTTGTTGTGCGGCATTCCATATTTCATCATGTGTATGTGCCGTTTCAAACTCTTCTACAGTGTAGTGAATTGTACGTTCATCAGCTCTGTGAGCATCCAGAGTTTCCTGCGCCCAGTTGGGTAGTCCTGCAAATGAATCATACTGTGAATTATAGAAGCAATAGTTATCCGACAACTCTCGGCGAATGATCAATTCTTCTAAAAAGCTTTCACTATTCTTTGTATGATTGACGTTTTGTGAAACCTCAAATGCAACACGCTGTGGAGCAATTTGTCCAAAATGTAGATATGGTGAGAGGAGTGAAAGGGCTTGCTTATTGGGATCATTGCGATCTTCTGCATATGCTGGTAAACGTTGTGAAACAAAAGTTTTCAACTGATCTAAAGCTGCCTGTGCCCCAGGTTCTATCCATGTGAGTGCAGGCACAGAAGTATCTACTTTTATTTTTGAATGTACTGTTTTCCAGTTCGTATGAGATTCAGGTGCGGGGAAGGGGTGTTCATTAAGTTTTGGAAATGCCAGTAAATAGTTGGGGAGCAGCCGTGTGATTTTGGGGCGAATCGTGCGTGCTGCAAATTCTTGTTTAGTAGACGCCACCCAACAGGGCACAATATTATGTGCGTCTACCTGTGTAACAGCATACAGTTCTGTTTGACTGATCTCTTGATGCCACGTTGTATATGGTCGGAGTGGAAAGAAATCAACCACAACTTCCCCAGCTGAAATATGTGTGCAAAATTTTTTTACTTCTGTGGGTGGATCACCCAGAAGGAACGTAAAATTTATATGATGCTTTTCTAATTCCTGAGAAACTTCCTCGAGCCCGCGTAGCATCCAATCAAGCATCCGAGTGGTGCCAAGATATTTATCTAGATCAGTTCTACAGCAGAAGACCACATACAGCGGTTGTTTACGTTGTATGGCAATATGCTGAGCATACAAGAGTGCCCAGTTATCATGAGCCCGCTGTTCTCGGATCATCCAGTAGACAATCGGACCTTCATGAGGGGGAACTTGGTTTAGTCTTCGTACACGATCTTGCACAATCTACCTTCTATAGTAATAGTAACTAAATTTATCGTTGATGCAAGCTTTAAAAATGGTGCTACCTCTGAACGATTTCTAAAATTTCTTGTGCGGTCTTAATGGTTTGTTGTGCTCCAGTCTTTGCTGGGTTTACTTCAACCAAGTCAAAGCTAATTGGCAGCTCATTTGAAATCAATGTTGTAAGAAGGAGTTCAATGTCATGCATCAAAAATCCATCAGGGCAGGGGATCCCTGTCGCAGCTGCAATTGTTTTATCCATGCAATCAATATCAAAGGAAATATGGAGATGGGTATAATTTTGTAAGAATGCGCGAAGCTGGGTTTGTATAGTTGTATAGTTTTTTCTCCAATCCATAACCGAAATACAGGGAATCTTGTGGGTCTGTAAGAAATTACGTTCTTCAGGATTTGGATCAAATGAAAGGTTGCCGAAGTACCAGATGTTTTGCGGTGGTAATTTTTGGAGGAAGCACGAATCCACTTCAGCCACCCCAATCTCTGCAACTGCTGCTCGTACATACATGCCATGAAAGTTGCCTGAAGGACTAGATTTTATGGTATTAAGATCTGGATGGGAATCAATCTGTATATATGCTACATTTCGCAAATCTATGCGCTTTGAGAGTGCGTGCAGACTAGCAAAAGTAACACTGTGGTCACCTCCAATAACTACTTGTGACTCAGTAGTTTTAAGGTGAGAAGCAATAAGATGGCTTGCGGCGAATGTATGTTCTCGAACAAGCTCCCAATACTTACTCGTTAATTGTGGTATAGGAAAAGTATACTCTGTAACAGTCCCTGGTAACTTCTGTAGAAATTCTGGAGTGAGAATCGTACGAGATCCATCTTCTACCCCAATATTTAACTCCGTTGAGCCAACTGGAGCGTGTTGTAAGCCTAATCTCGAGCGTAGTGCGAAATACTGTGGTGACATATGCAGCACGGAGTATAAAGACGTACCCCGTGATATGCAAATCAAGTTTATTGTGTTCGGCTAAATTGACGAATGAGCAATACTAACGTCACTCCCAATAGTATAGAAAAGATAAAGCTCACATCTGGATGGGTAGGGAAGAGATATTTATCCATCAACCCCCAAGTTCCTCGCCAGACAAACACTGCTGATAAATCAAGCAAGAGTGTTTCGATAATATTCGAGCGTTTTTTTCGTTTGAGTATTCGCTCTTCCAGATATTGAATGAACATATATTTTTATTATCAGCGTTATTTACAAGGATGAACTGGGCTCCCGATACTGACCTGTACCCCTGCTATGTCGCTGGTGGCAATATGCTTGCCGTTTGAATCATAGCCGTATACTTTGAAGTAATAATTCTTGCAGCTATCCAAATCAAATGTTTTAGTACTTTTTCTTGTGGTTTCTTCTACCTTAAAACGGGTTAAGGACGATTTTGACATCAAGATTCTGTACTTAGATACTCCAGGTGTAGGATTCCAAGTCACAACTGCTTTACTATCTTTTGGAGAGGTAACTTGTAAGCCAGTGATTTTGCCTAGGGTAGGTTGAGAGCTTGGTGCTGGTGTTGGGCTTGTGCTTGGCTTTGGGGTCGCAGATCCGGTAGGCTTAGGCGTTGGAGAGCTTGTCGGCTTGGGAGAAGGAGTTCTAGTAGGTTTTGGTGTTCCTGTAGGTGAAACTGTAGGAACTGGTTGCTGTGTAGGAGCTACTGTGGGATATGGGGTGCCAGTTGGTGGCTGTAGTGGCTGCACATTCTTACACCCAGATTTATCTGCTGCATGACATACTTTAAGATCAAAAATATCGACTTGGCCATACTCACCATTGTTTTTATACGTTGCTTCAGTAGATTGGACGTACATGCCAGCTTTAAAGTAGCCGCCATTATATCGACCATTCATTTTACCTACGTATGCTCCGTTATAATAAAAATTGGTGGTATTATTTTCTACTTCAAATGCCACAGTAAATCGAGTTCCCAACTGATAATTATCAGTTAGTGTAATATCTTCACCACCGAACCGTGCATTATCAATATTCACGTAGAGTCTTTTGTTATCCAATCTAAAAACTACAACATCATCTGGTTTATCGTGAATTTGCCCAACAACCACTTCTGGTTTTAGCACAGGTATGTGCGTAATGGCCTGATCAATAGTCATAATATGATATCCGCGGTAACTAGACCAACATGCCTCACTTGGCTTATCTTTGGCAGGACAGTCTTCGGTATCATATGAAAACGCATTCTGAGTATTACGGCGTTCACGCAGCTCTGATCGAGCATAATTGGAACCTCCAGTAGTGTCACCACCTGCGGGTGAATAAAACGTAATGCCTGTAGTACTTGAATTAACTTTCATGTAAGCGCTGGTATAGGTATTTAATTCAGGTTGTTTAATTTCTTGAGCGCCATTTATTGGCAAAGTTAACTTCCATAGCGAGAGATCTAAAATTTGTGAAGGGTATTGAGCTTCTGCGGCATGTGCCTCTAGGGTAGATTGCTGGTGTTCATACTGGACTTTCTTAGCAATAGCATATGTTGTAGCAACTCCAGCAAACACAAGTATGGCTGCAAAAATCAGACCTACGCGTTTGGTATATTTTTTTGTTTGGTATACATTTTTTGCCATTATCTCTTAATTGTACAGGAAACAGATAGTTTGGCTCAACTCCAAAATGTAATTTACCTATTGCGATTATGGAGGACTATTTGTACTCTTAATTTCTATGCAAAAAAAGAAGTCTGCCCCGTCTGGTAATAAAGATGAATTTGTACAGTTTGGCTATCACCTCACCATTGATTTGTATGGTTGTCCAAAAGCTCCATTAGAAGATTTACAACTCTGTTATGATGCCCTCAACACATTGCCTGAAAAACTTGGAATGCATAAATTAATTCCACCATACATGATCCCTGCTGGCAGTAATTTGCATACTGGGGGAAAAGATCCTGGTGGTATCACCGGTATGGTAATCATTGCTGAATCACATATCAGTATCCATACTTTTGCTAAGCGCGGCTTTATTAGTATTGATGTGTATTCTTGCAAACCATTTGATCAAGCTGCAGCAGTAGCTCACTTCGAAACACTCTTTAAGCCAACAGAAAGTGAAGTCCACTTCTTAAATAGAGGAGAGCGATATCCTGTAAAAGACATTCACGATTAGGTGAGCTGGGCGGTAACCCATTCTACAAACTCTTTGGGGCAAGCCATAGTGGAAAGTCTTCCTTGCTTGATAAGTGCAAAGTCAGAAAATTTTCCAGATGCTTTAATTGTTGCTAAACTAATTTGCTTTTCTATCGGAAACTTTTTGACAAACCGTACCGGTGCTGCCCAACTAATACCTCTTGCATCATGTGGATCTTTAAATGGACTGCCAATTACTTCCATGATGCCAACAATCTTTTTTTCAGCCTGAGAGTGGTATACATATACTTGATCCCCTGGCTGCCAGGATTGAATAACTGCAATCGCCTGGTAACTATGAACCCCGTCCCAAATGGTTTCATGATCACATTCAAGATCTGTTATGGAGTATGTTTCTGGATCTGTTTTGGCTAGAAAGTAGTGCATATTCGCATTTTACCATGTACTGGGATGCATCTTTGTATCAAGAGTGTTACCCTAAACGCTGATTATTCCGATACTTATTCAAAGAAGAAAATTATCTAGTACGACTCACTCTGTTGAGAGATCTAAATGGACTAAGAATACGATCTACAAATGATTTATAGTAGCGCTTTGTATTTCTAGAAGTGGCAGGCCCAATTGCGAACTGATTACTCCATCCGCCAGCCGCACAACCGTTGCCACCTCTAACCATGAAAGTATATGATTGGTTCTTCTGAAGATAATCAATTGTTATGGAGTGGACACCATGCTCTGTGCCTGGGATTTCTAAGCCGTAGATCATTTTGTCCGCACTCGGACCGTAGGCGATGTAGTAATTATTTACATTACCTGAGGAAGGTGTGAAAAATAATGTCGCGGTAGTTCCCTTACGATTTATCTGGAATATAGATGGTATTGAGTTTGGATGCTGGTTGGTGCAACGCCAAGGCTGAGGTTCTGAGGTAACAGATTCTGTGCTACTTGCTGTTTGAATGGAATTTGCGCTTACTACTGGTGTTGTAGTCGCCGATGGGAGTGGGGTTGGAGTAGGTGTGGGTGTAGGAGTAGGCGTGGGTGGTGGAGTACATGCCCCAGCAGCTTCATAAAAACCCATATCGTACTCACATTGCTGTGGACGTGCGGTGCCTGCAGCATCTTCAGTCACTTGTGCAAGTGTAGTACCTGCATCTATAGCGGGTGAAGCAGATTGCAGGGTAAAATCAAGACCGCCAATGCTGATAAAGAGTGGGTCGATATTGAATGAGTGAGCATCTTGCAGTGATCCAGTTTTGTAGTCTGAAAAACTAGTATATAAACTGCCACCCCACTTTGCTTGAGTACCTGTAGGGTTGTACCAAATTATTGTAATCTGTGATCGTGTCACTTGAGCCTGCGTCAGCATTAAATGGTGCAGTTGCTGCAGTATGACTAATATTGTTTTTAACAATAGTGCCCGTATTCGATCCCTGAATATCAATACCGTTGCCTGAGGTTGTCCCAGTATTATATGTAGTATTGTTATAAATTTGATTCCCTGAGTTCCCATCACGGATTGAGATACCATGCCGTTCGACGTTGTATACCAAATTGTTACGAATGATATTGTTATCTGAACCTAGAGAAAAGTGATAGCCATTTCCACCCTTTGTGCTGTCATTGAAATCCTTATAAGAGGCAGTACAGGTGTTTTTTTCTACCACGTTGCCATCATTATTGGTGTCCATATACAAACAGGTATCTTGGACGTTACTAATTGTATTAGAGCGTATTGTATTTGAGCCATTTCCATTACTACCACAGGTAGAATCACCACAGAAAAAGATACCACTGCCACCTGTTTGGCCAGTTCCGGTGATGGTGTTATTACTAATAACATTTGTATTGCTTGCATTTTCAAAACGTATCCCACCACCAAACTGGCGTTGGTTCCGCAAAATCATATTGTTAGCGATGGTACTACTAGTAGTATTTTTAAAATACACACCAACACCATAGTTGTCGCTACTGATTATATTTTGAATCGTAAGATTATTTGAAGTGTTTCCTAAAACACCACCACCCAAGGATCCATTACTGTTATTATGTTTTACGGTTAGCCCGTCAAGCGTAATGTAACTTTTATTAGTTATATCCACGACCGTTGTTCTTCTACTGGCTTCCATAGTTTTGCCATTGGGAGAAGTACTGTCACTCGTCCAAACATACAGTGCTTGTGCACCTGAATCGTAGTACCATTTTCCTGCACCATCCACTGCACTTAGACTCGCTTGTGGTAAACCAAGCGAAGTGGCATTCTCAAACAACTGACGCACAGTCCAAGTAATTGGGGTCGTTTGATAAACATTAGCATTCCCAAGTGGAGCAAATGCGCCTACTGCACTTGAGTTGATTTTGAAAGCATCCATGTACAAAGTGGAGCCAGCACTAGGCACCGCAGTACCTGTCGTATTTCCTCCAAACTCCACACGGCCAACCTGCAGCCCAGTAGTATTCATGCTGTAGTTTGAACCTTTAGAAGTGCCATTTAACCAGAATTCTGCACCACCCGTACTGCCATCTCCACCTTTATATCGTGCTTCGATGTAGTACCAAGTATCAGGTTGGATTTCTCCCGCGTTGGCAGAACCATTATAAATAGTAGTCTGTGTAGGGGTCATGGTTTCCGCAAACATATAAAACTGATTGGAGTTATTTTGACGCAGTGAAATTCTCATGCGATTGGTAGTCGTATCAGCACGAAGATATAAAATTGTTTGATTGGTATCTTTTTGTTGCAAAGTGTACCCACTGGCAATCCTAAAATACATACGAACATAGACGTCGTTGGCGCTGGTAATAGTTTTATTTGCACGAGCATTTCTACCTGTGCCATTAAAGGTGGCTTGAGCAGCATATAAACCAGAAGAAGCAAGAGTATTTTGAGTAACAAGTGTCACCCCGCTATCTGTGGTAGTAGAGTTAAAGTCACTTAAATTATTTCCTTCAAAGCCTGTCGTAAAAATACCGCTACTTTCTGAATATCCCAGTGAGGCCCAGCCAGTCACAAGGTCAGAGCCACTGATGACAGGAGTTTCTGTTTGGTATTTGGTAAAGGTTATCGGAGAACCGGAAGTTCCTGAACTTGCAGGAGTAACTGTTTCACGGTATGTATTTGTTCTAATATAAACGGTATCACCAGCTACTGCGGTACTTGCGGCTTTTGCTAATGTGCACCAGGGTGCCGCTAGATCCGTCCCTGCATTGGTGTCATTACAAGTTCCTCCTAAGCTTGCTCCATCCACGTAATAATTGTCAGCAAGAACATCAAGCGGAGACACCAGTAGCGCACTGAGCGCCACAATACTAGCGAGGATAAAACGTTTCATGAGCAGCATTCTAATATTGTTCTAAACAGTATTGCACCAGATACAGCCAAGCATCAAGAGGACTAATGCTATACATATTTACTATACAAAAAATCTTGTCTAAGAGTCAAGGTGCCTGATCACTGGGATTGATGATTAATAAAAGATTAGTA
>OMIS01000072.1 GCA_900299155.1 bacterium
AGAAATGAAATGTATAAAGTACTTTTGGACAACTTAAAATCTAACCCGCTGACGCTCTAAACGTCACAAGACCCAAATCTAATCACAACATCGATACGCTCTTTTTCTGGCGGGCTGAAAATACCTATAGTGGCGGGAAATACTATCGATCTGATTGTGAACTCACAGGCTACCGCTAAACAGGTAAAACTCTTACTGAAAAAATCATCTTTTTTCTGATGTTCAGGTGGTGGACTTTGCTCAGTCATTGTAGCTATCCATTGTAACAAAGGTGTCCATGCGTAAATCTAACATACCTACTGAAATCTTCACCTGCTTACAATTTTGATTTGTATGAAAAAGTATGATAAATTAAATTTCTAATACAGAAAGAGGCACACATGCCAACTTTTACAGAGCAATCTCGTATTTTTTCGACTGGATCACATTCCATTCCTGGAAAAGGATTTGAACTTGCTGAGAAAATGACCCAATGGCATACTACTCACCACGCAACTGATGGAATTTTTTCTCCAGCACTACTGAGTGGATTAGCTTTAGGAGAAACTGCCCCACAAGCAAATCCTGCGCAAAATACAGACGCATGGACAGCACTTATATCAACACTGACCGGTACTGGTACAAGTACCAATACCTAGAACTTTTGCTTGAAGCTAGTAATTTGATTCTGTGGTGTATGGGACTTCGTGCTTGAATTGTTGTGACTGGACACGCCTGAGCACTGCCTCGATAGTTTTTGGGGAAATGTCTGGAAGTGCGGCATGAATTTCTTGAGTGACTTCCTGCAAGCGATTGCCTTCAATTAACTTCATATACAACAACCCACTCTTTTCATCAATCAAGTGTTCAAAAACTGCATCTGCAGTTTGATATGAAAAGCCCAGCTCAGTTTCGTCTGTCTGATCTTTCCAAAGTCCTGCACTGGGTGATTTTTTCAAAAATACTTCTGGCAATTGCAAGTGTTCCGCCAGTTCTCGGATCTGTGTTTTGTAAAATCCTTGAATCGGTTCAATATCACTGGCTTCGTCACCAAATCTAGTAAAGTAACCAAGATATTTTTCAGATTTATTCTCGGTTCCACAGACAAGTGCATCAAGTTTTTTGGCTTGATCAAACAATATAATCATCCGCGCTCGTGCCATGATATTCCCCAGGCGGTAGTGATCAATAGTTGTATCTGTAGATACCTGAGCAGGCTGAGATTCTGTTGATTTTTTAGAATCAGCTGGAAGTTGAGTGGCTTGCGTACGTTTCTGTACTTGAGCCGCCTTGAGCGCTTGAACTACGCCGTCCACCACTGGTTTTATATGTATGGTCTGAATATTCTCTTTTGGCAACTGATTCCACTGCACAATAGTTTGGGCATCTGCCATATCTTGGGTGTCGTATGGCAATAAAACTGCATGCACGTTATTTTTGCCCAGTGCTTTGACCAATAACGTGAGTGAAACTGCAGAATCTATGCCACCAGAAACAGCGATTAAACCGTTCTTTTTGTTTGTATTCTTATACACAGTTTTCAGAAATTGAACTGCATTTGCAATCATTGTTTCGCTGGTAGCTTGAAATTGATTCATAGTTTTATTGGTATATCGTATGCTCTGCAATATACTCAGCCACGGCGGGTTTGACAAGGTTCTCCAGTGATGCCCCTGACTTGGCTGCTGCTCTGATCTGGGTAGATGAGATAGTCACAGGCGGCACCTGCGTCAGGACGTGCATATTTTCATATAGTGGTGCGAGTGAATACCCTTCTCGTGGATAGACAAAAAATGGAAAGGCGTGCAACATTTCTTGATAGTGATGCCAGAGATGAAATTTTTCTAAGTTATCTGAACCTATCACAAAAGCAAATTGGTGCTGCGGGTATTTTTTAGAAAGTGCTCGCAAAGTGTCATAAGTAATACTCATACCCTGTTGCTCAATCTCATAGAGTTCAATACGCTGGTGCTCTGCGAGCACCAGCTCCAACAATGCCACTCGAGTTTCAGCTGGTGAACATTTTTTCTCAAAGGCATGTTCTCCGACCGGTAGGAACCATACTTCATCAGCGAGATTTTGCTCCAAAAGTGTCCTGGCAATTTGAGAGTGTCCCAGATGTGGTGGGTCAAAAGTGCCGCCAAATAGCGTTATTTTCATAGATATCTTACAATTCAAACAAGAGTTAGTAGCACATACTGAATGAGGTAGATTAAAAAGGCAAGATGTAGTTTTACTACATATAAAAAAGCATTGGCTTTTCAACTATTTTTTTATTACAATTACAACTATGGCAATAAGCACAATAGAAGCACGAAATTTCACTGCCACTATGCGTACTTCAGAACTAAGTTTCAATGAATTGCTCGCAATGCCATATGATAGGTTATACGAGCTGCATAGCGCAGTTACACTTAGAAAGCGTGGTTCATGGGCAAGCTTACCTAGATTTTTGGGTGGTGAAGATGAGCTTGGTTTTGGGAATATAACGGTAGATAAACTTCCAAATAAAAAAGGTGAAGCATATATGCATGTTGCACCATTACCTACAACCAAGGTTATTGATGAATTTACCTATGTACCTGAAAATCCTACTGAAGCCTTAAAATTTGCGCTCATCACGGCAGAAGATTTATTAAATCTAGTAAATTTCTATGCTACTTTGCAAGTGAATAATCCTGAGCAAGTTCCCCTAATGTTAGTTGGTCAAACTCATCCTGCTATGGCAGAGGTGGCAAAAAGCTCAGGTTTTTCTATAAGAAGACAACATGAACACAATGATATTGAAGATCTTTCAGGATATATTAGATATGGGTCTTGTGACGTTTAGCACACGCTAGTGTGTTAATATGGTTGTAAGATCAATGAAAAATAGATATTGCAATAGATCA
>OMIS01000073.1 GCA_900299155.1 bacterium
AAAGCCTTTGACATAAGTACTGTGGAACGTTCACTCATTATTGAGAAGGCGCAAAACTTACTTGATCCAAAACGAGATCATCTCATCGCACAGTTTGCAAGGATTGGACTGTATTCCAGACAACTTACTACCCAAGAAATTATTCAACTCTTCTATATTCGGTACAATCCCGAAGCAGTTGAAGGCCAGCAAATTGGTGAAAGTAGTAGTTATAGTACTCCGCTTGTAAAGGCAAGCATCCAAGAATCCCTTATGAATAGCATGCCCACTACCCCTACTCAACCTCCAGTAAGTGCTGCTCAGGCTATAGGTACGCCACTAGCACAACCTATTGAGCCTCAATTTGAACAAACTCAGGTTCAACCAGTACCCGAAATTAGAGTGACCACAGAACCAGTCATTGTTTCTCCAGAGATACAGACACCTTCTAGTTCTCAACAGATGATGACTCAACCACCTATGCAGATGCCAATTACTCCAGTACAACCAATAACGCCACCTCCAGCAGTAGCCCCACTAAATACAACAACTGAGGTTTACGCTGCTCCTGAGCAATCAGTACAAGCTGATTTGAATGCTGCTGTGCAATCACTGGGCGTTCAAGTACCTCCTCAAACTGAGACATCGGCGGTAACAACTACTCTTCCGTCTAAACAACCACAGGCCGACTTACCACCATTGCCAGAAATTTAAGGGGTATAATTACTCACCGTTCCACTCTTTGATGTGTTGTAAAATACCAGTACAATAGAAATAATGCCCGATTTATCATCACTCCTACCAGCGCTGCCTTTTGGTAAAAAAAAGGGAACAAACAACGGCCTCACCCCCGAGCAGATTCAGGAACAAAAAAACCTGGAAAAACTGCAACAGTTTTCTCGAGGTCTTGTCACAATTCAAGACATTATTGCCCCTGAAGCTATTGAGGTAGACTTTACCTACCAGAAGATTAACTCCACCTATACAAGAACACTGTTCATTGCTGGCTACCCTCGCACCGTGCCTGCCAACTGGCTTGGACCGCTCATTAACTATCCACATCAGATCACAACCTCAATGTTTGTTTTTCCTGTGGACTCAGCGGAAATCCTCGATAACTTAAAACGCAAGATCACCGAAATGGAGGCAGAGATTCAGTCTGATTTGCGCGCAGGTAAAATTTCAAATATTAATACTGAAGTAAAACTTGAAGATGCTCGATTCATCCGCGAAGAACTAGCCAAAGGCTCAGAGCGGTTTTTCCAGTTTGGACTCTATATCACCATTCAAGCCAAAGACAAAGAAGAACTCGATAAAATCACTAAGAGTGTGCAGTCCACCTTGGGTGCACTGTTGATTGTTTCTAAGAAAGCCACTTTACAGATGGATGAAGGTTTCAAAACAACACTGCCCATGGGCACGGATAAACTACTCGTCACCCGCAACATGGATACTACTTCACTTGCCACAACATTTCCGTTCACTTCTTCTGAACTTACCATGGAAACTGGCATTATGTATGGCATCAATGAGCACAATGATTCCTTGGTCATTTTTGATCGATACAAGATGGAAAATGCCAATATGGTCATCTTCGCTAAATCAGGTGCTGGAAAATCATACACCGTTAAACTAGAGATTTTACGTCAACTGATGTTTGGGGCTGAGGTCATTGTTATGGACCCTGAACATGAGTATGAAGATCTTTCTAAAGCAGTAGCTGGAGAATATATAAACTTTACCTTTGGGTCATCCACCAAAATAAATCCGTTTGACTTAGCAAATCTCTATGAAGAAGGTGAGAATGAGCTTGGACAGAAAATCATTTCACTCCACGGCTTGCTCAAAGTGATGCTCGGCAACATGACTCCACAACAAGATGCA
Source organism: bacterium (assembly GCA_900299155.1). GTDB lineage: Bacteria > Patescibacteriota > Microgenomatia > UBA1400 > PJMF01 > OMIS01. The sequence continues at coordinate 1,864 of OMIS01000073.1, forward strand.
CTTCTAGACCGTGCGCTCGTGGCAGCATATAAAGCAAAAGGCATTACTCCTGATCCAGCCACCCAGGTCAATGAGCCACCACTGATGGAAGATGTCTACAAAGCTCTGGTGGGTATGGAAAACCATGATGCTGATGACATTGCTGCACGGTTGGAAAAGTTCATCACTGGATCGTTTAGAGGAATCTTTGATCAGAAATCCAATATTGATATTAAAAGTCAGTTGACGGTGTTTTCAGTGAAGGAAATGGAAGATGAGATGCGGCCAATTGCCATGTATATCATCTTAGATTTTATCTGGACTAGAGTACGCAAAGACATGAAAAAGCGGTTGTTGGTGATTGATGAAGCCTGGTACTTCATGAAACACCCTGATTCCGCATCATTTATCTTTTCTATGGTCAAGCGTGCTCGTAAATACTACTTGGCTATTACGACTATCACTCAGGACGTGGAAGACTTTTTGCATACAGATTACGGCAAAGCCATCGTTACCAACGCTTCCATTCAATTTTTGATGAAACAATCAACCGCGTCTATTCCAGTTTTGGCGGAAACATTCTATCTTTCTCAAGGTGAACGGCAGTTGCTGGTCACTGCAGACGTTGGAGAAGGAATTTTCTTTGCAGGTCAAAATCACGTTGCTCTCCGCGTCGTGGCCAGTGAAGAAGAACACACACTCATTACCACCAACCCAGAAGAAGTGATGCGCCGAAAACGTGTGGAAGAGAGAGCTCGAGCAGAAACTGCAATGAATCAAATTAGACAACCTGCTCCAGCCGCACCACAACAAAACTACCAAGATTTCTACGCTCGTCCACAACCAGGGGAAACACAGCAAGTGACTCAAACACCAGGCATGACTGCACAGCAGAGGTATCAATCAACACCGCAAGCTGGACAGCAAAATATGTCTGCACAACAAGCTCCACTACAACCCGCGGGCACGCAACCTCAATATGAGAGACCACCTGCACAGGTTGCACAGCCACAACAGATGGGACAACCAGCTGCACAACAACCTGAGCTGGATCAATATGGATTACCCACCAAACCACTGTACGTACCAGATTCAATTGATAACTACAAACCTCCAAGCAGACCAACAAATTAGCAGTTTCCCTATTGCCAAGTGTGGAAAACAGTGTGTATAACTAATTCCGCGCCACTACTCTTTTCTATATCAGAATCAGTGGACATAGTTACTATTCGCCTGGGAATCACACATGCAAGTACCACTTACAAACCAAGAAGTTTCTGTGATTTGGCAACAATATTGTGCACTGTTACAGGGCAATATGACGCCTGCTGTCTACAACACTTGGATCCTTTCAAATCCCATCACCGACATTTCATTTCCAGACGACAGTCGAGCTGCTGTAATTATCACGAGCCCGACCGCTTTTCACTCAACAAACCTCAAAAAGAACCTACACATCCAAATAAAGCAGGCATTGGACACTGTTTTACAAAGATCGAGTGAGATTCAGTATCAAGTTGGGGATCCACAGAAACTTAAAGCAGCACGAAAAGAGCAACAAGGCTTCGCACAAGTGATGCAACCACACATGGGGACGTCATTCACAGACCAACTATCTCACAACCAGCCTGCTGAGTATCAAAACCAGAGCTCATATCAACCTCAGACATCTCAGATTTCTCAACCGTCACCACAACTAAATTCAGCACCACCTCAGCAACAAGCATTTACACCTCAACAGTCAACATACGGCGCACCCGCGCCACAGTATGGAGTGCCACAACAGATGAACTCATTTGGGGCACCACTCAGCTCCAACCAGTCTCCGAGAGTGGAAGATTTATTTTCTGAAAGCAATATGATGAATGCGGCTGAGGAACGGCTGCAGATGCAGGCACGCGGGATCGGGCTGAGAACTGACTATACGTTCAACACGTTTGCAGTTTCCACCACCAACGAAATGGCGCATGCCGCTGCCACGGCGGTTTCAAACCGGCCTGGGCAATCGTACAACCCGCTCTTTTTATATGGCGGAGTTGGGGTCGGCAAGACACACTTGATGCATGCGATTGGACATAATATTTTGCGTGCAAATCCCAATGCCAAGATTATTTACTGCACCGGCGAAGAATTTACCAATGATATTGTGCATGCCATCCAAACCAAGAAAGCCAGTCACTTCAAAGATCGCTACCGCAACGCAAATGTACTATTAATTGATGATATTCAGTTCATTGCAGGAAAAAATGCGGTTCAAGAAGAATTTTTTCACACATTCAATGCACTTACCAAGCAATTCAGCCAGATTGTCTTAACTTCTGACCGTCCACCTCATGAAATCAATTTACTGGAGGATCGATTGCGGTCACGCTTTGAAGCAGGCTTGATGATCGATATTCAGCAGCCTTCGTTTGAGCTCCGAACCGCGATTGTGTTGGTTAAAGCAAAAGCACAGCAAATCCCGATCACCATAGATTTAGCCAAGATCATTGCATCAAAGGTGGAAAGTGCTCGTAAGATTGAGGGCATAATCACCAGCATTAGATCTGAGATTGAGCTTAAGAAGAAGGAGTTAAACCAGGAACTGATCGAAGAGATCCTCCAGGTGGAAGTGGAAACCAAACGCCCTCGTATCAAAGTTTCACCAGCTGATGTTTTGAAAACAGTGGCAAACCACTACCACGTCAAACAATCTTCATTAAAAGGTACAAGTAGATTAAAAAATCTTGTTACAGCAAGGCATATTGCAATGTATCTTTTGAAGAAGGAGCTTTCAATGCCGTTAACTGAAATTGGCAGATGGTTCACCAGTAGAGATCATACGAGCGTGCTCCATGCGGTCAAAAAAGTAGAAAAAGAGATCGTTCTTAACGATGAGCTCCGCCAGGACGTTTCCGCGCTCCAAATGACGTTGGCAGCTATTTCAAAATAAAGAGACAGAACAATGTACACACGATATTTTGAATTGTAGGTAATTAATTTTCTCATTTTCTCTCAAGTAGCGACCAACACTCAAGATTTACACTACAAACTTTTCCACAAATGTGCATAACTATGTGTATAAAATGTCAGTAAGCAATTGAATAGTTTGTGAACAATTTTTAGCAAATGTTTACAACTTTGAGTTATCAACAATCATCCACACAGCAATCCACAGCACTTTTCAACATTTGAGTCTGAGTACATTTCACATACTATGCACGAGCACTCACTCGATATAAACAGGCCAGTTTTCAACACGCACGCGTTTCCCTACTATTACTACAACTATTTTATATATAATAAGTAGTATGCAGATCGTGGTATTACAAGAAAATTTACAAAACGCACTAACCTACCTACAAAAGGCAATTCCTGCAAAGCCGCAGCTTCCCATTTTATCGTCGATACTTATTACAGTAAGCGATAATCTTTGTACACTCGGAGCGACTGATCTCTACTTTGGAGTAAAAGCAACAATTGCAGCTCAAATAGAAAAAGCAGGGCAAATCGCAGTACCAGGCAAAGAGTTTAGAGAAATAATCGCTTCTCTGCCAGCTGGTGAAGTAAACTTATCATTTTCAGGCAATACTTTAACGATCACTACAGCACACACTAACTTCTCTCTCCAATGCCAAGACTGTAGCGATTATCCGCAGTTTCCTCAAGTCACTGGAGACACTGCACCTTTAAATAAAAAAATACTTGAAGCAATTGCTCAAATGGTTCTCTTTAGTACCTCTGCCGACCAGGCTCGTCCACTCTTAACTGGAGTTCTCTTCTCTCTTGATGCAGAAAAAACTCGCGCCGTGGCTACTGACGGGTTTAGACTCTCGATCTGTGACTTCACTCCTTCGCCTGAACAAAAACCGATACAGTTTATACTGCCTGCTCGAGCCGTTTCAGAAGTTTGTCGTATATCTGCTCAAATGCAGTCCGAAACCGTGGTTTTCACCGTCTCTGAGAGCTTAAAGCAAGTCTTTGTTTCATTTGATAGTATTGAAATCTATGCACGAGTTCTGGAAGGTGAGTATCCTCCCTATGAAAAAATTATTCCACCAAGTTTTACTACAGAGATAGTAGCGCCTGGTGAAGAGGTTCTGGAACAAGTCAAGCGTTCTACCATCTACTCTAGAGATACTTCCAATATCGTTCAGTGTGAGGTCTCAACTGAAAAATTTTTGGTTAAAGCTTCTTCTTCTACTTTGGGGAATTTTGCAGGAGAAGTTCCCTCTGCCCAGATCACAGGCCCTGGCGGAATGATTGCATTCAAGGCAAAGTATGTCTTGGATTTTCTCCAAGCAGCCAAGCAAGCTGAAATAAAATTTAGTATGAATGACAGTCTGAAACCCGCGCTCTTCCAAGCTCAGAACCTTCCTGGATTTAGATATATAGTTATGCCATTCCGTGTTAGCAGTTAGTCTGATATAATACCCAACTTGTTATGCCAAAACGTACTTGGAATCCAAAAAAGAAGAAACGGGCTCGAACACACGGCTTTCTGAAAAGAATGCATTCTGTGGGTGGACGTAACGTCTTAAGACGTCGCCGCCAAAAGGGTCGCAGTAGACTTGCTGTTTAACTTGCATGTTTCCTCGAAACTATAAACTACCGTTACGCTCCATACCGGAGTTTTTTGACGAAGCTCAAAAATTCCAGTCTGGCTTTGTAACGGTTTTTTTCCGTGCAGAACATCCCACTCAAGTTGTGGTAATTGTGCCCAAGCGTGTTGCTCCACTTGCTACACATAGAAACGCGCTACAGCGCAAATTTTATGCAGCATTGATGACTCAAATGAACACTCTGGAAGCCCAGAGAGTTCAACTCTGTATTGTCGTACAACGAAAGATAACATCAGAACAAGTACAAAATAGTATTTTTCAACTGATTAAAGATCTACAGAAAAGAATCCTCAGTGTACAATAGCACCGATGGAGTTCTAGCAATATATATGAAAATTGTATGGTGGATAGTAGCTTTTTCAAAAGCAGTGCGTCATACCATTCTTACATCGGTATTCGGAATTACGATTAGTAGATGTAAACACACACCGACTTGTAGCCAGTATCTGGTTCAGGCAATTAAACAAGAAGGAATTGTACAAGGAACATATAAAGGAATTTCGCGTATAATGACGTGTTACTAACTTAAAGGAAGTATGCAGGTAATTTCAGATGCTATTTTTAATTTTATATTCCAGATTTACCACTTCACTGGAAATTTAGGTATTGCTCTGATTGTTTTTACGATTCTAATCCGTACTGCCATCTTGCCACTCACTGCTTCTTCACTGAAAGCAATGAATAATATAAAAAAATTGCAGCCTGAAATTGATAAGCTTAAGAAGAAACATAAAGGTGATAATACTGCGCTTCAGCAAGCTCAAATGGAGTTATATAAAAAATACAACGTCAATCCAATGGCTGGCTGTATTCCACAAATTTTGCAGATCGCTGTGACCTATGTGCTCTATCATGTCTTGATTAACTTCTTGAAAACACCAGAAGTTAATGGAATTATGATTGATCCACACTTCTTGACACTGAACTTGAATAACCCAGATCCCACTTACATTTTGCCAGTTTTAGCTGGTGCTACCCAGTTATTCTTGTCATTGATGATTGCTCCTGGTGCTGAAAAGCAAGATCTAGTAGCAAATGACTCAAAGAAGAAAAAAGTCCAAGAAGAAAACAAAAAAGAAGAAGATTTCGCAGAAATGGCACAGTCCATGCAGCAACAGATGATCTTCATAATGCCAATAATGATTGGTATACTAGCACTCCGCTTCCCAGCTGGCCTCGCGCTGTACTGGGTAGTGACAACACTTTTTAGTATTGGTCAACAATGGTATATATCAGGTTGGGGTGGAATTACCCTCTACCTAGCTCGAGCAAAAAACATGCTAATGAGCAAATAAAAGTGCAGAAAGGACGTATATATGACAATTGATGGTTTCGTCAAACAACTCTGTGAACACTGTGGAGTGGATCCTGAAGTTATCGATGTTCAGATGGAAGACCAAGGAGATACCATAGTGGTTACTCTCAACCTTCCAGAAGAAGACTCAGGCAGATTCATTGGTTTCCATGGAGAAACTCTAGAATCAATGCAACGTGTTGTTCGCATAATTTTCTCTACTGAATATCCAGAAAAGAAAATTTTATTGAACATCAATAACTATCGTGAAGAGCGCGAAGTAAAGCTGAAAGAATTAACTCAAACAGCTGCACAACGCGTGCTTGAATCTGGACAACCATACCGCTTCCAATCATACTTGCCAGCTCATGAGCGCTTCATAATTCACTCTACCTTGAGTGAATTGCCAGATAGCGACAAACTGGAAAGTGTCTCAGAAGGTGATGGCAAAGATCGTCGTTTGAGTATTCGCTTGAAGTAAGTGTCGAGCTTCTCTAACTCAGCGAGAAATTACAACTGGAAAATAGAAACTGCAGCTTGCAAACCTGCAGTTTCTTTGTTTAATGGGAGTGATATGCAACTAGAAATTTATACAGATGGTGGTTCACGCGGTAATCCTGGAGCAGCAGCAATCGGGGTAGTCATTAAATCCGGTGAAACACCTGTTTATGAAGCAGGTAAAACAATTGGAATCGGAACAAATAATGAAGCAGAATATCAAGCCATTTTGCATTCACTGGAGTGGCTACAATCACAGAAAAATACTCTTCAGATTGAACGCATAACCTGGAAGCTTGACTCTAAACTTGTTGTCGAGCAATTGAATAAGCACTGGAAAATTAAAGAGCCACGGATGCTGGTGTATGCTCAAAACGCATGGAAATCTCTGTCAGAACTGGCTATTCCCTACTCAATCACTCATATCCCACGCGCACAAAATGCCGCTGCTGATGCCCTGGTGAATCAAGCACTTGATGCTGCAGCTGCCCACTAACTGCTTATTACTTCGGATATAGAACTGTACGGACTCACAAAACTTCCATACAATAGAGTGGATCGGTATGCTTGAACAGCGACTTACCACAGAATTTTATGAAGATACCCTGCCCGTTGTCATCTTTGACACGGTTGGGTGTTTTTCTGAACCTCTTTCTACTGAACTTATTGCAAAAAATATCGAGGTTATTCAACTGCCACTCTCCAATTTAGAGAATCCACAAATTACAACTGTTTTGGAACAAGCATATAAAATTATATTGGTACTCTCCCCTGCACTAATCCCCAAGAATATTGCAGATTCATTGACACAACTGCAATCTGTGCAAGACAAACTGTCAATTTTCATGCCCGTACTGAGCGGTTTTTCTGAACAAGTAAGTGGTGAAATACCCTATGCTGCTGTACTTTTACAGTCTCAGCGTGAGTTGATTACACTTTGTAATGAACTACTACCTCAAGCAAACTTTATTTTTGGTCAAGATGTACTTCTTCCTGTAGGATTCTTTTCGTCTTTTGAATTATTTTGCCAATCAATTCAAAAAGGATTTATATATACACCCAATACTCTTATTACCCCACACACGTTACCTGAGTTTTGTAGTGTTGCTGTGCAAGAGTTACTCCGCCCGCATCGAGTGAGTGTCTCGATCAAAGGAAGAACTAAATATGCACAAAAACTACTAGAAAAAGTGGCTACCCAGTATGAGAGTTTCTATTTTTGCGAAGTGGGACTGCAAAAAGTTGACGCGGTAGAAGAAGAAACAATACCATTTACGGTCAAGGATGTATCAATCCTGACGGATGAAGACAGTACAACTTTATGGTTCTCCAAACAGCTTCCTTCCCCAGAATTACCTACATTTTTCTTACCTGAACGACTCTCAATCTTATCTGCAAATGATGATTCTACAGATTCATACACATCAGATTTATATACTCCAGAAAATCTGGACCACTATGCTGAGCTGCCTCCACTCCCCTTGTATGAACCTGATACGTTTGAACCTTGGGCGGAAACTGATATTGGGTATGCTCCAGGTGAAACTCGGTCAAATAATGCAAGACCAAATACAGCCCGAACTGAAGCTACTTCCACACTGTCTATCTCTCAAGTGATTACTTTGGAACAAGGTGCTGCACAAACTCACTCAGATGAGCGCTACTCCACTAGTAGGCTTGGTTCTTCAGAAATGCTGGACTTTGATTATTCAAGTGATACTCAATCCTCCGACCTTGCATCTTCCAGAAGAAATAGACCGCTACAATTGACTAATTTGCATACACTCACGGAAAAGAACTTCATGGATACTTCTGAACCAAAACTTGCAGAATCCAGACAAGCAGATATCGTGGATGAGTTTAACGTTTCTTCCGAAATTCAACGCATCTTTACCTCAAGACGGCAAGAACAACAGTCTGAGCGGGTGAGTCAACTGGTCCAGGAAAAAAGAATGCTTACCAAGAAGTCAAAGAAAAAAACAACCTTGTTTTATGGTGGCTTAGCGTTTGTCAGCGTTGGTGGGTTTGTGGGGTTGTTGTTACTTATCTTTGTGGGTTCAACCTGGATTCTGAAACAGCAAGTTTTTGGTATTTTACAAGCGCCGCTTTCTGAAATTACTCAAGGTCAGCTCCAGCGCGCAGAGTTTACCAGTTCTCTAGTGGCCTGGCAGGCTGGAGTGTACTCGAAAGTAATTGAGGTACCGCAGATTGAAGAATCAAAGAGGCTTGTTAGTGTGGAACAGCAGCTTAGTACCTTACACAATCCTGAGTCACAATCCGCTGAAAGCGTTAAAAAGCTCTATACAACCGTCATGGGTACAAGTACTGGTGATGTGGCTCAACTTACCGAAAACATAAGCTCTCAAACGCTCACAACCTATGAAGCAGCCAGTATTGTGGAACAGTCATTACAGCAAATTTCGTTCCCAGATGAATCTGTAGCCACAGAGCTTACCGCAGCATATCAAAAGAAAGTCTCGCAACTCAAAAAGCAAGCATTTGTCATGCAGCAGCTCCAGCCAATTTTGGGCAAAATCCTAGGTCTTTCTGGCAAGCGAACCTATGCGTTGGTTTTACAAAATAACCAAGAACTGCGTCCCACCGGTGGTTTTATGGATGCAATAGCGGTTGTCACGGTGGAAAATGGCACCATGGTGGATCGCCAGGTCTATACCAGCTACGAACTAGACAAAAAGATGGCGGGAACCGTTGCTGCGCCTGCAGAAATTACTAAGGCACTTGGGCAAAAGACATTTTCCATTTACGATGCCAACTGGAGTCCAGACTACCCAACCAGCGCCGCTACCGTAGAGTGGTTTCTAGAAAAGATTTTGAATAGAAATATTGATGGCGTTCTCAGCGTGGATTTGTACGGTATGCAGCGTATTTTGGAGGCCACTGGCCCAATAGAACTGCCAGAATATAACGAAGTCATTACCAATAAAAACCTTCTCGAACGCCTGGAATTCCACTCAGAAGTAGTCTTGCTGGAAACGGAAAAGAATCATGATTACAGAAAAGTCCTCTTCTCTCGTCTACTTGATAAGCTGGTGCAGCTTCCTTCTCAAAAAGTGGATGCAGTGATGGGTGCTGTGGAAGATTCTTTCGCTGCAAAGTCCACACTTTTGGCATTTTCTGATACTCAGGAAAAACAAATTATTCAAAATATTGGCTGGTCTGGTGCTCAAATTGTCCCTCGGTGCCCATCAGAGTTCTCAAGTGCAACCTGTGTTATGGATCACTTCATGCAAGTAGAAGCAAATGTCGGCGTGAATAAGGCAAATTATTACCTCAAGAGAACAATAAAACACAGCATTTCCGTCTCTCCTACCCAAGCAGATCACACCCAACTCGTTACCTTTGAAAACACTGCTCAACTAGATGCCTGGCCAAAGGGAAGTTATCGCAGTTATGTCCGTTTCTATCTCCCCTCCTCTGCCGTCAATATTCGTGTCCAAATTGGCACTCAAGTAATTCCTGATTCACAGATCAATCGCACACAAGAAAACGACTTTACCAGTGTGGGATTTTTACTAGAAGTGCCTATTAAATCATCCAATCAAGTTACGCTCACCTACTCCACTCCGCTCCAGATCTCAGGTGATAGATTCTCATATGTCTTTTTCAATAATGAACAACCTGGTAACGGTGACTCCCCCTACTCTCTGCAGCTCACCTACACCGGCGGTTTAGTTCCACAAGTCGTAGCACCTCAAGCTGAAATCACTCCTGCAGGCATTACTTTTACGCGAAATAACGATGAAAGTAGTCTTTACGCAGTCGAATTTACTCAAGCAAAATAAAAAAATCTTGGTATACTATATCCCTTGTATCAGTAAATAGCAGGTAAATACATAGAAAAATAGTAAAATCAATACATATTTTTTATGTATAAATAATTATGACAAAATCACAAAAGACGGTTTTACACGTGAGTCCAAGAGTACTTTCTGGTAAGAAAAGTAAACAACTACGTCAAAAGGGATTAATTCCTGGAAACGTGTATGGTTTGAATGAAGATTCTGAACAAATTGAGTTGAATGTCAGTAATTTTAATCGAATTATCGCAGAGCAGGGGGATACAACCTTGTTATACCTCCAAGTTGGCTCAGATAAGGAAGTTCCTACCTTGATTAGTGAAATTCAATACGACCCAATCATGGGAAATCCTACCCACGTCGCATTCAAGCGCGTCAACCTCAAGGTGAAGGTAACTGCTGAAATTCCAGTGGAAACTGTTGGAACTGCGGAAATTGCTGGTGCAACAATCGTTTTAACCCGCAATATCTTGGAAGTCGAAGCTTTGCCAGCAGACTTACCAGAAGTCTTCGAAGTTGATATTTCTAACTTAACTGAAATAGGGCAGACCTTACATCTCTCAGATGTCTCTTATGACCGTGAAAAAGTCAAAGTTCTCTTGAGTGAAGAAGAGCTTGAAGCTCCAATTGTGTTAGTCCAAGAAGTCAAAGAAGAGGTTGCTGAAGCTCCAGCAGCTGCCGAAGGCGCTGAAAGTGCCGCACCAGAAGCTGCTCCTGCTGAAGGTGAAACACCTGCTGCAGAAGAGAAAAAAGAGTAATCTCTTGGCTACAGTGCTATTAAAGTGAATTAGTAAGCCTCCTGGAAACAGGAGGCTTTTTGATACTTCTGAGTGGAGTATACTGGGACGTATACGTAAAAGTGTTACAAAGGAAAAATATGAAATGTCCAAACTGTTCAGTAGAGATGGAGAAGGGAAGTTTAGCTATGAATGGTGGTTATTGGTATAAACTCTCTGAAGATAGAGGCTTCTTGAATCAGACAATAATTTGGCCTATAACCCTTTTTGGTTCTGCAACTAGTGTCTTAGCCTGGAAATGCCCCAACTGTAATAAGCTCGAACTCACCGTTGAAAAATAATCTATCTTTTTGAGAGTAACTTACTATTATTACTTTCAGTAGTAAATTTTTAGCTACTAACTGACTGTGTAAAAACAAGATTGTACTGAATTCTATTGACTGGAAAAAACCGAGTTGTTTGGATCTAATTTCCGTGCTTCTTCCCAGGCTAAAAATGCTTCTTTCTGATTTTGTAATGCTTTTTGCAGTAATGAAATATTGAGTAAAACTCCCGTATGTTGTGGTTGTACTGCGAGGAGCTGTTGTTGGTGTTTTAGTTCTGCTTCCAATTGAGTTCGAGTAAGATTAACTGAAGAGTGGGGGATTGTAGTGGATAGTGAAACAGCCACAATTTTCTCGGTTTTTACCATTGCCAAAGTACTTAGATACGTATGTGCAGCTCCTAAAACAAGTGCCATTAGAATGAGTAAACTCCAGAGTAGGGGACGGATTTTTTGTACGTATAACGCCGCAATATCAGCCGCAAACATGCTGAGATAGCAGAGTAATCTAATGCGTAATACCAATGTGGACATGCACTTCATTATAGGCAGTCTCTAGAAAGTAGAGAAGGGGAGGTTGTTATGCTTCTGGCCAGCTCGAAGTAATCAATTGCTCAGGAAGTGAATCATCTGTAGCTCGTAGTTCTTGCCAAATTTTCTCCGTCACAAAAGGCATGAATGGGTGCAGCATATGTAAAAATGCGTGCAGTCCTTCTTGCAAAACTTTCAGAGAGATTGAGCCTTGTTTGTGCTGTTCAATACACTCATCACAAAACCAATGCCAGAACTCGTTGTAGAGCGTATCTGCCGCCAACCCAATTTTTCGATCAAGCATATTCTTGGTGATTTCAGCTGTTATGGTGGCAAGTTTTTCCATGAAAACTGCATCGCCACTACCTGTTCCCAGTTCACTTGTTTCTGCCTGGTTGGTAGCCACTTCGTGGCTTGGATTCTCATCTTGCAGCGCAATGAATCGTGATGCATTCCAAATTTTATTGGAAAAGTTACGCATTGCTTTGAAATCTTGATCTCCTACTGATTTATCTAGACCTGGAGTAGAGCGGATGACCAGTGCCATACGGAGTGCATCTGCACCAAATTTCTCTACTATCTCGAGTGGGTTAATCACGTTTCCCTTACTCTTACTCATCTTCTGTCCTTTTGCATCACGAACCAGTCCATGGAGGTACACTTCAGAAAACGGAGTTTGTCCTGTAATGTAGATTCCCATGATCATCATGCGCATCACCCAGAATGGCAAAATGTCGTAGCCAGTTTCCATAACGGTGGTGGGGTAGAAGCGTGAAAAGTCGTCTGGTTTGTTAGTCTTTAAGGTGACAACAGGCCACTGTGCTGACGAGAACCATGTGTCAAAGGTGTCGGTTTCAGGTAGATATAACTTTTTACTTTTGGTTGTTTGATTCGTGTTTTTTGCGCCTTTTATATTTGAATTAGTTGATGCACTTTGATCTTCTGAAGGGTCTTCTACAGAAATAGTGTAGGGGACGGTGTTATCTGCGAAAAGCTGCTGCAATCCCGCGGCAATTTCCTCAAGAGAGTGCTCTTTCAAAAGCTCTGCAAGTACGCCTTGTTTGAGTTCTTTTTGAGCGGTTATGAATGAAACAGTGATTTTCTCTTCATGACCACTTACCTCATACCAGACTGGAATACGGATACCCCAGACAATCTGGCGACTAATATTCCAATCTTGCAAGTTCTCAAGCCAATGACGCAAGATTTTTTCACGTCCAGCACCATGCACAATTGTTTTACCTTCATCAAGCACTTTGAGTGCAGCCTGAGTCAAACTTTTCTTCTCAGCATTTACCTTAATAAAAAATTGAGGCAAGGGGAGTGGTTCAAGTACTCGACCACAACGGTAACAGGTCCCAATCCGGTTCTGATAATTTGTGTCAATTTTCTCGATCAAACCATCTGGATATTCTGGAGAAGTCTTGGTTTGCAGGTCTGCCACGACAGCTTCTCGAGCTGCCTTTGAGCTCATACCAGCATATTTGCCAGCTCCGTCAGTCATCTTTCCACGTCTATCTACAGCGATGATAATGGGCAAATTGTGGCGTTTAGCAGCTGCAAAGTCATTAAAATCATGAGCTGGAGTGAGCTTTACAATACCTGTCCCAAACTCTGGATCTACAAAATCATCAGCAATAATCTCCATCTCAGCGTCAGTCAGCGGATTTAAAACTTTTTTACCGATTAGATGCATTGTTTTCTTGTTGTCTGGATGAACTGCCAAATGCGTATCTGCCCAGATTGGTTCAGGACGAGTGGTGGCGAGTGTGATGTATTCCTTTGGATTATCAGCCATGCGATAGCGGACATAGTAGAGTGAAGATGTCTGGTCAATGTGATTTACTTCAAGCTCTGAAAATGAGGTGCCGCAGTTGACGCAGAAGTTCACGAGTTGGAGATCACGGTAGACTAAGTTATCTGCTGCTAATCGCTTGAAAGTACCTGTTACAAACTCCACGACATCTGGATCTAACGTAAAGGTAAAACGACTCCAATCAGCTGAAGCACCCAGTTTTTTAATTTGGTTGACTGCTACATCTGAATTTTCTTTAACATATGCCATGATGTCGTTAAATAATGTCTGGCGGTCAAAATCAAACCGAGATTTGCCTTGCTTTTTAAGTTTTTTCTCATAGACGAATTGAGTTTCGATACCCGCATGATCCGTTCCCGGGATCCAGACTGTGTTGTCGCCTCTCATACGGTGAAAGCGGGTGAGTGCATCTTCAATAGAAACGAACATAGCATGTCCAATGTGCAGTGGATCATTGGCATTGGGTGGCGGCATGATGATGGAAAATGATTTTTGTGCGGTATCACCACCTGCACGATCACTACTTGGTGCAAATGCGTGAGCATCTTCCCAGAGTGTGTAGATTTCTTGTTCAGCTTGTAGGTGATCGTAGCGTGATTCCATATGTTTGTTGATTATATCACTCGAGGTTACATCGTATGTACAGTATTTTTTTGTGCTATCATTACAATTGTTAGTAAAAGAGACGATGAAAAAATCATTTTTGCTTGCTGCTATATTCATATTTGGAAGCCCGTCAGTGACGTATGCGCAGTCGGTATACCCTAGAGAATATCAATCACAAGTAATGACAGAAATAAATACTATTCTTGCTCAGCAAAATATTCGTCAACTTGAGTTAGATCCAAATCTATGTGAAGTAGCAGATAAAGTAGCTCAAGAAAGTGAAAATATATATCCGCAAAAACTACAATCTAAATGATCCAGAGACCGCAGTGCAGTTTTTTTCAGATACAGCAGATAATACCATTCTTACAGATACCAGTATTACCAGTGCGTGCATCGGAATTTCTAGTGGTACAAAGAAACCAACAATGGTTTTCTTAGGCGGTGAAAAGAAAATGGAAGTTAAAATCTCTGACAAAACTTTCATGTGGTATAATTGATAGAACAATGTTTCGGTTTATCAGGAGTTTTTATGCTATTTTATACAGGAGTGCGTGGACTACCATACTATCTTAAAAAGAAGGATATACCAGCTTATACACAAAGTAGAAACACTACGATGGGAATAGTGCTACTGATCATGGGTGGTGTCTTTGGCTATATAAGTTATACGGTGTATCGAGAGTTACTGCGCCTTGTGATAGATTTTGGGGCAACTCCGAGCTTGATATTTCAACTATTTCCCTACACTGCCACGATTATTTGTTTGGGATTCTTAATCATAGGGCTTAAGTACCTTGTCGAAAAACCATCATATAACCAGATGCAAGAAAAATTCTTGAATAAATATCAAAGTAATGACATGGTCAATGTTAAGGAACTGCATAGTGTGAAATCAGAGTTAGGATTGTTACTAGTTTTTGGAATTGCGATTGGCCTGCTGGTCATCTCGCTCGTAGTACCAATTTATCAGATAACAGGGGAATTATAGTTTTTTAGATTTTTTAACTCAGTAAATCATGTAGTACAATATAGGATATATGCTATATATTCTAGTTCCAATCATCTTTTTAATATTAATTTCTTTGCGTCAAGTTAATCAATACGAACGTGGTGTTAAGTACACCATGGGCCGCTTTAGTGGTTTGGTAAATCCTGGCTGGCGTATTGTTTGGCCAGTTTTCCAAAGTATGACTAAAGTGGACATCCGTACTCGAGCAATGGACGTGCCAAAACAAGAGACGATCACCAAGGACAACGTGTCATGCAAAATGAATGCAGTCATCTATTTCAAAATTGATGATGCCGCAAAAGCAGTGAATGAAGTAGAAAACGTGATCTGGGCAGTGTCACAACTGGCTCAAACGACGATGCGCCGTATAGCAGGTGAAGTGACACTTGATGAACTACTTTCAAATCGTGAAAAAATTGCAGCTCAGATTTTGCAAATTGTAGATACCACCACTGAACAGTGGGGCGTGACTGTGGAAACTGTGGAACTCAAAGATATAGAGCTTCCTGAAACGATGGTCAGAACGATGGCCAAAACTGCAGAGGCAGAGCGCGAAAAAAGGGCCACCATTATCAATTCAGAAGGTGAAGTAGTGGCAGCTCAAAACTTGGCTCAAGCGGCGGCAATGATGGCTCAAACTCCAGGAGCATTACACTTGCGTACGCTGAATTCAATCAATGACATTAGTTCTGATCAGTCAAATACCGTTGTCTTTGCAGTCCCGATGGAAGTGCTGCGTGCAATTGATGGAATAAAAACTTACATTGATCAGCAATCAAAGTAAATTTCAGCCAAGTATTCAGGTAACTTTTTAGTGGGTCTTTGAACGAGGTGAGTGTTGTTGCAGGAGAAGTTTTCTCACAATTTGTATGGCAATGTCTAATGGATACTTCTGCGTCGCTGCGGTTTGTGGTCACTGGCAAACAGTACTTTCACTTCTTCATAAATGATAAGAATTGCAGGCGTAATAATCGTCAAAATAAATCCCCACGGAGATTTTATAAACCGCACTACATAGCCAAATTTAGGAATTACTTGCACAACTTTACCGACGATTTGCTCTTGTTTGATCGTATCGATATCAGCGGTCTGGTTTGCATCACCTTTAGTCGTAAATGTTGTTGGCTGGCTTTTTGAAACCTCTAAAACACGGTGGGTGACCGTACGTTTATTCGCATCTTTGAAAGTCACAACATCATTCTTTGTGTATGAATCCTGCTTTTTTATGATGATTAAGTCACCAGTCATGATGCTTGGCTCCATTGATCCAGACTGGACAACATAACTGTGCCAAGAGATGTTTTGGCGAACCCAAGTCACAAGGTGATAACTGACAAATCCACAAATAGCCATGATGATCAGATAATAAACAATGGATTTTAAGGTTTCTGTGTTCATGATCGTACCGCTACCGAAGTTTCACTATGCAGTTGAGTTGCTAATTTTGAGGGTTATTAGCACTATTTGGTACAACTTGCCGCAAGTTAAATAAAACGTCAAATGTGACACTGTCACTCTGAATTGCATTGGTGAATGAACTATTTTCAGTTGACCAATCCAATGTAATAACCAAGCTTTTACCTGGAGGAATAATTACCTCACCTGCATTATTTCTCCAAAAGGTTTGATACTGGCTTACAGCAGCATCGCTCAGGTTGCTTGTGAAAATCGTTCTCTCAGTATTGTCCTCTGTAATTTTTATAGTCGTGGCAATCTGTGCCCCGAGTTCACCTTGACCTTCTCCAGGAGTACCACAACTAGAATCTTCCAAGGCCTCTGGCTCGTTACAGCCATTATCAAGATTTTTAATATTGGTAAGTTCAAGATAAAAGCGGCCAGGAAGAGTTCCTACATTATTGATAGTCCAGGATTTGCCCCCAGAAACAATATTTTGTGCGCCAAGGCTCGTTACTTGCAAGCTTTCGGCTTGTTGACTCCCTGGTCCAGTCACATTCATATCAAGTGTACCTACCACAAAACTACTGTCCTGTGAGGTTTCACGATCAATAAACAGTGCTTGTGTAGCCATGAATCCAATAACTCCCACGAGTGAGAGTAAAAATAAGCTTTTAAGAACATTGAGTTTTCGCAACATATATCTCTTTCATTTTCTCACACTCTAGTTATTCCACCCAAGTACCAGTACTAATAGTATTTTGCAAACTTTCAGTATCAGAAAAACTATTCCCAGGCAAAGAACTGGAAAACGTGAAGTTAAACGAGCAGGTTTGGTTTTTCAGCGCAGCATCACTGCTGGGTAATTTTATAACAAATACTAAATCTTCCCATTTTTCTGTTTTTGTTAATTGCTGGGAAAGTTGAAGATTGAGAAGTTTCCCACTAAAAATCGGCGTCCATTCTTGTAAAACGACAACATCAAGCGTCTGGCAGAGTGGAGTAGAGCCGCCTGTTTGAGCAACTGAAACAGTATAGGGAAACTCTAGCTCTCCGCTGTTTTTTAAGCGAACAGATTCTACTTGAAAGCCTTGTGGAATCATTCCTGTTACAGAAAAAAAGAGTGTCTTCACTGACTCGTTGGCTGTGTCAAGCGTGGATAAATCAAGTGTAGTGGCTGCAAATGAGTTTTGTGTGACCCCTTCTTGGTCAAATAAATCTGCATCGGTGAATTGAGAATAGGCAGCAAAGACTGCCAAAATAAACAGTGCAGATTTAATAAATAGTCCAAAAGTGGCTCTTTTTATCACGGTTTTTGGTCATGCTTGGGTTGCTTTTCTTTCAACAATTCTGGTGCAAGGATGACTGTAAATGGCAGAAGTATCAATAATACCATGCCAATTGGTCTTTGAGCATTAACGAGCAAGTAACCAGCTCGTGGCAGTCGAGCCTGGTACTTACCTATAATTTGTGATGGAGCAATTGGCTCTGTATCTTCAGTTTTGTTGTTGTCGCCCTTTGTGGTAAAGCTGGTAGCTCCATTTTTATTGGAAACCTTGATTATACGGTGGGTAATTGTGTGTCCAGCTGTATCTACAAATGTGACAATATCTTGGTATGAGTACTCTGGTTGCGGTTTAATGAACACCAAATCTCCTGGCATAATCGTGGGCTCCATGGAGCCTGTTTGAACGATATAGCTACGAAACGGCAAGTACTGTGTCTGCCTACTTGAAGCACTGGTGATCACAATCAGTCCTACGAAACTGAGAAAGAGCAGCCAGAAAAAAAATGATAGTAGTTTAATTGCAAAATTCATACGATCTCTCTAAAACCAATACGGAGGGTTTTCACCCTCCGTACGTCTGTCCAATTACTGATTAAAATTCTTCATATCAATCTAAATTAATTAAGGTGTCACTTGTGTCAAGTTAAATTGAACTTGGAAAGCCAAAGTGTCACTTTGAATTTCATTACCATATGCGTTTGGATCATTTGACCAAACCATCTTTACCTTACGAGTTTGACCAGCTGGAATAGTGACTGTGCCAGCATTGGTGTTCCACTGGGTAGCAAAACTAGATTGGTTAGCATTTGCTAGTGTTGCTGTTGCAACTGTTTCGCCAGCATCATCATAGTCACCATCGTTATTGGTGTCGACTTTAACGACTGCTGAAGTTGCAGCGCCCAGTTCTCCATTAGTGTCACTGTTACAACCAGTTTCAGTAACTAACTCAGGCTCATTACAGCCATTTTCAGTGTTAGTAATACTACTTAAAGCAAAAGTGAGGTTGCCTGGAACAGTTCCTGAGTTGGCAATTGTCCACTCCTTTTCGCCTTGATCGGTCCCGGTTGCACCGACATTTTCCACAGCGATACTATCAAAAGCTGTGCCATTTGCACCATCTACAGTCATATCTAATGTACCCGCACTGATAGTGTTACTTGCGGAAGTCTCTGTGTCTGAGAACAAAGCAAGTGTGGCTGCGTATGTGCCCCCAATCACTGCTGAGAGCACGATTAAAAAGAGCAGGACTTTTTTCTTCATGTATAAACCTTTCTGTGGTTTTATAAATAATTTTTTAATGACTAAAAAATACTTATTCTGTATATTTTTATTAAATATTAAATA
>OMIS01000074.1 GCA_900299155.1 bacterium
AAGCGTTAACTTTGGTTTCTGTTTCATATGCACCTCTCAACCAGTATTTTACCTGGTCAAGTGGTGCTTTTCGTTTGCGAACTCATGAGTATGGTGAGAAATACGGAAGCAAAGTTAGCTGGTGCTGAGCGTCAACAAATTGAATCTTCAAAAAAACTGAAACTATTA
Source organism: bacterium (assembly GCA_900299155.1). GTDB lineage: Bacteria > Patescibacteriota > Microgenomatia > UBA1400 > PJMF01 > OMIS01. The sequence goes on from OMIS01000074.1 coordinate 169, forward strand.
TTCTTGCAAAAGGTGCTTTTACTAACTACTGTTACTACAGAAGAAATGTATTTGCTCGCAGTTGAAAGTATTTTAGGAGATGTTAATTATGAAGAAAATCTAACAGGAGTTTACTTTGCTGCCTTTACGAAGCTGTTGGTGAGTGAAAAGAAATGTAATTTACATGATTACAGCAAAACTATAGGGCTTCAAGTTCCAGAATTTACCAATGATCAAGTTCAATTTTTATATGAGCTTTATAATTTGATGGGGCAATATATTGATATTACTACAAAATTAGCTTCAATCCCGTACCCCAGTGAAAACCTTCCAGATATGGGTGCCGCGAGGGCACTATACAATAGCTCTGTGCTGAAAGCGTTTACGCTAGCAGACATAAATTTTAAGTCACAATGTGTTGCACTGCGGCTTCAACATTTTGGTGAATTCACAAATCAACCAGAAGAAATAGCGTAATTTCTTATATTTTATACACAGCTGTTTCTGAAAGTGTACAGTACTCTCCATGCCCCGGGAGCAGGGTAGTCTCAGGATCAAGCTCTTTCAGTTTGTGCCAAGACTCATTAAGTTGTAGGACGCTTGAGTAGGGGTGTCTTGTATCTGGAAAGCTGTCCTTAAAAACTGTGTCACCTGTAAATACGACTGATGTCCCTGGGATAATCTGTGTGCCATCAATATAGATAGCGGCTGTAGTTGTGTCTGGGCTCAGTTTGAAGCAAGTGCTGCCTGGAGTGTGTCCAGGAGTATGTATGGCGTGTAGCGTGAAGTCTGCACACTGTATTGTTTGCCCATCAAGTATCCTATGGCTGGGAAGTGGCACAGGATCAACAGCGTGTTTCAGCCAATGCTGCGCACTTTTCTGTGCATTTTGTATGAGAAAGATATCTTCAGGATGAATGTAGGTGGGCACTGCAAAATTTAGGGAAAGTTCCAACAGCCCCAGGCAGTGATCAAAATGCCCGTGCGTCAGGATAGTAGCTTGTAAATTCAGATTCTCTTCGAGAATGAAACTACTCAGTAGGTCGCCACTATCTGCAGGATCAATTATTACAGCATCATGAGAATCTTCAGACCAGAGAACATAACAGTTGGTTTGTAGTTCTCCCAGAGAAAGTACGCGAATTTGAAGAGATGACATACGATGCGCTTATACTAGCACACCAGCCAGTTGTAGATATAACCCAGTAACTAATCTAATGACTGGAGAAATCAGCAGTGATACGGCAGAAGTTCCGTTTACGAGTGGCAAAATCAAGGCGATTAAAATAAAGCTTCCGTAGCGGTTCATCATCAGATCATATTCATACGCCATCTGGCGAGGGAGTAGGGCAAAGAGAATTTTGCTGCCATCAAGAGGGTAAACAGGGACGAGGTTGAAGATGGCGAGCATCACGTTGTACGTGATTGCGAGCCCCAAGAGTAACGATGTAATCTCAAGAGGAATCCCCAGTGCGCCATCTATAGCAGGAATGACCAGCACGAGCAGTAGCGCCAACAGTAAATTCGATACAGGTCCAGCCAATGCGATCAGTGCCGCTTCTTTGACAGGATCTTTTAAGTTGTGTGGATCAAACTGGACAGGTTTTCCCCAGCCAAAGCCCACTAAAAACAACAGTGCCGTGCCAAATGGATCAAGATGGGCGAGTGGATTGAGGGTGACACGACCTTGGTAGCGAGGAGTGGGGTCACCAAAATAATCTGCAATCCAGGCGTGAGCAAACTCATGTATCGTGATAGCCGCGATGATAATCGCTGCCACAATTACAAATACTACTGGTGATGAAAATAATAAGCTGAGTAATCCCATGAACCAATTATACCAATGATTTGCTTAAAACTTTCTTAAGATATCACAAACTCAAATATCGACCCCTTGGTTTCTCCAAAAGTGCGTGATATAATCCAGCAGTTATGTCATACGCATTCAAGTATCCAGTAAAAGCAAGCACAGGAAACAAAGTTTCCCACGCTAAGAATCGTTCAAAACGTTCTTATAAATACAATTTGCACACTGTCACTGTTGTGATAGATGGCGTCAAACAGCGTATGAAAGTACCTGCTCGCGTCATCAAAATGCTCAAGAAGACTGGTGTTACTACTCACTTCAAAAAAGCTGAATAAGCTTGTTTAGAATTTTTCTAGAACCTGAAATTTTTAGGGTATTTCTTCCTGACTTCGAAAGCTGTATTGTGCAGTTTAATTGAAAAATGCTCTGGTAATTCACCAGGTTTACGTGCGTGTACTGCCACTCAGATAATTAGCGATTTCACTGAACTCCAAGGAGTAGGGGATTTTCCCTCAAGTTGGACGGTTTCTAGAATAAGTTTTGCTGGTTGGGTTGCGTTTGGCGCTGATTTTGTCGCTGAGTTCGTCACTGATCCTGCCACTGATCCTAGCTCAAGTTCTGCATCTAATCTACTCGTCAAAATCTTCATGCGCTTTTCACCAGCAACTGTCTGTACGATCGTCCATATACCTGGCCATGGGCTCAAGGCGTGGCTTGCGTAGTAAATCAGTTTGGCGGGAGAACCATGAAACGCCAGTGCTGCATCCAAAAGGGGTGACAACAGATAGTTTGTCGTTGGCTCTGGGTGCTGTTTTTGCGCATCAGAACCGTTGGCCAACAGGGTATCCCAAGCTGCCCCAGACATCGCTGCTGTAACCATTTCCCACGGCACAAAACCGTCTTCTTTAGTAAACCGCGCCGCAATAGGCGTGGGAGTATCAAGGGGCTGTGGTTCAGGTGTTATACGCTTTTGTGCGAGATCATCAAGTATTGAAGGCAGTTTCGCTGCCACTAGCGTAAATGCGCGGCTGTAGTACTCGGTCTGTGTCCAGGTTTCTTGAACAGCAAACGGCAGTTGTGTTACCAGTGCTCCTTGGTCGAGTAAATCGTTCATGATGATAACACTGACGCTTGATTGTTTTTCACCATACAACAAGACAAACTGCCCCGGAGAGCTGCCACGCCACTGAGGTAATTTGGATGGGTGAATATTCACTGGAGCAGTGGTGGGAAGCTCAAGTAGCCAATTGGGCACGATGTACCCAAAGTCCACAACAAGTAAAAAATCTGGACGGGCAGTAGTGACTGAGGAGTGTAGAGCTGATCCAATTTGCACTGTAGATCCCCGCTGCATATCTTGCTCCAGCTCTGGAGTGGACTCAAGTTGTAAAGTGGATTCCAGCTGATGGCGAACAGTTTGATCAATCCGCTTTTCTACATGGACGATGGGTAGTGCATGTTCTGTGGCAAACTGATGGAGTGGGTTGGGGGTGATGATTTGTTTGCGACCGATTGGACGAGGAGAAGGTGTCAGCACGCCGCAAATACTAAAACGCTCATCTGCAAAAAGCGCTTCAGCACACATTGTAGTATGTGACGTAGAACCAGCAATGAGAACGGTATACTGCATAGATTAAATATACTGCAAAAGTGATTTATCGATCTCTTCCATTTTTTTACCACCCCGTTTTTCTTTGTAGAGTGGTAAGTCATATTTCAGCGAATAATCAGTAAAAAGAACTCCATCCAAATGATCGAGCTCATGTTGTACAACGCGTGCGCCATAGTCTTCAAACCGCTCATGTTTTTTAACTAATTCTGTACCTTCCACAAGCTGATACTCCAGCTCGACCCATGACCACCGAGGTACTGGGCCATAAATACCTGGGATCGAAAGGCAGCCTTCCAGAATAGGTTCATCGGGTTCACCGCCAAATGTCGTTTCAGAGCTGTGTGCCACGATCTCAGGATTGATCACTGTTCTGAGCTCACGGTTATCTTCAGCTAAGTTGAGTGCAAAAATGCGCTTCAGCTTATCCACTTGTGGTGCTGCAAGTCCTACACCCTTGGGGTTATGTGTTTCAAGTAATGTTTCTTCAAGGTCTTTCAAAAACTCAAACAGCTTTTTATCCACCATGGTCACAGGTGAGGCTACACTGCGTAGTGTAGGATGTGGTACGGTAATAATTTTCATATCTTGTTTTATAGTTTTTTTCAGTTCTGTTTAAATTGGCAGCTCAGCTATTTTTTTAGCTGGGCTGAAAGTGAAGCAATTCGATCTGTTGCCTCACTGTTTTTTGGATTAAGTTTTGTGCTGATGTACTCCCATTCAGCGAGTGCTTTGGCGGGTTCTCCAGTTGTTTCGTATGCCTTGGCAAGCTGCACATGGGGCAGTTCATAATCAGGCTTCAGTTCTATGGCTTTTTGCAGATATGCAATGCCATCATCAGCCCTATTTTGCCATAACATGACGAGCCCCAGATTATACACCAACTTTGGATCAGTGGGAGCGAGCTTTTGTGCTTGGATCAAGGTTTCTTGGGCTTCTCCAATCAGTTTCGGATCAAGCTGTGAAAGGTTAATTAAAACTCGTGCTCGTGTTTTGTAATAATTAATCTGTCTGTCATTTAATTCCAGAGCGACCTTACTCACCGCATCTGCGCGCATGGTCAGCTCTGCAGCTTCAGTGGCGTAGCCAGCGTTGGCAAAGTGCAGTGCGTATGTGCCGTATTGATCAGCCAACGTGTCATAAAAGAGTGCTTCTTGTGGAGTTTTTTGAATGGCTGAAGATATTTCTTGTAAACCTGTGTTTATATCTCCTTGGGCAAACAGTGCTTTTGCGCGGGTGTATGCCACATCAGCACTATGGTATGCATAAATTTTGTACAGCCCAATTAAACTACTGATCCCTACAATAATAAACAGCGTATATTGCCAGTTGGTAAGGGTATTTTTCTCAGGTAATGGTTTTTGCAAAGTTACGTCAAAAATTTCTGAGATAGCAAAAAAGAGGAACATCAAAACAGTCACCATCACGGTGGAAAAACCAAAAAAGTTGGAAACGGTAAGTGCAGCAATTCCTGCTACCAAACTGCTGTAGAGGAGGGCGCGATCATAGTTTTCCAGCTTAAGTGCTTGGTAAATTCTTCGAATGGTAATGAATCCAAAACTGGCCAACAAGATACAGTAACTGGCTAAGCCAAATAATCCTGTGGTCGCCAAAAAATTGAGAAATTCGTTATGTGCTTTATTGTATAAAAAGTCCCATTCAGAAACAAAATTATGCTCTACTGGTCGGTCTTGGTAGTAACTGTAGGCAAATGTCTCCACCCCAGAACCTAGAATGGGGTAGCGTTTCCAGACTCCTAGTGCGCCTTTCCAAACAATTTTGCGAATTTCTCCAGAGTCAGAACCACCTACTTCCAGCCGATTGACTGGCACAGTCTCAGCTTGTTCTGTGGCTACTGGTGCTACAGGTGCAGTACGGAAATATTTGCCTAAATCAGGAGAAAATGGATGACCTACAAATGCAAATAATAACCCACAAACTACAGCACTGCTGAGTAAGACCCAGTGTTTCTTCCAGAATTCTTGTGGGCGTACCGCACGTTCTTTCCACCAGGTGTATAAAACAAATGCCCCATACAGTCCTAAGCCCATTCCCATTCCCAAGATGCCTGATCTGGATCTGGTGTATAGGACAGTTACAAATAGTAAACTAACTAAGCCAATCCAAAGGTACTTTTGCCAATTTTTGGTGGCAGCTTGGGCGGAGTACACCGCCAGAGGTAACAGGGTAATCATATATGCAGCCAACCAGTTTGGTTGTCCAAAGGTAGCAAAGACACGATTCTGCACATCTTGTACCCAACATGATACTCCAAAAGAAGTTCCTCCTGTCACCAGATAACAACTAAACGAATGTCCAAAATGCTCTAAGACGGCGTATACACCTACCAGTGTTGCTGCAATAAAGCTGGACATGAAAATGTTTTTAAGTTGGCGGGTATCAATATTGCTAACAAATGCATAAAAGAACGCTACATAAGTAAGTGTAGAGAGTAGTCCGCCGTGAAAGCGCGTGTAGTACCCTAGAAGTGAAGTATAGGGATGGATAGAAAAGAGCGTAGAAAGCAGCTGTGAGAATACAAAAAGCAGAATAGGAATATCAAGTTTTGTAGGTTTAAAGATAACTTGGCGGTGCAGAATCATTCTGGTCAGCCACAAGACAACTAGTACTAAACAATAAAAATAAGTCAGAACCATTTTATTGAACTCAAATAATTCCTCGGTGTTGAACATGAAGAACAAAGGGACAGTCAAAAGCATGGCATTAAAAGTGCCTGCTATCGCAGTTTGCAAGAAGTCGGGTTTGAATGTTTTCATGTTCTAATTTTCGCGTTATAGTAATCGGAGAATAACTTTAGTATTACTGTAATGCCATTACTATGGTATTCTAAATATATGGATAATAGTACTGCCCATTCTACTACGTCTACTAGTGCCGTGTCTGCATCATATGTCGATGCATACATGCCGCCTAGTTCAATACAAACTTCAGCTCCAAGCGTGCCTGCCAGTACATCTGCAAGTGCCGCCATGCCAGGAATGGATAGGGTCTCTATGGCACAACCAGCCGCAAGTACTTCTCCTGTACAGCCAGATCCAATCATTCAGTCACCAGATTTGCCACCACTTGAAACCACTCAAACCATGAATGCTACAAGTTCAGCTCCTACCAATTCAGCAGATTCTGAAGAGTTGGAAGATCAAAATATATTTACGATGTTGGGTGTTAAAGATGGCACCGCAGACCAGCGAGAAACATTCCTTGATGAACTCCAACAGGTGATCTGGGAAGATTTCTTGGAGTATGACGTAAAGTTGCTCACCACAAAAGAAGAGCAGATGGAACTGCAAAAAATGATTGCCATGACTGGCGTCAGTGAGCTAGAAAAACAAGAAAAAATTGTAGTCTACTTAGAAAAATTAATTCCAGATCTTGAGGAAATCATGCTTGAAAAAGCACTTGAACTTAAAGAGGAGATGGCTCGCGAGCGTATTAAGAGTTTGCGTGAATTTTATGCAGGCAAAACCGAGCAGTTAGCTAAAATAGATTCAGCTGAATCAATGATGAACGCCGGCAAATGGAAGTCTGCAGTTACACTACTCAATTCACTTTCATAACGGTACTATATAGGCATGTCTATCTTTTATTTTGATGTGGGTTCCACGATGGTGCGTGTCATGCACGGTGAGACCGTGGTATGGCAAGAACCGAGTTGTATTGCGGTGCATCGGGCGACTGATGAGGTAGTGGCAGTGGGTAATGGTGCCTACCGATTACTAGGGAAAACTACCGAGCATGTTAAGGTTATATTTCCCGTTCAGTATGGTGTAGTTTCAGATCAGCGAGCATACCAGCAGTTATTACAGGCAGTGGCGCAGCAATTTTCAAAAGAGCGCAGTATCTGGGAAATGGTGCTTGGAGTGCGTGGCAAGTTTGCGCATCTTTCTAGCGTGACTCCCCAAGAGAAAAAAATACTGTCGACGAGTTTGTCTCAAGTGGGGTTGGGGCGGATGCAGCTGTCAGATCAGATTTTGGCTGCGGCTGCACAGTTACAGCTGGTGGATAAAGGTGGGCAGAGTTTTTGCATTATTGATATAGGAGGTCAGGTCAGTGAAGTGGCCGTTATAACTGGCCATGAAGTTGTGGCGGTGCGGCGGTTGCGTTGGGGTGGCATTCACTGTACTGAGCTGATCCAAGAAACAATCATGCAGCAGCATGAGACTGCGGTCAGTTGGCACACTGCAGAACAAGTCAAAAAAGAGCTGGGGGAAGTGAGTGCAGATGGCAAAGTGAAACAGCATAAACTTTCGGTTCGTGGCAAAAATCTTTTAACACAACTTGGCAAAACAGTCGTGATTTCAAGTGAAGAATTAAGTCCTGTCTGTACCAAATTTGCACAAGAAATTGTACAAGCAGTGCAAGTGGTTTTCAGCCATGCACCAGCTGAAGTTGTGACGAGCTGTCTGGAACAAGGTATTTTCGTAGTGGGTGGTGGTGCAGCGCTGAAGGGGTTGCCAGGATATTTACAGCGGCAGTTATCTGCAGAAGTTTGCGTCCCACCAGAGCCTGAACTTACTGTGCTGCGTGGATTGGCGGTAGCATGATGCAGAAGTTTTTGCCTACACCAAAAGCGATGCAGTCTCGGCAAATTGTGGGACTCCTCGTGTTGGTAATTAGCATTTTTATGCTAGAGCGAGTGGGGTGGGCTGCGCGCTTGCAAGAGCAAACCGTGACTTGGTTGCAGCCAATTGAGTTTTTTGGGATGCACACGGCTGAAGTGTTGGAGTTTCCGTTTTATATCATCGAGCATGAACATAAAAACCTGGAAGAAGTGCAGAACTTGAAAAGATCTTATGCCACAGCCCTAGCTAAACTGAGTGAACTGGAATCAGTGCAGAAAGAAAATGAAGCGTTGCGTGCAGTGATAGCTGCCAGTCCTGGGCATACAGAAAAAAAACGACTAGCTGCCCCAGTGTTGTCATATGCTTTGACTGCAGTTGCGATGGGTAGTGCCGATGGTGTTTCAGAAGGTGATCTGGTCTATATTTCAGATGTATTGATGGGGCGAATTGTACGTGTGCAAAAAACACAATCAGAACTAGTTTTATTTTCTGCTCGCGAAGCAGAGCCAGTTTTGGTGCAAACAGAATCTGGGGTGCAAGGCTTATTGGTGGGGACAGGAAAGCGGACTGAACTTACTCAAGTGCCCGTTCAGCTCACGATTAGCCCTGGTGAGCGCATCACAACTGTGGGGCAACAAGGCATCCCTCCTGGCCAGTTCGTGGGTATTGTGGCTTCGGTGGCACAACCATCCACAGCTCCTACCCAGACTGCGGTTATTGACCAGCTCCAATCATTTTATACAGTACCAGTAGTGGAAATTAGGTAGTATGTTGCTGACATTTTTACAAACAATTCTCAAAATCTTGGTCTTCGCACTGCTATTTTCAGTGGAAATTAGTGTGGCAATTCCGATTGTCTCGCTGGTATTTATATTTTCTGTGGTGGACCGAGAACGACCGATGAGCCAAGTTTTCTTGGCACTCGCAAGTAGTTTAATCATCAGTAGTTTCATCTCACTTTCTTGGAGTGTGGTGTTGTTGCTCCTGGGGTTGGCTTGGCTTGTTGTGCAGTACCTCCCAAATTTCTCACCGCAAAAATTGACTGCGCAAAATATAATCCTCGTGGTGAGTGTGCTGATGGGCACAATTCTAGCCAGCCTTTCTAGATTGACGTTTAATTATAAAACTGCCCTGTATACAGTACTTTTTATTGGGATAGCGGTGCTGCTGAGCAGAGTATTGGTGCCACGCCGAATGCGGCACTCGGTTATCAATTGGATTGCTCCGCAAAAAGCAGCATAAATACGATGTTAGTGCGTACGACGATTCAACTCCGCATGTTTGTGCTCATGGGACTGGCCCTCATCAGTGGCGTGGTGATGGTGGTGCGACTATTTCATTTGCAGGTCTTGGCAGGGGAGTCATATACAAAGCTCGTGGATGCAAATCGTTTTTTTACCGTGCCGTTGCCCAAAGAGCGGGGAGTCTTAATGGATCGGTATGGGAATCAACTGGTCTTTAATGAAGCCACCTATTTGCAGAGAAAACACCCTGACAAACTCTATGATGAGGTGGTGCCGATTACGCGTGAAGCGGCGTTACCTCTGCTGGCCACTGATTCAGCACAGGTAGTCATTGCCTCTACCCGCTGGTATCCACTCGGAGCTACCGCAGCGCATATTTTAGGGTACACAGGGCCAGTTACTGCAGATGATATTAAAGCCAACGCCCATTTGAAACCAAATGAGGTAATCGGTAAGTTCGGGTTGGAGCGGGCATATGATGATTTGCTCACAGGACTCAGTAGTAGGCAAGTTTATGAAATCACCGCACTGGGTAAGAAAAACCGCTTGCTGCGTACAGAGCTCGGCAAACCAGGCAGTTCTCTCACCACCACCCTTGATCCATTTCTGATGACCATCGCGCAAAAAGCCATGGGCACCCATACAGGTGCGGTGGTGATCCAGGATGCACAAACGGGTGCAGTGCTGGCGCTGCTCAGTACTCCCAGCTTTGATCCAAACATCATGAGCAAACGGGAAAGTGATCCTGCAAAAGAAAAGGAACGACGCACGCTGGTAAGCGAGTTTTTCACCAATCCCAAACAACTTTTCTTTAATCGGGCAATTGGTGGCGCATATCCACCCGGTTCTGTGTTTAAGCTAGTGACTGCGATGAGTGGCCTCGAATCTGGCAAGCTCGATACTACTACCACGGTGCAGGACGAAGGAATTTTGAAAGTAGGTGAGTATTCATATTCTAATTGGTATTTTTCTCAGTATGGCCGCACCGAAGGAACTATTTCTCTGCAACGAGCCATCGCTCGCAGTAATGACATTTATTTTTATAAAGCAGCAGAGTGGATGGGTCCAGATAAGCTAGCTGAGTTTGCGCGACTGTTTGGGTACGGCAATAAAACAGGAATCGAACTTCCTGGTGAAGTGGCAGGATTTGTCCCGACACCCGCTTGGAAAGAAGAGCAGCAAGGCGAAAAGTGGTTTTTGGGAAATAGCTATCACTTTGGCATTGGGCAAGGGGATTTGTTGGTGACACCGCTCCAGGTTTCTCAAGTTTCACAGACGATTGCCAATCACGGTGTGGTGTGTCAGCCGTCACTGCTGGCCATGGATGCCAAGCAGTGCAGAAGTTTGGGCATGAAAGAAGAAAATCTGGAAGCGGTGGTGGCAGGTATGATCTATGCTTGCAGTGCAGGTGGGACTGCGTTCCCATTTTTCCCTTGGAATACAAAAATGGCTGAATTAGGCGCAGCCGGGACAGCGTACCAGCGGCTGGGGATGGGTTCGGTGGCGTGTAAAACTGGGACAGCAGAGTTTGGGGCAAACACTGCTCAGAATAAAAAGAAAACACATGGTTGGTTTACGATGGCGGTCAGTACGCAGGGGGTATTGAGTAGTCCCGCAGCATCAACCGCAGCGGCATTATGGAAACCAGAAGCTGTGACGGCAATCGGGAATACTGCTGGTCCTGCTACAGCTGCCAGTCCGAGCTCGACGCAAATTGGAGTAACTGCCAGTATTGTAGCTGATGGTTCAGATACTTCAGCTGAGGGTAGTAGTGTGAAGAGTGGCGCACCTGCTTCAAGTTCTGCTGCGCTTGCTGAGAGTGTGGCGCGGCGAGAAACCCATTTGCCAGAGTATGGCGACTACGCCACTTGGATTCATGAATTGGAGAAAAATAAATTCCCAGAAATGATAACGATCACGGTGCTGGTGGAGAGTGATGAAGCTAATCCATACCGTGAGGGGAGCCGTGATGCAGCACCTGTGGCAAAAACAATTGTGGACTGGATGTTTGGCAAACCGCTGCAGGCCGCACAACCTGTGGCACCACCACCGGGCGCGGTGGCAGAGTAGTAAGGCTTGATACTTTATTTAGTAAATCTTAATGAAGTCATAATGTCCTGGACATCTGCCTCAGCTTGAGTATCATCAACGGGTACAACTGCTGTAATCATCCAAAATCTGGAATCCTTTAGAAAACGTAGAGTGATTACTTTTTGATCACCTTCAGGATATTCTTTGGTGGGACGTGCAGTATGCCAGTCTTTGAGAGCTTTAATTCCTTGGATATTCAAATTTTCTTCATTTTTTATATAGGTATAAGTTTGAGTGAGGTCAGTTATTACTTTTCCAGATACATCCTTTGGATTTTGCTTTGTGATCTCAAATATTAAAGTATCGTCTGTATCAGATTTGAGTGAAAGTACTCCATCTTGGTCATACATCATTTTGTAATTACTTGGATATGAGATTTCGTATCCAAATTGTGCATTTGAATGTTTCTGCCAATTGTTTGTTTGTGAATTTGATTTTGTGACTGTAGGTGTATTGGTAGGTTTTTCATTTCCTGAAACAGGTGATGTTTCTAGCCTCTGAGAATTTTGTATCTTTGAAGTTTTTGAATAGTTAACAAATGAAAACCCTCCGATCAGTAGAATGAAAAGTAGTAACAATAGAATATTTTTATTCATAATTCAGACAGTATATAGTACTTTAATTGGAGAAGATATTATTTAGTTAACTTCCGCCGCTCACCGTCCCAATAACTCCCGCGCCGACAGAGTAGTTTCTCAGCATCTTCAGGGTGTGCCATCAGTTCCGCAATCGCGATTTCAAGTAACAGTGTATTCTGAGAACCTTTGACGAGCAAAATGTCATCTTTTTGGAGTTGGTTTCGCAAGTAGCGTGCAGCTTGAGCGGCGCTTGGGAACCACTGGGTGTGGACTTTAGCTGCTTGCAAAATAGGCAGTGCATATTCTTTCATCAATGGTCCAACGAGTACTGCGCTGTCCAAAACTTTGGCGGCTGTCTTGGCCACACGCTCATGGTCCTCTGCTGCTACAGACCCCAGTTCCCGCATATCTCCCAGGAGTGCCAGTTTGCGTTTTGCAGGCAGCTCACTCAGTAATTCTAAGAAATCCACCATCGGTTGGGCAGACGCATTGTATGAACTATCCAAAATAGTCGCACCATTGAGGGCAGGGATCAAAGAGGCGCGCCCAGCTGGCAGCTTGAAGTTTTTCTCCAGCAATTTTGCAGCTTTATATGGCGAAATACCCAGATGTTGTGCCACACAGAGTGCTGCCCCAAAAGTATGTCCAAAGTGTGGAGGCAGGAGGTACTCGGTAAAATGTACAGTCACTTTCTCTTCTGTAGTTTTGAAAACGAACCACGTGCCATCTTTGGCCCAGCGCACAGACTCAATTTGAATATCAGCTACTGTGCTTTTACCAAACGTCATGATCTTGGCGCTAGTGGGAACAGCATATTCCAACAACACGCGCTTGTCGGCATTCAGCACTGCTAGTCCATTTTCTGGAAGAGAGCGGGTGAGTTTGCCTTTTTCTGCAGCGATGAGTTCCACCAGTGCGGCTCGGCGATCTTCAGTTTCAGGAGGAATTAACGGATCAAATGTCTCAGAGTGAACCGCATCTACACTGGTGAAGATGCCGATTTCAGGTTGGAGTACCGTCAAAAGATAGCCCATGTTTTTGGGTGGATGCGGACTATCAATGCCCATTTCCACGATGTAGAACTCATATTTTTCCCAGTTGGTGAGGAGTTTGAGTGGGGCGAGCGCAGCGAGCCTCAACCAATCAATGAGTGAAAAACTGTGCGGGGTCAGTCCGAGGATATTGAGCGGGATCCCAGATTCAGAGTTGGCTTTACGTCCTACTTTAATGGTGTACTTTTCTTGCAAAACTGCGGCTACAGCTTCCATGGTGCTGCTTTTCCCTGCACTCCCTGTGATACCTATACTGCGAGGTTTGATTTTCCACAGCTGTACTTTTGCCAGCAGGCGGAAGTAGTGGAGAAGGAGGAAGGAGATGAGGGGTTTCATTTATTTTTTTTGTCAAATATATCCATTACGGCAGATGACACTCTTTCCCAAATTGATGGCTTGTAAGTTTCATATTCATGCCGCTGTCTTGGTTCGGGTCGCATAGGCATACGGTAGGGGTTTCCGCTAGCTCCAGTAAGTTCATCAAATTTTTGTTGTCTAGATTTATGTCGCTGCAGAAAATGTTTTTGATTAATTGGTTTAGACTGCTGCTGATAAGGTACATGTAATTTTTCTATATTAAAATTAGGATCTAATGTACGTATCTGCTCCTGAATTGTACGTAGAAGTTCACTATACGTATCAACTTCTTGCTGTATTCCTGTAATTATTTGTTTAAGTTCACTATGCCCATCCACTTTGGGTTGTACTGCTTCAGTGGTGAGCAGGTCTTTAATTTTTTGTAGAAGTTTTCTACTACGCCCCTCTACTGCGTGCTGTGCTTCTTTAGTAGTGTATAGCCCTAACTGCTCCCTCAAATTACGAAGCGCTAAAGTCGCATTCTTATATTCATGCACAAGCGCTTCAATATACTGTTCAGTCTCTGTCGTTGAGGCGCCATCCCTCAGCGGTATTAATTTCCCATCTGTATCTATAACAACCATTAGTGCTTGTGGTTCTGGGCGGGCAGTCTCATGCATATCTAGATGTAGTATGAACTGTTTTGCTAATTAATGCTGCTGGCATAAGTGAACAAAATTTATATGTAGGTGTACTATTTTTTTGGTTTTAAGGAACTAAAAAGTCTTTGTAAACCTGATTCTACTTGTGGCTTTGGAATTCCTTTAGCAACTTCTCCCAGTATATTTTGCATCAAAATCTTCTTGAAATCAGAAGGCATAGGTTTGCCAAAGGTAGGTTCATTTTCAATTGCTTTATTCAGGGCTTCTTGCATAGCAAGTAACTGTGATTCTTCTTGAGGACTTAAGTGGGGTTTTATAGCAAGCTCTTCAATTGCTTTTGCTAAAGAAGCAATATCTTGAGTGGCTTGATTGTTAGGGACTTCATTGGTCATATTTGTCTTTCCTACGCTTCTTGTAAGAATACTGATGTAATCTTACCACATGACTGAACTAGAAATAAAACTCTACTCATTTCTTTGCAGTGTGCAGGGCATTGGGCAGCAGACATTGTGGAAAATTAAAAACGCACTGCACAGTGGAGTAGAGTCTGAAGATACAAAAAATGCACCCGAAGCTGATCCAAATAACATTCGGGTATTTGATCGATATTTTTTGAGTGATATAGGCGTATCAGAAAACAAAATCATAGCAATTGAAAGCAGGATAAAAGAACAAACTATAGCAGAATATTGGGAATGGCTAAAAAATGAGCAGATTCGGGTGGTAGATTTTGAGAGCAGAGAGTACCCACCATTGCTGAGAGAAATAGAAAATCCGCCGCTGATTCTTTTTGCTAAAGGGATACCAATGGACTGGAGCACTGGACCACCGGTGGCGGTAGTGGGCACACGGCACATCACTGAGTATGGAAGGAAAGTGACAGAGAAAATTACTTCTGAGCTGGTTATCAACGGCGCCCAGATTGTGTCGGGCTTCATGTATGGGGTAGATATCTGTGCACACCGCACTGCGCTGGATTGGGAAGGTCCTACAATTGGGGTACTAGGCTATGGCTTCAAGTATGTCTATCCCAAAAGTTACAGCAGCACGTTTGAGGAATTTTTAGAGCGGGGTATGACGTTTATCACGCCATTTGCGCCAGATGTAGCACCGAGTAAAGGTAACTTCCCAGCACGAAATGCAATTGTGGCTGGCATGAGTACCGCAGTGGTGGTGACAGAAGCTGCGGAAAAAAGCGGCACGCACATCACGGCGGGGTATGCCGCAGACTTTGGGCGAGCAGTCTATGCAGTCCCGGGTTCCATTTTTAGTCCCTATAGTCAGGGCGTAAAGGCTTTGATAAATGAAGGGGCAGTACTCGTGAGTGATGGAGCAGAAATAGTACCTGATTTGCCAGAGCCTGTATAATACCTGGCCTGGAACCTATGTAACTGTAGTAAAAACATTAGTTGTATTAGAGAATTGCGAAAAGCAAATACCTAGGATATAGTCTACTTTCATGAATCTAGTTATTGTCGAATCACCAACCAAAGCCCGAAAACTCAGGGGGTATTTAGGCGATGAATACGTCGTTGAAGCCTCAGTGGGACATATTCGAGATCTCCCACGAAAAGAAATGGGCGTGGAAATTGATAAGAATTTTTCACCTAAATATGAGGTGAGTGATGACAAGAAAAAAGTTATCTCAACGCTCAAGAAACAAGCATCTGGTGCGAGCATTGTCTATCTGGCTACTGACCCTGACCGTGAAGGAGAAGCTATAGCCTGGCATTTGACACATGTTTTGAAGGATATTCAAAAAGATAAATTTAAGCGTGCTACATTTCATGAAATTACCAAGCAAGCTGTTCAGCACGCCATCAGCCATCCTACAGAACTCAAGATGGATTTGGTGAATGCGCAGCAAGCTCGCCGTGTAGTGGATCGTCTGGTGGGCTATGAAGTTTCACCCGTGTTATGGCGCAAAGTGAAGCGTGGACTTTCAGCAGGCCGTGTTCAGTCGGTGGCACTGCGGATGATCGTGGAACGTGAGCGTGAGATCGAAGCATTTCAACCAGAAGAATACTGGGAAGTAGATGTTGCACTCAAGCTTTCTGCCGAGGGCACGGTTGAGGCATTTGTGGATGGAAAAGTTTTGGAAGAACTGCCAGACAACGTATTTGTGGCGCGCGTTTTTGAAGTGAATGGCCAAGCATTTGATCCAAAAAACAAAGATGACGTCAATCCAATTATTGAAAACTTGCCGTATGCAAATTACAAAATAAAAGCAGTGGAGCGCAAAGAACGATCTCGCAGCAGTTTGCCTCCATTTACCACGTCCACACTCCAGCAGGCAGCAGCAAACCGCCTGGGCATGAGTAGTAAGCAATCGATGCGGTTAGCTCAAGATCTGTACGAAGAAGGTTTGATTACCTATCACCGTACTGATGCCGTCAACCTTTCTACCCAAGCAATCGGCATGGCGCGCAGTTATATTGAAAAGCAGTTTGGGCCGCAGTACTTGCCAGCACAAGCTCGTGTTTTTGCCAATAAATCAAAGAATGCCCAAGAAGCACACGAAGCAATTCGTGTCACTGATGTCTACGTCAGTGCAGACAAAATTGAAGCGATGGGTGGCAAGATGTCAGAGCGTCACGCCAAGTTGTATGATTTGATCTGGCGCAGATTTTTGGCCAGTCAGCTGCCATCTGCAGTCTATGATCAAACAACAATTGTGGTGGATGCCAAGTTTGGCAGTGCAGCAGGCAAAAATCATGCAAGTAGTACAGGAGAAACTGCTGCCGCACAAGCTCTGGTAGACAAACATGCTGCCTTACGCGTCACCGGTTCTGTTCTTAAATTTGACGGCTGGATGCGACTATTCCCAGACCGCAGTGATGTGATTTTGCCAAATGTTCAAGAAGGGCAAGTTGTCCATTATGGTCAACACAACGCCGCTCAAAAGTTCACACAGCCACCTCCACGATATAACGATGCATCACTCGTCAAAGCTCTGGAACAACAGGGCATTGGTCGTCCAAGTACCTACGCCAGTATTATTTCCGTGATTGAAGATCGTGGCTATGTTATGCGCGATGCAAAGCGATTTGTGGCCACTCCAGTGGGTATGACAGTCAGTGATTTCTTGATGGCGCACTTTCCTGTATTCATGGAGTACCAGTTTACCGCGGAAATGGAAGAAGACCTGGACCGTATTTCTCGTGGGGAAAAAGAATGGGTAAAAGTGGTGAGTGAGTTTTACAAGCCATTCCACAAAAAGGTAGAAGAAGCGGCAGATGCCCAGCGCGCACAGGTGCCTGTGGAGAAAACTGGTGTGAAGTGTCCAAAATGTGGTGATTTGGCAGAAGGTGGGGGAGAAATTGTGATCCGCACCGGCAAATTTGGCAAATTCAAAAGCTGTAGCAGGTTCCCAGAGTGTGACTTTACCGAAAATATTGTGGACAAGGTGGAAGGTGTCTTATGCCCATTGTGTCAGCAAGGTGATGTGATCGCACGAAAATCGCGCTGGGGCAAAGAGTTTTTTGGCTGTGCTAGATATCCTGAATGTGACTGGGCAAGTTGGAAAAAACCTGAATCAGGGATGCGAGTTACACCAGCCGAGTGGGCAGCTCAACAAGAGATCAGAAAACAGAAGGCAGAAAAGCGTAAACAAGTGATGGATGCAGAAAAAGAAAAGTTTGCTAAAGCAGGCAAAAATCCAGGTAAAGAAAAGAGAGCAGCAGCTAAAGCCACCAAGAGTAAAACTACAGCAAGTAAAGCGAAAACAACTAAAGCAAAAGCTGCTCCAGCTAGTAAAGCTAAAAAGTCCTCTGCAACCAAAAAATCAGCTGCATAAAATGCCAGTCTGTGCTTGTAAGTAGTTGTCCCAGATGATTTCCTCAAGAGTATTTGATTATTTTGCGATATAATCAGCTTTCTTTACGACACTTCCTATAAAGGAGGACAGAATATGTTACTAGTACCTGAACAGAGACCATTATTATCATCTGAAGTTGAAGAGGCAGCTATCAGATATGATGCATTATGGCATAGTCAATTGCAGAGATTCTTTCGTGATACATTAAACGGAAGTACGGATGCCTTAACCCGATTCTCACTATTTGTGAAAAAGCCTGAAGTCCCTGTCCCAACCATGCTTTTAACTGATCGATATGTAGAGGAAACCATTAAGTTTCAGTATTACAGAAATATGGTGATTTCAATCTTATTAGGTATCGCAATTGCAGTTCAGAATGTAAAATTCATTAAAAACGAGCAGCTTCCTGAAGAAGCATATAAATTAGCGGGTCTTCTGGTTATAGCTATACTTACCTCATTTCCATTTTCAAAACTTAATGAAACATACGAAGCTTTCAAAGATGAGTTAGAGACGAAGTGAGCTTAGGACTAAGAAAATATACCAAGGCATATCAAATCAGCATTTTACAAAAATGTAATAAATACCACTATATTCAATAGTTGCAGATGAAGTAGTAGGTCCTGACCGTACATTTTATGTATGGTAGTATTTATAAATTATTTCTGCTCGGACTTGCTGGCTAGATATTTTTTTCCCTTCAGCAATTTCACGAATTATTCTTAATCTACTTTGTAACGCAGGAATATTTTTTATCAATTGTTCTACTGACGCATCTATATATCTAGGGTCTTGTGACGTTTAGAGCGTCAGCGGGTTAGATTTTAAGTTGTCCAAAAGTACTTTATACATTTCATTTCT
>OMIS01000075.1 GCA_900299155.1 bacterium
AAAATTATTCTTTACTTTTTTCAGCAATAAGCGCACTCAATCTCATTCTCACCTGAGAAAAATACTCGGTTTCCTGCTCAACAATACGAGGATCCTTACACCGTGTTGTAATGAAATTAGGGGTTCGCTCAATAAGCCGTTCTATTTGAATGAGCACATTTTTAAATTTTAAAATAGATGTCATAGGGATAGCACTCAGTATCTCCAACCGTAGTGCACGTTCAAGAATTGTAACTAAGTGAAAGCAGTTCTCAAATGAAAACTCTCTCTGCAATTGACCATATATACAAAATAGCTCTGCTTCAAGCAATCTACCTAAAAAATTTGCAGTATTTGGAATTTCTTCCCTTGATAAACTCCGCTTTGCAAGGTTTGTAGAAAACTCTTGAAACCGCACTTTATATAAAAAATGCACAGCATTGTAAAAAGCGAATATATCAGTAACTTGTAGGCTATTGCGGTCATTTGAGTCATTAATACTTATTCCGATGCGCTCGAGTGGATCAGTAAGCTGTGGGACAACGCTGTATTTACCGCTCCCTCTTTTGTCTACTGCTAAGATAATATCTTTATCTGCAAAAGATATCCCCATGCGAACCAGGTGTAAAAGTTTGGTGAGCGGGTTATAAGAATCTGTACTGAAATACTCTTCCCCGTTAGGTAATTTTGTAAGAAACAAAGCTGCTGCTGCACTAATCCACGACTGATACTCTGCCGCGGAGTTGGTTTCTGCGCGTTTAAGAATTGTTCCATCGGAAAGTGAATTTTGAAACCCTTGTCGATCTGCAGCCAGTGACTCAATATACACAGACTGCGTGTCTGTGGGGGGATGCTGAGTATATGCAATCATCAACCGTACTGCCGATCGGCGTATTCTATCCATGCCACGACAATTTGATGTCATTTCTGAATCTAGCTGCCTCTTCGCAAAAATTCTATATAACAAGAAAAACTGCTGGGCGTAGCGCTGATACTCTGCTGCGACTTCTAGTTCTTGTGCATTAATTGCAATTTGTGCACAACGCAAGTACTCACCACGCAAAAGATGCAATGCCTCTCGTACAGCTAATAATTCAAATGCCGTCAGTTTAAGACGTAAAACTTCAATAAAAAATGCATGATGCTTCTCAAATAAACAAGTCACTTCACTATCGTCAGGAGAATACTTTGGCACCTGCAATATTGGAGGTAAATCCTGAATCCTTAAAAAGGTTTTTGCATGCATTCCCTGAGCCATTGCGCTCGTAAGAGCAGTCAGTGAATCATTTTTTTGCCAAGGGTGTTCGATGCGAGACATAGTTTTAGTATCATTGATTTTTAGTTAATGTTCCCTCCACCCTGACGGAGCAAGCAATATTGTTGAGGTCTGTACGAAAAACAAAAGCGATATCATAGCCTGGGAGCCATATGGGTAAAGATCGATCAAAGAAAGCATTTAAATCACTAATTATCTTCATTAATTCAATAGCTGTTACATTTTTTCCTGCTGCTGCAGTTATTTCACCTTCTGTAAGAGAGTTTTGAGAGGCTGCCAATAACGCTTGCAATATCTTCCAGCCAGTAGGGATTATCATTACTTCGTGATAACATCCAAGTATTCGTATTTGTTGTGGATTTACGTTTATAATTGAAAGTATTGTGTTGAACCAGTCCTGTTGAGGTAACTTGGCTATTTCTACTAATTGTGCATCTATCGGTAAATTCTCGCTGGGCAAGGCACTGTCTTCTACTGGACTTTGATTTTTTGAAAGACCAGTTTGTAATTCTAAGATGAGGGCTGCAATTTCCTGAGACGAATCCATTTTAGCTAGTTCCTCTAGTACCCGTGGGGCAATATCTGGTATGATTTTTGCTAAAAGCAGCAATGTTGATTGATATATCAATCCTTGTAAACCCTCATCATTTACATCTAAATAACTCCTAGCAGCATCTAGTAAAAGGTATTGTGCTTGTCGCACTGCATATCCTACTTCAGCATCAATTGTTTGTGGGGATTCTGTATTAGCTATCATAGCCCTGGTATGATACCACATTGATTGATACACCAAAGAGGCGGCGGAAAATTTTCCGCCGCCTCAACTCACCTACTTATACCTAACTACTCTTATCTGCGCTCACTGATTTCACTCACCACAGCTGCCACAAACTCACTGAGTGGCGTCACTTCTTGTGCCCCACCTGCGCGCTTGCGTACTGCTACTGTTTGGTCTTGAGCCTCTTTGTCACCCACCACCAACATATACGGGATCTTTTGCAGCTGAGCATCACGGATCTTGGCACTTAAGCGTTCTGACCGATCATCAAGTTCAACACGAATTCCTTTTTCTTTCAAAGCATTTTGCACGTTCTGCGCATATTCTGCATGCTTGTCTGAAATCGGTAACACTTTGACTTGCACTGGAGCTAGCCATGTTGGGAATGCTCCCGCGTAGTGTTCCAGTAAGAAGGCCATAAACCGCTCGTGCGTAGATAATGGTGCACGGTGAATGACAAACACTTCTTTGTTTTCAGCACCGGTCTCATCAGTGTATGAAAGTCCAAACCGCTCACGTGCCAAGAAGTCCAGCTGGATGGTGGACATCGTCTCTTCGCGTCCAATCACAGACTTGAACTGCACGTCTACTTTGGGTCCATAAAATGCTGCTTCATCCACTGCTTCCACAAATGGCACCTTCATTTCTTCCAAAACTTCGCGCAAAACACCTTCTGCATACTCCCAGTTTTCTGGCTGGTTAATGTATTTTTCGGTGTGATTTGGATCCCACTTGGAGAGTCTGAACCAATAGTTTTCTAGACCAAAGGTATTGAAGTACCCTTGCGTCAGCTTAATGACACTTTCAAACTCAGCTTTAATCTGATCTTTACGACAATATATATGGGCATCATTCATGGCCAGCGCACGCACCCGGAGCAATCCAGCTAGCGTTCCAGAAAGTTCGTTGCGATAACACATGCCATACTCTGCCAAACGCAGTGGCATCTCGCGGTATGAACGTGGCTTGTGCAAGAAAATTCGGTGGTGATGTGGACAGTTCATCGCCTTCATGTAGTACGTGGAGTCATCCATCACCATTGGTGGATACATGCTGTCTTTGTAGTATGGCAAGTGACCTGAAGTCAGGTAGAGTTCTTCACGAGCGATATGCGGTGTAGAGACACGGACGTATCCCGCTTCAGCTTCTTTTTCTTTTGCAAAGTTCTCGATTTGTTCTTTGACTACTGCACCTTTAGGCAACCACATGACTAAACCCTTACCCACCATGTCATCAATGAAAAATAACTCCAGTTCACGACCGAGTTTGCGGTGATCGCGGCGTTTAGCTTCCTCTTTCATCTCAATAAATTGTTCAAGTTCTGCTTGAGAGAAAAATGCAGTGCCATAAATGCGAGTCAGCATTTTATTTTTCTCATCACCATGCCAATATGCACCTGCTACTGAAAGCAGCTTGAAGGCTGTAACCGCCCCAGTACTTTCCGCGTGAGGTCCTGCACATAAATCTACCATCGAACCCTTTTCACCTTGTTTCCCCGTCCAATAGATAGTAATTTTTTCACCTCGTCCCGCTGCAAGCTCTACCCATTCTTGTTTGTATGGATTGCCTGCGAAAAGTTCGCGCGCTTCTTCTGGAGAAATTTCGGCACGAATCATGGGCAGATTTCGTTTGATAATCTCGTTCATGCGCTTTTCAATTTTTGGGAAATCTTCTTCAGAGATCTTGACTGCTTCTGCTCCTTCTGGAGAGGCATCAAAATCAAAATAAAAACCTTCTTCTGTGGCTGGTCCCATAGCCAAGTGGATACTGGGATACAGTTCTTTTACAGCCTGGTGCAAGACGTGTTCTGCCGTGTGGCGCATCTTCCATAATTCCAGTTCTGCTGGAGCAAGTTTCGCTAATTTTTCATCATTTTGTTGAGACATATTCCCTTTCGAGTACTGTCATTGTACTAATTTTGCTACAAAAAAACCCCTCTGTGGGGGGTGTTGCTTTGTAACCATCACAACGTACCCCCTATTTGGTGGTAGTAGTTGTAGTGGTGGTTACGATTTGTACTGATTTCACAGATGATGATTATACTCTTCTCTCTAGCTAAGTAAATAATGGATCATTTATTTTTGTGGGTACTTCAGATCCGAAGGTTCTACAAAGACACTTAAACACAATTTCACCTCAATCTACACACCATACAAAATAACTGCGTACTATTGAGTACTAATTTGGGTATGTATTTATATGGATATATAAATATAAAATTAAAAAGAAAGATGCGGGAGTGTATCGTCATCAGCTGTTAGACAATCGTGTTCTAACATCATAACAACTACGCTCCCGCTCAAGCTTTTTCCGTCAAGCTTGTTGTGGCTCTAGCTCTTCCTCTTTCAAAGGTTGAGTAATCTGCTTGACAGCGAAACTATTGGTGGTGGGATCAACCCACAAGAGACCACGATGACTTTGAAGCAACTCTTGAAGTGCCTTCAAAGATTCCAAGGTGTAGGATGTTGTCGATGGCGATAGTGTCATCTGGCCTCCTTATATAAATAATTACTACTTTCTTACTTGTTATATTAAAAAACCCCGCTTGGTTGTATGCGGGGTTTGGTTTTTTACTCTTATTATTTATAACCATTAAACCCCGTAATCAACCTTAATGGCTTGTTGGAAAGTTGAATAACGATGGCTGGTAAGAAGATGTAACTGTTTCATGATTTGTATGTTCAAAGAATAAAACAGACACGAAGAAAATGCAATGCTTCAAGAATGTGTACACTTCTGAGTTACACAACTCAAGGTGTATACTCTACTGACAATGCTCAAATGAGTGATGAGTAGTTCTGAAACTCTATATTTAGAAAGGTGTATATGTCACATGGTGAAACATTTTTTTATCTGCCCCAAACCTTTTCTCAGACCCTCACTGCTGAGGGTGATGGAGCTAGTTTTCACCATACCGAGATCAATGGCTCTGTAGCACTTACCTTACTTGCTGCTAACTATGATGAATTTAACCCTCTCGCACAACTCTGCTTAGCCTTTGGTGATGCCTAGCCACTCGCTATTCAATTTGTAACCGCAGCTGCAGCAAGCGAAGCATACGCAGTAGCAACACAACTCGCGCTTGCCGCACAATCTTTGACTGAACTGCATGACATCGTTCCTGCTTTACTCAATCAATTTGCTCATTCTGTAATTAATCCAGATCTGGATCCTTCTCTCCTTGATGTGATTGGGGCCGGCCAACTTGAGTAAGTTATGTGAGCAGCTTATATTTGAGTACGTTGTGTCACAACTGCAGGCAACATCTTGTAATTTGCTGACTGAGCGTATATAATCACACTTCATCCAAAGACAGCGCGCTCTAGTTCTGACAGACAGATGTTTGCCAAAACCAGATAAGTCACGCCGAGGAAGCCACATTTTTTAAGTTCTAAAGTTGCAGTTTGCACTTTTCACTTTTCTTTTGTTCTCCTCTGCTCCACTTTTGCCCTGTCAAGTAAATTAAAAAATAAGTACATAGCACAGAAATAAATTGTGAAATAAAAGTACTGTTGAACGAGTGTCATTGCAGCTTAAACGAGCAGCACTGATTGAATAGCGAGTTCATCAAGGTGAGAGTTGCTCACCGCGTACTTGTTTGCAGAATTTATTTTTGAGAGTAAGGAAACCATATGCCTAACAAACACAACCAATCAGAAGTTACAGAACTTCAAGAGAGTTTACAAAAAGCCAAAACAGTCGCTATCGTTGACTTTGCTGGCACAACCGTAAACGATCAAGTTAAACTTCGCTCTGCTCTGCGCAAAGCTGGTGGTAACTTTAGAGTCGCTAAAAACACCTTGATGAACATTGTGCTCAACAAACCAGAGCTGCGAGATTCTTTCAATGGTATGTCAGGCGTCATCTTCTCTTTCCAAGATGAAGTTGCTGCTATTAAAGCACTCTTTCAATTCCAAAAAGATACCGAAAAGTTAACAATCAAACAAGGCTACATGGTGGCTGATGACAAAGTGCTTTCAAGTGAAGAACTTGAAGCTTTGAGTAAGCTCCCAGGCAAGCAAGAGCTCATCTCTATGTTGATTTCTCGCTTGAATGGCCCTGCCTATGGCATGGTGAACGTCTTGAAAGCAGGACAGCGCAACTTGGTCTATGCTTTGAAAGCTATTGCAGATAAGAAGGGTTCTGAAACCCCTAGTAGTAATTAAGTAATGTACCTATAACCGTACTATACAGAAAGGAAAAAAATATGTCAGACAAAGTTCAAAAACTCGTCGACGCGGTCAAGGAGCTTTCTTTAATGGAAGTTTCTGAATTGGTAAAAGCTCTTGAGGAGGAATTCGGCGTGAGTGCTGCTGCTCCTATGATGATGGCTGGTGCTCCAGCTGCTGGTGCTGCTACAGCTCCTGCTGAAGAGAAAACAGAATTTGACGTCATCCTTAAAGATGGCGGTGCCAACAAAATTGGTGCAATCAAAGCTGTCCGTACTTTGAAGCCAGAGCTCGGTTTGAGTGAAGCTAAAACCTTCGTCGAATCTGCTCCAAAGCCAGTTCTCACTGGTGTCGACAAGAAAGCTGCTGAAGAAGCTAAAAAAGCTCTCGAAGCTGCTGGTTGTGTCGTTGAACTCAAATAATTTGAATTCAATTCAAACAGAACTTAAAAACCCCTCTGCAAAGAGGGGTTTTTTGTTTCACTCAAGATACACAAAGAGAAATGGAAACCACTTACTTTTGTGACTTTCTTGCCGAAGCAGTTTATATACTTCTCTACTCCATTCCCAATTTATATGTTGGGCAAAGCTCAGCGTGACTGGTGGCTGCTGAACCGTAGGCATCCGAAGCATTTTCAGTATATGAAATGATGTATGGGGCAAAAGCACTAGTTTGGGCTGCTCTATCCATACAATCAGCCATAT
Source organism: bacterium (assembly GCA_900299155.1). GTDB lineage: Bacteria > Patescibacteriota > Microgenomatia > UBA1400 > PJMF01 > OMIS01. The sequence continues at coordinate 6,907 of OMIS01000075.1, forward strand.
CATCAATAGCCTCGCGAGAAGATGTGCAGTATGCACTCATATCTTCCCCGTCAGCAGGCGTCATCAGATTAGCAAATTTTTGATTTTTTGCTTCTTCACAAATACCGTATGCAGTAACCACTGGTGAAACTAAAAATTTTATTCCGACTCCAACCAAAATGGCTAAAACAACTAAAAAAGCAAGAAAAACTTTCATAGCTAGTTGTTTCCTTATGAAATATTAAAAT
>OMIS01000076.1 GCA_900299155.1 bacterium
AACAAACAAATCTTATTTTTTAGCCAAGTGGTGCTTTTCAACTGCGAATGTGGGCCTTCTGTTAAAGCAGATGAATATGGCCAAGTAATTACTATTAGAGGAGTACGAGTACATTCTGAAACTGATACAAAAACTAGATTAGCTGAAAATATGGATCCAGTTCTTGTCTTTAGAAAGCAAACAATTGAAGGCATCCCTTCAGTTGGCCAAAAAACTGATACAGGCAAAGCTCTAAAATCTATTTTAGAAAGTAGTAGTTACCAACAATTTGAAGTTAGTAAGACCCAGGCATTATTGATAAATGAAAACGCTGTCATAGCAATAGATTTAGCTCCTGTTGAAGGTGAAAAGAACACAATTGCTATTTTAGACCCAAAAATAGATTTAAGTGAATCACGAGGTCTTGGATGGATCACTTTGGTAGGTAAAACCAATCTAGACGTAAAAGATTGGCCTTGGTTTTTTGAAGATAAAATGATAGAGGGACTCCCACCAGGAGTGGTGCTTGATTGGAAGAAAGTAACAATACTTGGTTCACGTTTTGAGCCTGGAACAGAGATATACGATTTTACAGTGAGTGGAGAGCGCATGGAGAGTGTCGCACTAAATATACCACTTGAAATAACCTTTGAACTAAATGGCAAGCGATATATAGGTATGACAACTATCAGCGGTTATAGCGATATATTTAGTCGAAATGATGAATATTCACAAAAGAGAGTATTACATAGTAGCAAATATAAGAATGCTGAGTTCGATAAAAATAGAACTCCTCTTAGTGTAACCAGTGACCCTAGTCAAGAAGGCCTCGCTCCAGCTGCCACAGCAACGGTCTCACCAGAAGATCAACAGCTAGAAATGGAATCACAGTCACCTGAAATTGCTGCTATGTCCAGTCTTATTGAGTACTTTGCTTCTGCAGAAAATATGAAGATCAGTATTGCAGGATATGGCGTAGATAGTACAAGTATTCTCCTTGCTCAAAATGGTGAAAACCTTGCAGCTGCTATGCCCAACTATATACCGGGTGAGGCAGTAGAATTGGTAATTACTGATCAAGTGGAGGGTAATTTTACTGGTTTTTTCGGTGAGATAAAGTGGATTGCAAATGGTGCTAGTGGCTACTTTGTGGTTGCACAAGGCAGAGATGCATATAAATTTACACAGAGAACTAGTGAACTACTTACAAATGCTCCCAAATCTTTGGTATTCACAGGTGTGGCAAAACCAGATGTACTTGATATACATGATTTTGTGCTTGCCAATGCTCAAGGTAACTCTAAAGAGTTTCTCAATAGTGTAGCAAATGGAACAATACGTTTAACTATCAGTTCTCCACTGTTTGCATCTCCTGAACAACAGTCTATAACTAGACCAGAAACGGAGCAAGGTAAACGCTTACAAGAATTTGTTGAAAATCTAGCTATAACTGCAGCTGAATTAAAAGGTCCAGGAAGGATACGGATCCGTGCAGTAACTATAGATCCATATACTATCGAGACATTAATTAAAAATCCATACCTCTTTGATCTTATTGATCAATCCCAGATGTCAATGAGTATTCAGGGTACTTCTGCTGGAGGATTAGTTCAGGTAACAGGCGCGCCAGTTGAGTTTAAAGAGGGTACATTTACAGTGAATGCCGATTCAGCAGTCTCTACAAATAATGCATCAGTGTATAATTTCTTTAATGCAATGCAAGATCATTACAACAAAATGACATTGATTGAAGGTGGTCAGACATATACTTTTAAGGAATAAGAATAGCTGTACGTAGGATCATGGAGATAATTGTGACCTGCTTTTGTGAAAAAGCCTATTTCCAGGTATAATTCACCCCATGTCTTCTCAAGAACATATTCGAAATTTTTGTATCATCGCGCACATTGATCACGGCAAAACTACTTTGACCGACTGTTTACTGCGTTTGACGCGCACGGTTAACGACTTCCAGTTTGAAGAGCGGATGATGGATAGTAATCCAATCGAAAAAGAACGTGGTATCACCATAAAACTTGCCCCAGTGCGGATGGAGTATACATTGCCTGCCACTGCACAAGTTTCTGAAGCAGCACAGGCAGCTCGCACATCTGTCCCAGGCCAAACATACACCCTCAACTTGATTGATACCCCAGGACATGTAGATTTTGGCTACGAAGTCAGTCGTTCTTTGGCTGCGTGTGAAGGTGCGCTACTTGTTGTGGATGCCACTCAAGGAGTCCAGGCACAAACACTTTCTACGTATGAAAAGGCCAAAGATCTTGGTCTAGTGATTATTCCTGTTATTAATAAAATTGACTTGCCTTCTGCAGACGTAGAACGTACAACACTTGAGCTCATGGAAATGTTTAATGTGGATGAAGAAGATATTATCAAGGTCTCTGCCAAATCTGCGCTTAACATTGAAATGCTCCTCCATACAATTATTGAACGCGTGCCTGCACCAACTGGCCAAACAGATGCAGCAGCTCGCGGATTATTGATTACTTCCTTGTTTGATCAGCACAAAGGTGCAATCGCTTTGGTGAGAATCGTGGATGGATCTTTACGAAAAGGAGATAAGTTGGAGTTTGTACGCGCTGGTACCAGTATGCTGCCTTTGGAAATTGGTATTTACAATCCTGTTATGCAAAAGAAAGACGAGCTGCTCACCGGTGAAGTGGGATACATCGCCACCGGTTTGAAAGATGTGCGCTCACTCAAAGTGGGTGATACCATCACTCGTGCTGCTGATGCTGCGCAAGTGGAGCCATTACCAGGCTATAAAGAGCCACAACCTATGGTTTACCTAGAGTTATATCCAGTGGATGCTTCTGAATTTAGTGAACTTCAAGATGCGATGAGTAAACTAGTTTTACGTGATGCTGCGCTGCAATATATCGGGACTCACAGTGATGCGTTGGGAAGTGGACTGCGCGTGGGATTCTTGGGGATTTTGCATGCAGAAATTGTGTTAGAACGCTTGAGCAGAGAGTTTAATTTAGAGCTCATCGCTACGTCACCCTCAGTCCCATATCAAGTTTCAATGAGAACAGGTGAAGAACTAGAGATTCACTCTCCAGCTCAATTGCCTGATCCTTCGCAAATTTTGCTTGTTCGTGAACCAATGGCAGAGATAAATCTCTTTACTCCAGAACGATTTAGTGGAGTCGTGCTCCAGATGATTCGTGAACGTCGCGGGCATTTATTGGAAAGCCGAGTAGTGGGTGAACGTATCCGCTTGGATTGCGAAGTGCCACTTTCAGAACTAATTACCGATTTTCATGACAAGCTCAAGTCTGTCACTTCTGGCTATGCATCATTTGAATACACAGTCAAAGGATTTGTGGAAGTTGATGCGGTTAAGGTGGATGTACTGCTTAATCAAGAAGTTGTAGAAGCATTGAGTTTTATGTGTGTACGCGAAAAGGCAGAAGCTGAAGGTAGAAAAATTGCCGCAAAACTAAAAGAAATTCTTCCTCGTCAGATGTTTGAAGTGCCGATTCAAGCTGCAATCGGTGGAAAAGTTATTGCTCGTGAAACGATTAAAGCATTCCGTAAAGACGTGACACAGCACTTATATGGTGGTGACGTAACTCGTCGTAAAAAACTCCTTGCTAAACAGGCCAAAGGCAAGAAAAAAATGAAGCAGATGGGGCGCGTGGAAGTAGATCAGGATACATTTTTGAAGTTACTGCGAAGAGATTAAGTGTATATTTAATTTTGTGTTTTTCATTAATACTTAAGTCACTTGATCCAGCAAGATAAACATCTCTACTTGAAATTATAGTGTGTAATGTGTATGATGTAACTATGGAAAGAACTCAAGTATTATTTACACCTACTCAAAAAGCCCTGCTGATGCAGTATGCTGAAGATAAACAAGTATCTTTTAGTGAAATTGTACGTCAGGCAGTTGAACGCTTTTTAGTTGACTTACGGCCTCAAAAAAATGTGACACTTGCTTTACTCAAGCGTGCAAAGCAAGCTCCCAAAGGAGCACCGCGTGATTTAAGTGCAAATGATGAATATCTGCATGCTGTATGAAAATCTATGTTGACTCGGACGCATTTATTGGGCTTGAGAGTGCCTCGGATAGTCTCCATGAGCCTGTAATTCAGCTACTTGAACGTTTAACTGGTACAGAGTACAGTTTGTACACTTCTTGGGATGTTGTAGACGAAGTAACCACTAAAATTTCATATTATTTATCTAAAAAACAAAGTTTGTCATTTTTGCGCTTTCTAGAAGAATACAAGATACACATTTTGTATCCAACAAGAGAGCGACATCACAGAGCAGTTGATTTGTTTAGTAAGATTCAAAGTAAACGTGTTTCCATGACAGATTGTATGAACATGATTCTTATTAAAGAATTAAATCTGGATTCTATATTTTCCTTCGACAAAATATATAAACAACAAGGTATAAAAACGCTGCAACAAGCACTCAAATAGGCAATCAGTAAAATAACTGAATGTATCACTTCTCTACATCGACCTGATATAATACGTATATGCCTGATATTTTTGATAGCACACAACTTGAATCAGAAGAAACAAAAAATAACCCTTCAAAAGAAGAAGTTTTGACTGCGGTTAAGGAAAAGCGGGCTAAATCTCATGAGAAAAAATCTACGCGTAAAGCTGTAGAAGAGTATTCAGAAGTGATGTCAGAAATGGATGCAGAAACGTCACCATGGGCAGCTTTTGCAGCAAAACCTAGATGGACAGCATTTTCTACGCAAGCTCCTGACGAGCAAATTTTGCTATTACTGCGCAAACATCCTTTAACACAAGTGAGTTGGGTAGTTCTAGCAATTATCATTGCGATAATTCCGATTATTTTCTCAGGTATTCCATTCTTAGATTTCTTACCAGCTACCTACCATTTCGCAGCAATTTTGGGTTGGTATATGTTGCTTTCTGGTTATGTAATTGAATCATTTTTGACCTGGTATTTTAATGTCTATATCATCACTGACGAACGAATTATTGACGTAGATTTCCTTTCTTTGATTTATCAAAATATTTCAGCTGCCAAAATTGATAACATTGAAGATGTAACGGCCACCAAAGGTGGTGCGCTTCGTTCTGTATTTGATTTTGGTACTGTTCAGGTTCAAACTGCAGCCGAAAAAACCGAGTTTGAGTTTGAAGATGTGCCACATCCTTCTCAAGTGACTAAATTATTAAATGAGTTGATGCTTGAAGAAGAACGCGAAAAAATTGAAGGAAGAGTAAACTAAAAGGTTGTATGATCTTTGCTACATTACTAGAACTACAAATGGGACCTCAGGATTCACTCGTTACTGAACTTACCAGTTCTGCAATTTTCCTGGGAATTTTGAAAGTAATGTTTATCATTGCAGCACTTTTGTATGTTATTTTCAGTTTTGTTGTTGTGCGTCAGATCGCTTTAATGCGTCAAACGGTCGTGACGAGTCTCTCAAGCTTTTTGCAGATTATTGGCTATATTCATTTAATTTTTGCACTACTAGTGGTAGTGATCTTTTTCCTCGTTCTATAACTACAGTGATCCAGCCGCGCTAAATTGCTGTGTTTTTTTCTGTACCTTAAACCCAAGGTTTTTCACTCGTATCTACAGATATGCATGTTAAAATACGCTCAAGAATGCAAACTGTGAGTGTAACCCCAGTTGTTGGTCTGCCACAGGTCCAAGGATGGTCGCAAAGTGTTGATCATGCATATGGTGGGGTACATTTAGTTGGAACTATCGCAGTATCGGGTGAAAATGCTAGCGGAGTGGGTCGGGATATTCTTGGATTAATTTTGGAGCAAGAATTACGAAACGCGCAACATCTGTACCAGTTTGTGGAATATCTACAGGGAATTGCATCTGAAAAGTCATGTGATCTCTCAGTAACTTTGGGAATTTTCTATTTAGGGCGTTGTACAGTATGTTCTCGCCAAGGTTCAGTCTGGCTCAAACGTGCTGCAAAAGTAGGTGCGCTTGTGGAGGCGAGATCTGAGATTGCCTTAATTCAAGGAAGTGTAAAAGAGGATGATGTCTTCATTTTTGCAACACAGCAAGCTGAACAATTTCTCTCCACAGTAGAGTTGCAGTTCGGTCAGGGGTTTGATGTGGATGGAGTAATCACCAGTATCGTACCTGCCATTCATGGCTTAGAAAACTCAGCACTTTCCGCAATTTCTTTTGTGACAATTTCTACAAAAAGTGAGTCTGAGTATAAACATGAAGAATATGTAGTACATCCTGCTGCGGTAGAGCCGGTCAAAGTTCAAAATGATCTGGATATCCCTGAAGCACTTCAGGCACAGTCTGATCATCTGGAAACTTCCGTACCCACTGAGCGTTCTGCGAGCGGTACTACAGATGGTATACCACTTGACCATTTCATTAATTTTTTCAAAAACCTTCCTAAGCTGTTCTCAAAGAAAACCTACGTGGGTAACCACTTGCAAAAGAAATCTGTCCTCTGGATTTTGGGAATTGGGCTATTGGTAGCAGTGGGGATTGGAATCGGCATATATTATGTTCTGCATCTGCATGCAGAGCAAGCATTTGCAAAAGAACTGATTACACCATATGAGCAGCAACTTACTAGTGCTAAAACTACGGCGGAACAAGATCCTATTTCTGCCCGAGCTCAAATTGAAACGGTTATTGCAGAGCTTGTGCAGCTCCAGGCTGAATATACAAAAAGTGGCAGAACAGTGGTGGTAGAGAAACTGGAAGGGATGGTGACCACGGCACGTGCGACTGAAGCTGAAGTGTCTGGTAAACAAGAATTTGCTGATTTACCAATTTTCTATGACCTTCGTCTGGCTAGCCAAGGTTTCTTAACTACGTTTACAACACTACAAGGTCAAAAAGCAGTTTTCATAGATGCTCAAAAAAAAACTCTCGTTGTGCTCGATTTACCCACAAAACAATTTCTATCACTTGAGCTTTCTTCACTTGATGCTGTCAAAGCGGTGAGTCCTCAGCGTGATGAAGCAGTAGCACTTATAGCTGGTGGAGTATATTCAGTGGGACTTACCGCTGATTCTCAACCAGCTACAATAAAAGAACTGGGTGATTCAAATAGAGCAGCTACATTTTTGAATACTTTTGGCAGTTATGTATATGTTTTTAATCCTGAGAAGCGAAATATATATAGATATTCCAAAGCAGAAAAATCTGATACGTACTCTGATCCAATTGGTTGGCTGCAAGATCCACTGGGCGTATCATTTGATTCAATCAAATCATTGATGATTGATGGAGATGTGTGGTTATCTACTGAAAAGGGAGAAATATTAAAGTTCTCAGCAGGGAAAAAAGCTAGTTTTGCGGTAACAGGCATGTCTGAGCCATTTTCTACGCCAACATTTCTATTTACCCAAGAAGCCACGACCAATCTCTATGCACTTGAACCTGAGAAAAAACGCTTGGTAGTACTAACCAAATCGGGACAGTTCTTGCGAGAAGTGCGCAGTAATTCACTGGCTTCAGCTACTGGATTTTTTGTACAAGAACAACTGGGCAAAGCATTTGTCGTGAGCGGTTCAATTATTTATGAAGTGACACTCTAGTTATATTCTTGGAGGGGTAGCAGTAGTACTGAGGTAATCTCCTGTATGATCATCGCAAACAGCAACAAAATCCCTGGTATACTACGGATATGTCTCTTATTGTTAATAAAAAAGCACATCATGAATATACTATAGAAACCAAGTACGTAGCTGGGGTGGTTTTGTCTGGCCAAGAGGTAAAGAGTTTACGGCTAGGACACGCATCATTTGCGGGAAGTTATATCAAAATCATTGGTGGTGAGGCATTTTTACTTAATACACAAATAAATAAATATCCCTATTCTCAAGAAAAAGACTATGATCCCAAGCGCACTCGAAAATTATTATTGAATAAAAAAGAGTTGCTGGAGCTTCAGGAATGGAGTAACAATAAAGGCCGTGCAATAGTGCCACTTACGTTTTTTGTGGGGGGCAGAAATATTAAGATGGATATTGGTGTAGGACGTGGTAAAAAGGTACATGAAAAACGTGCGGTGCTTAAGCAGCGAGATCAAGAACGTGAAATCCAACGGGATACGAAGTATCGAATTAGATAGTTTGCATCTGACATTATAGTGAAGGGTCTTGTGACGTTTAGAGCGTCAGCGGGTTAGATTTTAAGTTGTCCAAAAGTACTTTATACATTTCATTTCTGTGGTTCCATCTAA
>OMIS01000077.1 GCA_900299155.1 bacterium
GCAATCTCATTGGTGTGATGTACCGGAATATGATCGATGCCACCAGTATGGATTGTTATAGCGTCTGCTTTCTCCCAATTGAAACTGCCATCAGGTTGTTTGACATCTGTCAAATATTGCAACGCCATCGCAGAACACTCGATGTGCCAGCCAGGGAAACTCCGCTCTGCCCAAGGACTTGGCCAGACCATCGCACGATTTTCACCAGGACGCTCAAACTTCCACAACGCGAAGTCTGTTTTATTGCGTTTCCCTGCCACCATTTCCACACGAGCACCTTCTTGCAAACTTTCAGGATCAAAACCAGCCAACTTACCATAATCAGAAATTTTTGCAGTATCAAAGTACACGCCATCACCGTCTATGACATAGGCAAAACCCTTTTTCTCGAGAATTTTCACCATTTCTAGCTGCGCTTCAATATGCTCCGTGGCTCGGCAGCTGACATCTGGAAGTGCGTTGCCCATCAAATCCATACTTCGCCAGAAATAATCTTCAAACTCGTGGGCTATATCCCAGACAGTTTTGTTATATTTCTTGGCACCCTTCTCTAATTTATCTTCACCAGTGTCACCATCTGAAGCCAAATGTCCTACGTCTGTAATGTTTTGGACGAATTTAACTTTGAAGCCTGCGTGACGCAGTGCGCGAATCAAAACATCATCCATCGTGTATTTGCGTAAATGCCCCAGATGCGTGTAGTCGTAGACCGTCAGTCCACAGGCATACAACCCCACTGAGCCAGAATGGAGCGGCTCAACAGTTTCTACCGTTCGTGTGAGGGTGTTGTATAATCGCATGCAACTATTGTAACAAACTAGTTGTAAATCGGAGCTGCAATTATGAAAGTACCAGAGATTGAAGATCTAGATCAAATAGAGCTACAAGATTTTGAACCTCTCACTTATGAGCAATCAATTGTGGTGCTTGAATTTTTACAATATCTCGAAAATTTGGCAACTGAAGTACGTAATCTTGTTAGTGGTAATGCATCCACTATTGCTCAGCTTTGTGAAGTGCTTGCGCAACAAAGCACTTTTATTCCAAGTGCTACGTACCCTCAGAATTAAAAAAATAGATAATAAAGGGAGCATGATGCAAACTGTAGAAATAAATCTAAATCCAGATACCAGAACTACACTTTACTCAGGTGTATATGGTGGCATTTTAGGTACTAAAGCTGCCGAGTACTTTCAGCATAGACATCGTAGTGGCACATGCCGAGTAGCGTTCTACAAAAAATATGGGGGATATAACGCTGAATGTATACTTGAAGCTGGTGAAGAAAAAGTTACGCTTCATTTTGGATTTATGAATGAGAAGGATCTTGAGGGAACTATCGCAGATCTCAAAACAAAATTTAAGGCTGAACTCAGTGATATTCTGACAACTCTATCAATTCGTGGCACTCAAACGATGCTTGAAGAATAATCGTAGTACTATTAACGAATCTCAAACGTAACACTCACACTGGAATAAACAGTGGATGTACCTGCCTCAATTGGGGCGCCGCCACCACTTGCACTTCGTGCCATGTCAAACATTGGATAAATACCGCCAGTACTGCCGCCTTCAGAAATATTGATCACACGACGGACACGCATACCATTGGCAGCGGCCACTTGTTCTGCTTTCGCACGAGCTTTTTCTACAGCTTGTTGTAGTAAATCTGTAGTATCTGCGGTAGCATCTGGATCAGCCATGAAGTTTGGTCCAGAAATATCGGTGAGGCCACTGGAACTCAAAAGCCCGACTAAATCAGAAGCGCGGTCACCATTGCGCAACTTGATCTGAATAGAGTTATTTGCACGCCAAGAGCCTGGTTCAAAGCGTTGCCGACCTTCAACAGTCACTTGCTCTTGATCTTGGTAGACACTCACACTTTGTGTTTTGATATCTTTTGCTTCGATACCAAACTGTTTGACTTTAGTAATCACTTCATCCATCTTGGCATTTACTTCTGTTACAGCCTTTTCTTTGTCTGTATTAACAGCCGTCACACCACCATAAAATTGAGCAATCTCATTGGCTTGCTCGCGCTGCGCGCTCGCAGTGACTGTAATAGTCTGTGGAGTTTTAAGAGTCAGCAGGCCCCAATCTGCATGTGGGAAAACCACCAGCGTAAAAACAGCTGCTACGACACTCCATAAGATCCATGGTTTCATATCGCTTCCTTGTGATTTGAAGTAATTAAGCGGTGTCATAAGAGCTCATTCTAGCATTTTTGTGAAGTTCTCTAAAGATTATGTACTATATCGATCTTTATCTAAACTGATCGCTACACCGACTGCCAAATAGAAAAATATATATTCAGTAACATTCAAGACATTTACTTGAGCAAGTGTTACAAAAACCACCGCACTCACTAAGTATGCATAGATTCCCTCATCTGCTCGATGCTTCCACAATATGCCAAGCGTCCAAAGTACGATCACTAGATATATCCCTCCGCCTACTACTCCAGTGGCCACAAACATTTCTAAAAATTCGTTATGTGCTTTATCCACCCGTATATTTTTAAGATCATGGTCTCCAGATGGTTCCAACTGCGCTTGAAATGCGGTGCTAAAGTTCTCTACTCCCCAGCCAAAAAATGGCTTTTTTTGAAATGCCTGCCAACCTTTTTGCCAAATCGTGACTCGTGAATCAAAAGAAGAAAGCGGACGATCAGGGAAAAAATATGCGCCACCAAGAGTCAGCAAAACAGCACTAATCACCAATATGCTGGTACGCAGTTTCCGCGCCCAAATCAGCAACAGTGCTAGTATAAATCCGATCAATCCTCCCCTAGAATCAGTTAAAACTACTCCGATTAATCCACCCAAAGTAGCCATAAATAGACCTAATTTATTATTTTGCCAACGATAGAAAAGATATGGATAACTTAACGCTAGTGCTCCACCTGCAAAATTGGGATTCCCCACCAAGCCTGTCATTCTGCCTTCAAACGTATACACCGACATGCCCATGATATAGGCCAAGCCTTGCATAAGAATCAGACCCACATGTATTCCCGCGCCCCAGACGATTGCGCGTTTAACAGCGTCAAGTGATATCCCTAGTTCTTGGTATTTGCTAATCAAGTACGAGAGGCCGGAGAGCATTAAGAAAAAAATGATACCTTGGTATCGATATGGCTGCCCCCAAAAACTTGTTTTTGTACCAGCCAGAACTGAACTAAATGCAGCTGCAAAAACAAATAGAAATAGCAGGCTCACTAGGATTGGCGCTCGAGAATATAGCTGAGAAATGCCCCTATTTTCACTGCGTTTTAATGTTATACTCACGCTATAAAATACATACATAATGGGTACAAGTGTGACAAGAACAACCACTTTAGGCAGTTCAAAAAACTCCGTAAGTGGTGGATAGATCACTAAAAATGAACCTAGTATGAGGATTTGTATTAAAACTTGTAGCATCTAAGGATTATTGTATGCAGGAAATCGCACAATTACCAGCAAAAACTAAAATTGCACTCTTTCTATCAATCGCTACTACACTGCTTTTTGCATTCGTTTTTGTACAACAAGCAATTGGTTACAACAACGGGGAAAAATTAGCACTCACACCTCCAATCACACCACCTACCACTCCAACACCAAGCGCTACTCCTAGCCCAACACCTACTGCCACTCCAAGTGCCACGCCCACCCCGTCACCTACTGCCACACCAGCACCGAGTCCAACCCCTACCCCATCTCCTGTACCAAACCACGCTCCTGAGTTCAAGTTTGTCCGTGGCACAACCATTACAGTAAAAGAAAACAAGAAATTTACCTGGACATTCCAAGTTACGGATGCAGATCGTGATGCGATCAAAGTTGCAGCTCGCAACTTGCCTGGAGACCTTGAACTTGAATGTAAAAACGAGAAAAAATATAACCCTGTGACTGTCTGCCAGATTGAAGGCAAAGTCAAAAAAGCTGGAACATATTCCGCTAATTTGAAAGCCACTGATGCTAAGCAAGCATCAACCAGTGCTGCAATTCAAATTATTGTCAGTAAAAAATAATCACTCTCATCCTGCACTCTGTGGGCCGCCTAAAGTTTTGCGATCCTGCTGTAATTTTTGAGTAGCATTACTCTTCTTGGATTTTCCTGATGCTGGACCCACAGGACCTTTTTGTGGAGAGCTTGGCATATCTACAGACTGAGCTTTTTGCTGCTCTTCAATCTGCTTGCGGCGTTCTTCCTCTTGTTTGCGTATTTTTTCTTCTTGTAGCCGCCGCTGATATAACTCTCTGGCCACTGCTTGCTGCTCTTCACTAAGCTGTTGATACCGCTTGTGCATGGCATTTTTTTTAGCTTTTTCTTCTGGATCTTTTGACTGGGAATCCAAACCCAGGAGTGAATCAAGATGCAGCGCTCCCAAGAAAACTTTGGCCATGTCCATCACAGGTTGAGAAACGACCGCTTGAAAAGCGTCAGGACTTTCTTGATTTTGGCCAGCAGGATTCATGCCAGATTGGTCAAGTCCACCTGCAGCATCTCCAGCCATTCCAGGTAAAGATCCTGACAATCCACCAGGCAAACCTGCACCTGGTGGCAAGCCACTACCGCCACCACTTCCACTAGAACTCCCTGATGCAGCAAACAGATTCCCCATGCCGCCAGCACCCGCGGGACTTGGACCCGTTTGTGCGCCCGCCATCTGGGACAAAGCCTTCTGCTTCATGGCTTGCTGCATGGCCTGTTCATCGAGATGATCATTAAACTGCCCTATTCCAGGATTAAAGCCGCCTCCGGGGCGAGGGCGCATGGCAGGTGGTTTCATAAGAATTTGTGTCGTTTTCTACCAGGCAGCTTATGGCTGCATGCTCATTCTACAGTTTTTTTGTGGTGATTTGCAAAATTTGATGCCCATCATGAGCAGCTTGTTCTTCTTGTTTCTTTTCTTGTTCATGCTGCGTTTGCTTGACGCGAGCTTGGTATTGAGGAGTATGTGCCAATTCAGCCATCTTGTGCTGCTGTTCTGCAAGCGCTTGTTGTCTTTCCAATTCAGCTTGTGCTTGCTGTGCTTCAAAAGCTGCTTGTTTTTCCGCTTCTGCTCTGGCCAAGGCTTCAGCTTGAGCTTGCATTTCTTCTGGCGAAGGCATACCTGGATCACCGCCTGGCATTCCGCCCATGCCTGCACGACCACCTTTTCCTGCACGAGTTTTTTGGAGCAATGCTTCTAGCTGTGCCAATGCATCACCTTGTGAAGCGCCTGCTTGTGCGGTTGTGTCATCTTGTGCAGTGGGAGTGTTTGTCATAGCCCTAGACTACTTGGAAAGTACCGTAAAAATCAAGTCCCAGCAGTCAGGCTATGCAGCAAACACCCACAGTGTTGTACTGTAATGTCGCAGTATTAGTACTCTTTATTATTTTGATCTTGCGCAAGTTTGCAGCACACAGTTTCACTATCTGTGCAATTACTCCACAGAAAGCGCAAGTGCAGCTAGATCTTTTTCTCTGGCTTTGGTAATTCTCTTTTCCGCTTCCTTGCGAATACTGCGCGCGGCACTTTCTGCAGCTTGGACAATTGCTTCATACATATCTACCGCAGTTTTATGCACCGTTATGTCACTACCAGCCATCTCAATGTGGAACGTCACACCATTGGCCTTGGGATCGTTGGTTTTCTTCTTAATGTTTTCCAGGTAGACACGAACGGCGGTGATGGGTTTTTTCAAGCGCTCAATTTTCTTGGCTTGGCGCAAGATATGAAGCCGAAGGGCTTCCGTGACAGTCAAGTTTTTTGATTCGACGATTACCTGCATGAGGTACTCCTCTCTTCTAGTTTGTACTTGTTCTTTGCATTAGTTTACAAAGAACGTTACTACACTTGAATGTACTGTGAACTGCTTAATTTTTGCTGTAGCTACTGCATCAAAATGCTACTGTAGCGACAAAAAAACCCCGCACTTTCTAAAAAAATGACGGAGTTATTGCAGTAAACATTGTTCATATAGTACTCTAGTAGTAGTGGAATTTCAATTAAATGTATTGGACGGATACATTTCGGAAAACTAGTAATACTGTTGTAGGAACGCAGATGGTGTGGTGAGGCCAA
>OMIS01000078.1 GCA_900299155.1 bacterium
GTGATATGAATATTTTCTTCACCAAACAATAAATGTGCATTTATTATTCTGTCTGGCCATGCTCTTTGAGGATCCCCATTGTAACCTGAGAGTATAGTTGTTTCTGCTAAACTTTTATATTCAAATCGGGGATCAATACTAACTGTAGTAGGATGTATAGCAAGTAATGCCTGATTTAGAAAAGTTATATTCAGATCTTCTGTAATAAGTATTAATAATTCTAAAGGTGAATACATATCTTTTAAGAAAGGCCCCTTTTCCAATTTTCCATCAGAACCAGGTACAGTTATAGCAATTTTTGTAAAAAGATCAAAATCATGAAATACAGCTTGAATTGAATATGCTACTTCAGCTAATCTAGCTAGATTTATTAAAGTAATAGCATGAAGATATTCTCTAATTGAATCTACATCAAACTCTTGAGGCTTACTCAAAAGTTGCAGAACTTTCGCATCTTCAATCTCAGTAAACATATGAGGGTGTATTATACAAGCTGGTAAATTAAATTTTTCTTGACTGGGCATATAAAAAAACCCTCTGGTTTAGAGAGGGTTGTTGCTTTTTTTATTACTTGTACATGTTTTTACGCACCAACCCGCTCCCTATCGATAAGAAGGGTATAGACGGCTTGAATAATACTACGATTGGTTTGTAACATGCCAGCAAGCTATTATACGCAGATTCCAAAAGTTGTCAAATTAAACGGAGTGATCATGTTTGCTTTTTGTGTATTTCGAGCGTACAATATACCTAGTTCCTCAGAGCCTTCTGACACAAGGTAATCTCGCAAGAGAAGGAAATGTAGGGTAGTAACTACATCGGGTAAGCCCGTAATAGCAGGAATAAGTATATAGAGGTGGTACCGTTTACGCGTAGTTTAGTAATAAACTATTGTGAAAACCCTCGTTTGTTTCCATATTTGTGGAGACGAACGAGGGTTTTTTAGTACTCATAGTACAGGTATAAAAACCATCTGACAGGTCGCCGCCAATAGCGGCTTAGTAAGCTCACTACATACAGTTACTAAAAATTTTAGCACTCAGTGACGCTCGCTTAATATCCTGTCATATAGTTTTTATACATGTACTTACAACTATAGTAATAAAAGGAGATCTATGTCTGACAAGCAGATCGAACGAACAATGATTGTAGAAACTACGAGTAAAGTCGGTGAAACCGTCAAACTACAAGGCTGGGTAGACACCAAGCGAGACCACGGTAAACTGACCTTTATTGATTTGCGCGACCGCACCGCTAAAGTACAGTGCGTGGGCTATCAAAAAATGGGTGAGTTGACTCCAGAATCAGTTATTGAAATTATTGGTCTCGTCAAAGCTCGTCCAGAGCGAATGGTAAATAAAGATATCCCAACGGGCACGGTGGAAGTGGATGTCCAAGAATACACCATATTAAATAAAGCTTCTGAGCTCCCAATTCCAGTAGATAGTGATGGACTTGAGATCAATGAAGAATCACGCTTGCGCTATCGCTATTTAGACCTGCGCCGTGAGCGGATGCGTAAGATTGTAAAACTTCGTTCAGACTACACTCGTGCTGTTCGTGAAGCACTCTACAAACGCAACTTTACGGAAGTTGAAACTCCCATGCTCACCAAGTCAACCAAAGAAGGTTCTCGCGACTTCATCGTTCCATCTCGACTGAATCCTGGTAAATTCTATGCATTGCCACAGAGTCCACAACAATATAAGCAAATGCTGATGACTGCAGGTGTAGAGCGATACTTCCAGTTTGCTCGCTGTATTAGAGATGAGGATTTGCGTGCAGATCGTGGGTTTGAACACACGCAAGTGGACTTGGAGATGAGTTTTGTTGAGCAAAAGGACGTGATGGAAACAGTTGAAGCTGTGGTTAAAGAAGCAGTCAAAGCTGTGGGTGGCAAACTCCGTGATGAAGTCTTCCCAGTTTACACATATGAAGAAGCGATGGCTAAGTACGGTGCAGACAAATTTGATATGCGTACCGAGCAAGAAAAGAAGGATAACGTCCTGGCATTTGCTTGGGTGATCAAGTTCCCATTCTTCAAAAAAGTGGACAAAACTGATGCTGCTGAAGTAGCTGATGGCAAGAGTGGCTGGACCTTTACCCACAACCCATTTAGTATGCCACTGCCTGAACATCTAGCATGGCACATGCAAGGCGAAAACATTGAGCAAATTTTAACTTCTCAATATGACCTGGTCTGCAATGGATTTGAAGCTGGTGGTGGCAGTGTCCGTGCTCACAAAGCTGAGATACTCAAAGCTACCTATAAAATCATGGGCTACTCTGATGCAGAGATCGAAGCTGGTGTGGGACACATGCTTGAAGCATTCAATGTAGGGACACCTCCACATGGTGGAATCGCACTGGGCTTAGATCGTCACATCATGATCTTGGCAGGTGAGACCTCACTGAAGGAAGCAATTGCCTTCCCAATGACTGCATCTGGTAAAACAGCGGTCATGGATGGTCCAAATGAATTGGATCCAGCACAACTCAAAGAGCTGCATATCAAGACAGTGGTATAACGAATTTTGTGAGTAGCACCTAGTGAGCACAGTATCTCTGTAAAATTGAGGTGCTGAACTTCGCTACAGGTGACATTCGCCAATAGCTCACTGCGCATTCAGACTATACTTTGCTACTCACACAACCAAATGAGTAAACGACGACGTCTTCATGAGCCACCTTTCGCAAAGTACATCACCCGCTAGTAGCCAGATACTTGCTCAGTACTAGGCAGTATCTATACAATGAACTGATATGCGACTTGGTCTGTACCAGTGGATAAGTGTCTTATGTATTTGTTTGATACTGCTTATGTATGGCAGCATCAATCCAATTGTACTTCATTCACTACTTGCTCCGCCTCCTGTGGCTGTAGCGCAAGTGTCAGTTGCACCAATTCCTGTGCTTGATGAATCAGCTGCTCCATTGCCTGAACTATCTGCCAACGCGGCCATTGCGCTCGACCAGCAAGCGGGAACTGTTTTATTAGAAAAAAATGGCTATAAAATTTATGCCCCTGCCTCAACAACAAAGTTGATGACTGCATTGGTGGCACGGGAAATTTTCAAGCCAAATCAAGTGCTCACCGTCCCCAATCTTTCTTCAGTAGGAGGAACTAAAATCGGCTTAAAAATGGGTGAACAGCTCACGCTACAAAGTTTGCTTGAAGGTGCATTGATTCCATCTGGAAATGATGCCGCCTACACAATAGCTGCCAACCATCCAGAAGGTGAACCTGCATTTATTGAGTTGATGAATAAAAAAGCGCAAGTACTTCACCTAGCTAATACTTACTTTGAAAATGCCACTGGGTTTGATAGTGACACCCACAGAACAAGTGCGTTTGATTTAGCGTTACTGGCTCGAGAAGTAATGAAAGATCCGTTGCTGCGCTCAATTGTAAAGACAAAGCAAGCCGTTGTGATTGATTTGACAGGCAAAATACAGCACCCAGTCCAAAATACAAACCAACTATTATTCTCAGATCCGACAGTTGTAGGAGTAAAAACTGGTACAACAGAAGAAGCAGGCCAGGTTTTGATTACTCAGTTTGAACGAGGTGATCAGCAAGTGGTAGTAGTTGTATTAGGAAGCCTAGACAGGTATGCTGATACCAGCGCAATCCGTGACTGGATCTGGCAGTCGTACGTCTGGAAGAATCCAGCCGAAGTAGTAGAAGCGCAAGGTACAGCTCAGCTCTAAAGTGATATACTAGCTCGTATCTTTGACCAAGTTTGAAAGGATTCATGAAAGTTGCAGTAATTGGAACCGGGTTTGTAGGTGTAGTGACAGCTGCTGTGTTTGCTTCATTTGGCAATGAAGTTGTAGGACTTGATATTGATGAAAAAAAAGTGGAATTACTGCGTAAAAGTATTGTGCCATTTTTTGAGCCTGGACTTACTGATCTCCTTACTGATCAACAGCGTGATCAAAATTTAACGTTTACGACAGACTATGCTACCGCTATTCGTGGGGCTCAGGTAGTGATGATTGCGGTGGGAACTCCATCACAGGCCACAGGTGAAGTAGATTTAAGTTATGTATACAGTGCTTGTGAACAACTTGCACCACATTTAGAACATGAAGCTGTAGTAGTGGTTAAGTCTACTGTGCCACCTGGCACCTTGCGCAGTGTGACCGAACGTATCCAAAAATATACCGCTACGAAGTTTTATACCGCTTCAGTCCCAGAATTCCTCAAAGAAGGCACCGCTGTAGATGACACCTTACATCCAGATCGTGTCGTGATTGGTGCAGCAGAAGATACGGCATTTGGTACTTTGAGTAAGCTGCATGAACCTCTCAAAGCGCCGATGATTCGTGTTTCTCCTGAATCTGCACAGATGGGTAAGTATGCTGCAAATTCATATCTAGCCATGCGGATCGCCTTTATCAATCAAGTGGCTGATCTGTGTGAACATAATGGAGCTGATGTAGAAGAAGTTATCCAAGTTATGGGCCATGATGAGCGAATCGGGACACACTACTGGTATCCAGGTTTAGGATACGGTGGTTCATGTTTCCCTAAAGATGTCAAAGAACTGGCGTATTATTCTAAGGGAATCGGTAAAGATGATAATTTGTTTGTGAAGTTAAGCCAAGTCAATGAAGAGCGCATCCCTATGCTTATGGAAAAATTTGGTGCACAGATGGGTGGTTGGAGCGGTAAAAAAGTTGCCGTTCTGGGGCTCTCGTTTAAGCCAAATACAGATGATATGCGGGAAGCTCCAAGTACAAAAGTGATCCCTTGGCTTCTAGCACAAGGTGCAACACTGACTGCATATGACCCACAAGCTATGGAAGTAGCACAGAAGTATTTTGCTGCTACTCCAGGCTTTGAGCGACTTACCTTTGCTGCTTCATTAGCAGAAGCTGTTGCAGATGTCGATGTACTGTTGTTACTCATTGAATGGAAAGAAATTGTAGAGTTCAATTATGGAACAGTCAGATCAACGAGTGCTCAATGGTTTATTGATACACGCAACCAACTGTACCCTGCCACAGTGACAGAGTGGGGATACACATATATTGGAATTGGTCGAAATAAGAAAGGTGTTCGCTAATGTCTGAAGTGGTTTTGATCACTGGTGGAACTGGGTTTGCTGGCTCCCATCTAGTGGAATTACTTGTTTCACAAGGAGTTCAGAATATACATGTCACACAGTACAGTGATAAAGGGCAAGCTGAAGTTCCAGCATTTGCTCAAGTTACCAGACATACTGTTGACTTGACAGATCGTACCGCTACAAATGAACTAGTAGCTGCTGTCAAACCGACTCAAGTGTATCACTTGGCAGCATTCGCATATGTAGGAAAAAGTTTTGAAAAAGCTGCAGAAGTTTTGCAAAATAATATCCAACTCCAAGTAACGGTTCTTGATGCAATTAAGCTCCATGCGCCTTCTGCTCGAGTACTAATAATCGGGTCTGCTGAAGAATATGGGATGAGTGTGGATGAATCAGAAATCCCTATCACTGAGGATCATCCGTTGCGTCCAGTAAATCCATATGCCGTTTCCAAAATTACGCAAGACATGTTGGCATACTCGTATTTTCAGTCATACAACTTGAATATAATCCGAGTCCGTCCTTTTAATCACATTGGAGAACGACAAACAGATGACTTTGCGGTATCTGCATTTGCTAAACAAATTGTGGCCATAGAACGGGGAGAACAAACACATCTCAAAGTGGGAAACCTCTCAGGGATCCGTGACTTTACTGATGTTACCGACATGGTACGCGCCTATCAAATTTTGATGGAGAAGGGTATCCCAGGAGAAGTATATAACGTGGGCTCTGGGGTGGGCATAGAAATGGAACGAATTATACAAATTTTATCATCACTCTCTACTGTTCCTGTGCAAATTGAAATAGATCAATCTCGGCTTCGTCCTCTTGATATTCCGGTAATTGTTGCCAATAATAGAAAAGTTGCTGCCCTTGGATGGCAGCCTACAGTACCACTAGAAACAAGTCTACAAAGAGTAGTAGCATATTGGAGAATGATATGAAGAAGGCATTTATTACTGGTATCACAGGACAAGATGGATCCTATTTAGCAGAGCTTTTACTTGATAAAGGCTACGAAGTATATGGATTAACGCGTCGCACCAGTACCCAAAACTATGCTCGTATTGAGCACATCATGCATAATGAGCGGCTGCATTTAGTGAGCGGTGATTTAATTGACCAACATTCATTAACATACCCAATTCAGCAGATTCAACCTGACGAAGTCTACAACTTAGCTGCGCAGTCATTTGTAAAAACAAGTTGGGAACAACCAGTCTTAACTGGTGAGTTTACTGCAATTGGTGTCACACGAATTTTAGAAGCACTTCGATTGGCTGCCCCGAAAGCACGGTTTTACCAAGCCAGTTCCAGTGAAATGTTTGGCAAAGTCCAAGAAGTCCCTCAAAAGGAAACCACCCCATTTTGGCCACGCTCACCCTATGGTGTCGCAAAAACCTATGGACATTGGATTACAGTCAATTATCGTGAATCATTCAATATGTTTGCTGTATCAGGTATATTGTTTAATCATGAGTCACCACGTCGCGGCTTGGAGTTTGTAACTCGTAAAATAGCAAACGGTGTTGCACGCGTTAAGTTAGGGAAACAACCATACGTAGAACTTGGGAATTTAGAAGCAAAACGAGACTGGGGCTATGCAAAAGATTATGTTGAAGCAATGTGGTTGATGCTCCAACAAGACCAACCTGAAGATTATGTAATATCTACTGGTGAGACGCATTCTGTGCGAGAGTATTTACAACTTTCTTGTCAAGTTGCTGGCATACCAGATTGGGAATCAGTCTATAAACATAATCCTGAATACGATCGTCCTGCAGAAGTAGATCTGTTAATTGGAGATGCTTCTAAGGCTAAACAAAAATTAGGATGGGAGCCAAAAACTAAGTTCGAGGAGCTAGTAAGAATTATGGTTGAAGCTGAACTTAAAGCTGAAAGTGAAACCAATTCATGAAACATGCAGTGGTAATTATTCCCACCTATAATGAACGTGGAAATATTGAAAAAACTATAAATGCAGTACTGACTGTTTTTAAAGAAATCAAAAATTGGAAGATGAGTGTATTGGTTGTAGATGATACATCTCCAGACAAAACCTATGAACTTGTTGAAGAAATTGGTAAGAAACATAAACAAGTACAACTTTACATAAATAAGAAGAAATCTGGCTTGGGAGGTGCTTACTTGAAGGGTATGGAGTATGCGTTTTCTAAGCTCGATGCAGATGTTGTCTTTGAGTTTGATGCAGATCTTTCTCATGATCCTACAAAAATCCCACTCTTTTTAGAAAGTATAGACAAAGGTAGTGAAATGGTTTTAGGATCTCGCTACGTACCAGGTGGTAGTATCCCTGAAGATTGGGGATTACACCGCAAGTTTTTAAGTATGGCTGGTAATTTAGTAATCATGACCGTTTTAACTGATTTCAGAATTCGTGACTGGACCTCTGGATACCGCGCGATTACAAAAAAAGTCTATGAAGCTGTTGCTCCACTTGTTCAATCGGATCAATTCTCAGGGTACACGTTCCAAATTGGCTTCTTATATCATGCAGTTAGAAAGGGATTTAAAATTGATCCCAATATCCCATATCATTTTGTAGATAGAACGATTGGGCAGTCAAAAATGGGTCCTGAATACTTAATTAAGCCACTCCTATTTATTTTCAAGATGCGCATTAGAGAAATTATTCAGCACAAAGTGTTTAAGTTCGCATTTACCGGTGGTATTGGTGCACTGATTCAACTGGTAAGTTTGCAAATTTGGTGGGCACTATTTGGTTTTGCTGAACCTCAGTATGAGCTCTCAAACTTCCTCAGTATCGAAACTGCAATTTTTTCTAATTTCCTTATCAATAATTTCTGGACGTTCTCTGATACCAAAATTGAAATGAGCGATGCTCCAAAGAAGTTTATTCAATTTAATCTTGCTTCTGCTGGTTCAATTATTATCCAGATGTTGATAGCTTTCTTAGGTAAAAAGTTCATTGGTTTGTTCACGCTCTTTACCTTGCCTATTGTTCATTTTGCGGTAAATACAGGAACTGTCTTTGCAGTCATTGGCATTTTAGTAGGTATGGTGTGGAACTTTTTTGCGTATACGCGATTCATTTGGAAAACAAAATAGCTTGTATGGCACTGCTCAAAAAAATACTAACCCAACTGAAAACTCTTCCGCTGTTACCAGTGATCGTGATTTTTTGTACCGTTGCTGCAGGATTTTTGCGATTCTATAAATTAGAAAGTTCAACACAGTTTCTTGGTGACCAGGGCAGGGATTCGCTCATCGTATCACAGATTTTTACAAAATATGATCTGGTTGCAATTGGACCAACTACAAGTGTGGGTAACATATATCTTGGGCCACTCTATTATTATTTCATGCTCCCTTTTTTATGGCTTTCGTATCCCAGCCCAATCGGCCCAGTCTACGCAATTGCTGTAATCGGGACAGTAACGGTTTTTTTCCTATATTTCTGGGGAAGAAAACTAGTGGGCGAGCGTGCCGCTGTTTTTGCTTCGTTTTTGTGTGCATTTTCAGTGATTGCCATAAACTTATCTAGATTTAGCTGGAATCCTAATCCTACTCCGTTTGTCATGTTATTTTTACTCTATATGACATTTTTGGCTGTCACTCGGCATGCCAAGTACTGGTTGGGGGTGGGATTTGCATTTGCTATTCTTTTGCAGCTGCACTATGTGACACTTTTGGCAGGTGGTGCTGCTGGATTACTTTGGATGTGGCAGCTTATTAGCACTTGGAAAGCAAAGCAACCAGTTAAGCCATTGTTGTTATCAGCTCTAGGTGCATTTTTAATTGTGATTTTTAGTTTAACACCACTTATATTATTTGATTTGAAACAAGGTGGCTTAAATGCTCGAGCAATAGAGAGCATATTTGTTGGGTCAGAAAATTTTGCAGGTACTACAGCTCAAACTAGATCTATAATCCAAGTTTTAAAGGAAATGCATGGCAGAAGCATGCACATTCTGTATGAATTTCAAATTGGGAAAAATCGCAAATTTAATACATACTTAGTGCTAATTGTTGCAGCAGGCACATTAGTAACGCTCTTACAGCGAAAGAAGGACCAGTATAGTATTGGATTTAGTATTATTGTTACATATTTAGTAGTCGGAATTATTGGCTTCAGTTTATATAGAAATAGTGTTTTTGATCATTACATCGCGTTTCTTTTCCCTTGTACCTTTTTATTTCTTGGCTTTTTCTTTGATAAGTTATGGCAGAACTCTAATACAGGAAAAATTATCGTAGTGGCTGCACTTTTGTTCTTTTTAAATTACAACGTGCCGTTATATAGTTTTAAACCTACGAGCGCGACGCTAGATCAATTAAAGCTTGTAGCTACAAGCATTCAACAACGAGTTCAGCCTGGGCAAAAATATGGAGTTGTGCTCGTTTCAGCCACTAAAGATTATCACGCTATGAATTATCGCTATTTTTTAAGTACTAATCCACAAAAAGAGCCACTCTCATATGCAGAACATGGCTGGGCAGATCTATTATTTATTATCGATGAAGAGAAGAAAACAAAGTCACCAGAAGAAACAGATATTTTTGAGATTAACTCATTTAATAACCCCTTAGTAATAGAACGATATGTAGTACCCGGAGGTCCAAATATCACAGTCTTACAGAAAATGTCCACAAATAAGTAACATTTATGATATTTCAGTGGTATGATTAAAAACATGCAACCATTTTTATCAGTTGTCATTCCGTCATTTAACGAAAAGCGTAACCTGAGTCGTGGTGTGCTTGATCAAGTTTTAGAATACCTTGAGCAGCAAAAATATAGTTGGGAGCTGTTGCTCAGTGATGACGGATCCACCGATGGAACGATTACTGAACTACAGAAGTTTGCAACAAGAAATAAGAATATACGTGTAATTCAAAATATTCATGCAGGGAAAGCTCCTACGGTAAAAAGTGGTATGCTTGCTGCAAAAGGTCAGTGGCGGTTGTTTGCTGACTTTGATCAATCTTCACCCTTACGTGAAGTTGAAAAGTTATTGCCCTGGACTGAACAAGGCTATGATGTCGTTATTGGCTCACGTGAGATTGCGGGTGCACTCCGTGATAAAGAACCATTTCATAGGCATATGATGGGTAAAGTATTTAATGTTGTGGTGCAGGCTTTAGCCGTGCCTGGTATACATGATACTCAGTGTGGATTTAAGTTATTATCAGGAGCAGCTACTGAAGTTTTATTTAATCAGCTCGTTGTATATGGTGGTCAAGAGCAACGCAAAGATGCATTTACCGGCGCATTTGATGTAGAACTTTTATACTTAGCACTGAAGAATGGGTTTAGAATTAAGGAAGTTCCTGTCTTTTGGGCGTACAACGAAACAGTTCGGGTAAGTCCCTTAAAAGATTCATTCCGTATGTTTAGAGACATTCTGCGCATACGTTTAGCCAGTTTGAGTGGTAAGTATGCTAAGAAAGAAACAGCACAGGTATAAGGGTTTCTGATCTGTGAAAAAAGCACGCTTTATTTCATCTATTCCCCTAGCATTGCTACTAAGTCTTTACGGGGTAAGTCTTAGCATATATGCAGTTTTCAGTTTTAGCCAAACAGATCCCAATTTAGTTCTCCTTAATTGGTCACCGTATTGGCAGTTTCAATTGTGGATGTGGGAAACTTTTTTTAAAAATCCAGTCCTAACTGCTTGGTCATATGGTGTACTACTATCAGTCTTATTTTCACTGTATCTTTTAATCATCCAAAAACTTGAACGGTCGAGTATAGAATATGAAGTTGGATGGAAAAAAGGAATCCTTATATATGGATTGCTACTTTCACCATTACTGCTGTCATATAATGCACTTTCTCATGATGTATTTAATTACATCTTTAACGCCAAAATGGTGGTGCAGTACCATGCAAATCCACATATTCAGGTAGCACTAGATTTCTCCAACGATCCATGGACCCGCTTTATGCACAATACGCATACTCCGGCACCGTATTGGTATGGTTGGACTGCAATTTCACTAATTCCATACCTTATGGGACTGGGAAAGTTTATTCTTACCTGGATATCTTTTAGAATCTGGAGTCTTATAAGTATTGTTTTACTCTATTTTGTTATGCAGTATGCTGCACAGATTTTTACTGGACATAAATTGCAAACGTACCAGCTGGCATCTGTTTTTTTAAATCCACTTTTTATGATTGAAATTATTTCAAATATGCATAATGATCTGTGGATGGTCGGCCCTGCAGCTCTGGCATTGGCAGTGGTTACGAGCCTAGATCCACAGCATATACCTCAGGCTAAGAAGCTATCACTTTCTATTGTACTTTTGCTTGCATCTATAAGTATTAAGCTTGCCACAGCAGTTTTAATTCCTTTGCTTATCAGTATTGTGGTAGAGAAAAATTTCCTTTTCTCGATTGCAGATATGTTGGCTGTAAAGTTACCATTTTTTAAAATTTTACCAGCAAAGCTACTTCACTCACTTGAATCCTATATATATCGCTACATTCCTATAGTTGCAGCCGGATTATTATTTTTACCTCTACTAACAACGCGTTCTCAGCAGTTCCACCCCTGGTATTGGACCTGGGTATTGGTATGGTTGCCGTTTATAGAGAGTAAGTTGATGAGGAATTGTATTATTATATTTTCTATATCAAGTATGCTGCGGTATTTACCTTGGCTTTGGACAGGTGGATTCGAAGGCGATGTCTTACTTTATCAAAAAATGATTACGTGGGTACCAGTTGTATTATATCTAGTATGGAAATTTTTCCCTTGGTCAATTGTACAAGGACATCAAGACAACTCGGAGAGTCTGCTGCGTAGGTAAATTGTTTTGTAGTTGGATCCCGGGTAAGGATTCGAACCTTAAATAACAGGGTCAGAACCTGTTGTGATGCCATTTCACTACCCGGGAGTATATGAGTATTGTACTCCATCAGTCTGAACCAAGTATGTAGTATACCAAAAATACCTCGAGATTGATGCGCTTGTTTTTTAACAATAGTTTCGTATTATTCTGGCTCATGAAACATATCTTGATTATAGAAGATGATCTGCAGTTACAATCAATTTTAGCGGCAACATTTAATAAGCCGCATACGTGTTTAACGGCTAGTTCGTTAAGTCAAGCATATCGTCATTTAGATGCACATTCTTTTGATCTCATCATTGTAGACAGGAAATTACCAGATGGTGATGGTATAGAAATACTTGAGTATGTGCGTGACACAAATTATCAGACGAAGCTTCTTGCTCTAACAAGTCAGTCTGAGCTACAACAACGTCTTGAGGGACTTGAGCGTGGTGCAGATGAATATTTAGCTAAACCATTTTCAATGGCAGAGTTAAAGTTGCGGGTCTATAAATTACTCCAAATGGAGCGGAGAATGGAAGATGTGGTCGTCTCAGCAGGACCGTTACAGTTTTCCGCAGATACAGGAGTTATTCAGATTGGCACACGAAAAATCCAGCTTCGCAAACGTGAAGCACAAATTTTTGATTGCTTACTCCGCTATAAAAATCAAGTTGTCACTCGTGAGATGCTCATTACAGATGTTTGGGCAGGTCAAGATTTTTATCCATCTTCCACAACACTAGATGTCTATATTCGTAGAATACGTGTTCAGCTAAGAGAGTATAAAGAATTTATAACTACGATTCGTGGCTTTGGCTATTCATTTACTGAATAGGTAACATGCATATGACTTCTGTGCCACGGCAAGGTGCTGCATATAGTGTTAAACTCCCTTGAAAACTAGTTTCAATGACGCGTCGTGCAAAAGGAATTCCAATCCCTGAGCCATGTTTCTTGGAAGTGACAAAGGGAAGCTGTAGCAACCACTTATTCCAATGCTGTATTCCACATCCATAATCTCGAATGGCGATATACAAGTTCTTATTCTTTTGCCATAGCGTGATTATTACGTGCTTACCTTCATGTTTTGTATATGATTCAAAACTATTCTTAATGATACACAGGAGCGCTTCTTCAAGTAAAAATTTATTTCCATAAATTGTTAGTGACGCAGGTTTTTGCATTAGTAGCTTGATGGTTACTTCGTGAGCATTATGTGAAAAAAGAGATCTCAAATCTGCAATGAGTGTGGTAATTGGTATGGGTTGTTGCTTGATTGCCGCAGGATTGGTAAAAAATGTCATCACATCAGTCATACGTTGGAGTGCTAGATGCGCTTGGCGCGCCCAGGATTGGTTGTGTAGTGGTAGGAGTTGTGAAGCTTGGCTGTCTTGTAGGCACAGCTGTAGAGAGGTTAATGGAGTTGCAAGCATGTGCTTAAACAGCATGAGTTCAGCTGATGTATTCGTAGAGAATAGCGGATATTTCCAAAAATACTGCATACACAGAAATTTTTGCTGAATATAAAAATAAATCACTCTAAAGTAAATGAAGCAAGTTTATGTAGCTATTCAGTGGGTAACTGTTCGAGTTGTTGTGTGATATCCCAAACTTGTAAACAAGGTGCCTGATATGGTCTACAAAACTCAGCTTTCAATTGTTCTTTGGGAAGATTAAGGAACATACGATGTGAATTTGCAACAAGCCAAACTTCGTCGTAGGTTTTTGCTTTTCTTGTAAAGGTTGGCGGTATTGACCTAACGGGCTGTCCAATTCCTTCGAGCCAGATTGAGTTTACCGGACGGCTGTGTAGATATAATAAGAGTGCATCTGGTAGTGTACCAAAATATCCCTCTGTAGCTACCGCGATACGTTTCGTTTGTGATTCTCTTTGGATCAATCGGACAGTTTCTGTAATTCCATGACCTGAAGACCATTCTGTTAAGTACTGAACTCTATCTGTTGGAACAAATGGGGTTGCATCAGAATTAAAGTAAGATGCTGAAAGGTTTGTCACTATTGTAATAAGGAGTAAGAATCCTGTGGTCCCTAGAACTATGGTAGCTTGAAGTTTTTGTGCTGCCTGTTGAGCAAACTTTGAAACAGGTTTTTCTTGTAAATAATGGATAAATACATCAATAGTAAGGATAGCTGCAAGGGTAAAAAATAATCCCACAGGAAGAAAATATCTGGCATATACAACTTTTCCCATAAGTGCAATCGGCGCCATAAATACAAGTCCGCTGAGTGTTAAAAGAACAATCGTACGGCGATGTTTGCTTGGAACAAACAACCCAAATACCAACAGTAGTAACAACCCTGGAGAAAGATAGCTTATAAAATAAGTGATATAACTTGGAATCTGCTGGAGAGAGTGCTGCCATGCTCCAGCAAGTACATCTGAGATCGGATAGAGAAAATCACTTCCTCTTGAGAACAGCTGTCCAAAAGCGGGGTGTAACTTTAATAGAGCAAATATACACAGTCCTCCAAAGGTGGCTACTCCCAATGGAACTAAGCGAGCAAAAAATCCAGTAATTTTTTTTGAAGGCTGCCAAAATATCCAGATATACAGAGCTGGAATCGCAAGCACTGCTGGCAACTTAGTCCAAAACGCGGCGCCAATTGCGCATGCGCACCCAACTACCAGCCAAGTAAGTTTACTCCATGCGATTTTCTTAATCGTATCAATAACTGAAGCTATGAGAGATTGGTCTGTACGTGTCGTAGTAAAGTACTCTTGGATGCTAATTGTGTAATACAAGGCCAACGTAATCCAAGCAGTGAGTAAGCCGTCCATCAATGCCATTCTATGATGGAAAAACCAAAAGGGTAGGAAACAAACAAGCAGCATACCAAGCATTTCAGCAATTCTTGAACCCTTCAGTTTACGAATAACGGCTCCTGTCAGCAGGACTTGTAGAAAGCCAGCCAAGACGGCCACAATTCTGCCTGCAAAAAGCTGGTCGGTAAAGAGATATTGAAACGGTACCAGTAACCAAATAAATAGTGGAGTTTTGCCATCATTGAGTGAGAAAAATGCATAGCGAGCAGGCTCATCCATGATAAGCTGAGCCCATCGAATATAAATTGCTTCATCTGCAAAAACAGGAAGTCGGAGCAGCGCAAAGATATGTGTGCCAAAGTAGAGAAGTGTGATTGTAATATACCAATTGATCTCGGTTCCAGGAGAAAGAAAATAGTGTCTGAAGAATTTCGTCAGTGTTTTCACTCTAGTAGTATACAGGGTTAAGTATCAGTTCTGAAAGCAGCTTTTAACTGCGACTAGCAAGCCAAGTTTACCAAATAGGCCTTATCTATATAACTTGCTCTGATACTCGTTCAGCATGCGTTCAGCAGTATATTGTTTGGAAAGATCAATTGTTTTCTGCATCATTTCTATCCACTTTTCAGGGCGATCTTCGTGATTACGATCATAAAATGTGGGAATGATTTCCTTTTCCAGCAAGTCATAGAGATTTTCAGCTGTGAAGTTGGGGGTGAGCGCCCAACCTTTGTCACTCCAATCCACTTCAGCCGCCCAGCCGTCAGGTACAGTGCACTGTACAACGCCATTTGCGGCTGCTTTCATGCCAGAAGTACCACAGGCTTCTTGTCCGTGAATCGGTGTATTTAGCCATAAATCACTGCCTCGCACCAATGCTTGTGCTACAGAAAGATTGTAGTTAGGTACAAATAATGCATGGCCTGAAAGTTCATTTTGCATGTACGTAATAATTTTTTTCAGTAACTGTTTTCCCTGAACGTCACCTTGATGCGCTTTGCCAGCTACTAAAATTTGTACTGGCCGATCCACCCGTTTTACAATCTCTGCTAATCGTTGGATATCACTAAACAGCATCTCCATTTGCTTATACCCAGCCAACCTCCGCGCCCAAGTAATCACAAACCAGTTGGGGTTAAAGGTATAGCCAGTGTGTGACAGCACAAACTGGGCAAGGTTTTGTTTTTCTTGTAAATGACTCTGCCAGAGATCGTGAGGAGTATTTTGTGTAGCTGCAATGCTTGTAGCCTGCCAAGTAGGGAAGTGGACCCCGTTGGTGATGTTTGTCCAGGTATATTCTGGCCACTGCTCTTGTGAGAGCTTACTGTGCAGTGTACTCACTCCCGAAGCTTTTCGAGCTATATTTAATGCAAATCGTGTTACTGAAAACTGAGCCGGGTCAGTATCAATGCCTTGCTTAAGTAATTCATCAACTGAAATATGCATTTTTTCAGCGTAATATCCAGCCAATACTTTAAGTAGGTCTATAGAGTATGACTGATTCCCTGCTGCAACGAGGGTGTGATTGGTGTAGACCGTTTTCTCTATAGCCAAACGACGAGCAGATTCATACTCAATTTTATGTGTATCCATCAACTCGCGGATAAGCTGCCAATGCAAAAATGCAGGCCGACCTTCTTGGACATGATAAACAGCTGGGTGTATCCCCAGCTTGGTCAATAACTTGACGCCACCGATACCAAGTAACAACTGTTGTTTTAACTGCAGTTCTTTTGTACCGCAATAGAGCACCTGCGTTAAACTGCGCTCAGGAAGCTGATTTTGATCTGTTTCAGAATCAAGTAAGTACAAAACCACCCCATTGGCAAAGGTTTTTTTCCAGCACCGTAGCCACACTACTACTTCTGTTAGGTGAACTTTCACGAACAGCGGTTGATCATCAAGGTAGACGTTTTCTAAGCCCACTGAGCGCGGATCAAAAAACCAATCTTGGTCAATCTGTTCCCCAGTAGGAGTAATATGTTGGCGCATCCCGAATCCGCGACTGAGTAAGCCAACACCTACCATCGGAAAATTGGCATCAGCAGATTGTTTCAGTGTGTCTCCAGCTAAAATCCCCAAGCCACCAGCATAAATTGGTACATTTGTATCAAACCCAAACTCTGCGCAAAAATAAGCTACAGGGTGAGCATGGGAAATCTCTGATAGCGGTGGGACAGGTACAGCCATACTTGAATTAAGAGCATCTATAAAACTGCTCTGTACCATAGTACTATAGAACAAGATAAAAAGGAACGTATGCAGCACGAGGAAATAACGTCACTCTTAGGAGATCAAGCCGAATACTTACTTCAGCACGTTTGCCTGAAAATTCCTAAAGATATGCTCACGACGCCATCAGGCGACCATGTGCAAAAAGTTTTCACACAGTCTGATCGCTCAGCTGCTGTTCAAAAAAACTTAGATCGGTTGTATAAGACCGGTCGGTTAGCAAATACTGGCTATCTCTCCATCTTTCCTGTAGACCAAGGAATTGAACATACCGCTGCTTATTCATTTTATGAAAACCCGCTTTTTTTTGATCCAGAAATGGTGCTCAAGATGGCGCACGAAGGCGGTTGCAATGGTGTGGCATCTACACTTGGAGTGCTCGGTTTAGTAGCCAAAAAATATGCAGATACAGTGCCATTTATCTTGAAGGTAAATCATAACGAACTGCTCACCTATCCTACAAAGCATGACCAAGTTGTATTTGCATCAGTACGCCAAGCACAAGAAATGGGTGCAGCAGGTGTGGGTGCAACTATTTATTTTGGATCTCCAGAATCTGACCGCCAGCTCGTGGAGATTGCGCGCATTTTTGAAGCGGCGCATCAAGTGGGATTATTTACGATTCTCTGGTGTTATCCACGCAATGAGCGATTTAGCATGTCTGGACATGATTATAATGGCGCGGTAGATGTGACGGCGCAAGCCAATCACTTGGGGGTGACCATCCAGGCTGATATTATCAAGCAAAAGTTGCCGAATGCGCTGCGAGCATTCCCAGATCTCAACTTCAGCATGCGTGATGAAGCGATGTATGAACGATTATTGACCAATCATCCAATAGATTTAGTGCGCTACCAAGTGGCACATTGTTATATGGGAAAGATCGATTTAATAAATTCAGGAGGAGAAGCCCAAGGTGAAAGTGATTTGCAAGAAGCCGTGCGCACCGCGGTGATCAATAAGCGTGGTGGCGGTGCCGGTTTGATCATGGGACGTAAGGTCTTTAAGCGTTCATTTGAAGAAGGCATGCAAATTTTACATGCTGTGCAGGATGTATATCTTGATCAACAGATTACTGTGGCATAGTAATTTATGCAGGAGCAAATAATGTCCCGAACTGAAAGTCATTCGCAAGAAACCAGGGAACAAAAGTCTTCTTTATATAAATACATGCAGCTCCTTAAAGCTATTTTCAGTGGTACGCGTAGATCTGTACTTGCTGGAATTGATGCAAAGCAAAATTGGGCGGGGTCTTCATTAAGCAGAAGATCATTTATGATTGGTACAGCTCGGCTTGGGGCAGGATTATTACTTAATTCAGTATTTGGATTTGGTCGCGCTAAAGGTGAAACACAAACAGATACTATTGAACGAGGAGGAATGCCAGAAGGTACAGAAGTAATAGTGTACAGCAATGATTTAAAAGTATATGTAGATAGTGAACACATTCCTGTTTATTATAGTTTTATAACTCCGGGTGAAAATGAAAAATTAGTAGCAATCACAGAAGAAGATAAATGGTATTTTAAAGGTGCTCGTTCAGACGCTTTAACTAAGCATACACCACAATGTGCAGAAGTTGTCTGGACTAATCCAAATAATCTTGTTGAATTAAATGAGTTTGCACCAATAAAACTACCATCTCCTGAACATCCATACATTCTTGAGAAGCCTAAAGATATTCTAACTGATGAAGAACTTCTTAGGTCAGGAGTACAAGTTCATCAGCATTCAGATCCAAACTGCCCAGAACTATATTTTAGAAATACTGCGCCTTCAAACATACTTGCAGGAATAGCGTTGCTTAATAAGTATAAAGATCCCAATGAACCCAAGGAAAACTTAGACATTTATATGGTAAATGCTCCATTTGTTTGTATTGATGGACTTTCAAATGAGCAAAAAAGTAACTTGTCGGAGGAACAAATTAAATTACTACATACAGCAGATGAAACAATGTCTAGTAAAAGAACTCAACTTATAAATACATTAGAGAAATTAATTAAAGAAAAGGAAGAAGTCTTTCTTAATGGAACAGCAACTAATCAGTGGCAGGCTGAGATAGAGCTTGCTGATTTAAAGGCAGAGTTACAGCAGATGAAAAAATTATCTGCATATGAAATATTTTATCACTATGGCCCATCTAATGATAACAACAATGCGGATTCAGAACCAATGTTTGTAGCAACTGGTGTATATGCTCCATCTACTAACAACAGCGATACGATATATTATGCTTTTGGTACTGGTGGAACAGTTTGCAAATCACAGTATGTATTTACGTATCTTGCAGATGGTAGCTTACGTATCACATCTAGTAATAACATCGGTATGAAAATGGATGCTGATAGATCTACAGTCTTGCATCCACGTATTGATGGATCATATCTTTCACTGGAGGAGATTCAGGGGTTCGTCGCTAAAAATGGTGCCCCTGAGGGGTATATGTATGGGGCAACAATTCAAGTAGGCACGACAATTAGGCATGAAATTTTTCATGCATGGGCTACAAAGTGGTTACAAAAATTAAAAGATCAAGATCTCATGCATCTTCTTTCATGGAAAGGTGAGCTCGCAGAGGCGTTAAAAATTTGGAGTAATGGAAGTTATAGTATAAGAAATGAGCGATTAACTGACTACTTATCAGGTTTGTACTTTAATGAAGCACACAAACAATTCGAACATGGTAATGATGAAATGTATGATATCGTTTTAACCGTTAAACCTACAAAAAATAATCCTGCAGGTGGGTATATGATCACAGAAAATCAAACAAATTCCCAATATCAATATATCTAATTTTTTATGCGGTTAAATAAAGTTTACTACACCGTAAACTGCCCATCCTTGTAGATTACTTTTTCAGTTCCATCCACAAGATGTGCCGTAACTGTCCGATCAGTGGTTGAGACAATATCCGTATGCTCTGGAGAATCGTTATAGCCCATTGCTTCCCACTCTTCTGGTTTCACCTGTGCTGGATTACCCCGATAGCAATCCTTATATGCCATACCAATAGCCAGGTGAGTGTTGCCAAACGGTCCGCCAATATTCTCATCGTAGAGCGTTTCAGCCATAGGGTGGGTGATTCGTGACAAGCGGTTGTCTGTCAGTGAAAACTCACCTACCTTGTTTGCATTAGGGCTCTTCAGCATTTGCTCGAGTACTTTTTTACCTTTACTGGCATTATATTTTGTGACAATACCATTTTCGAAATGGAGCTCAACACCCTCTAAAATATTACCATAGCGGTAGAGCGGCTGATTAAATGTAATCCAGCCATTGGTGCCACGCCAATCTGGAGAAGTAAATAATTCAAAACTAGGGATGTTCCTATCTGCGCCACCTTTCCAGACTCGCTCGGGCCCGAGTTTGATAGTAATATCTGCGTCAGCACCTTGCATGGTCACATACTCAATCTGTAATGTATTGAGAGAATTTCTAATTTTTTGTTGTAATTTTTTGACTCTACGCCATTCTTCTATAGGATTTTCTGCATCTAAAAAGCAGGCATGAATAATTTGATCCCAGTATTTTTCTATTGATAATCCCACTAAATCTGCTTTTGCTTGTACGCCCCAGAGAGCGAGTGTCCAGGTAAATTTGCCATGGTTTTCCTTCTCAATCAGCCAGTCACGATATTTTTTCTTGGAATCTCTAGCAAGCATGATTTTTGCTGGATCTACCTCACTTAATTCTGTAGGATCATCATCAGCAATAATTCCTATTGAGTGGTTGATTAAGTCTGCGCGGGATTTCAGATGTTCTGCTGGGAAGAACGTAAGCTGTTCTTCTGAAGCAAGGGTGAAAAAATCTTTATCAAGGCCTGTGGGGATAAGTCGTAACAGCATGTGTCCACCTGCTTGCAGGATTTCTTTTTGCAATCCTTTAGCAAGTGGTTTTGCAATATCAGGGACTAAGCATTCTACGACTTCACCTTTTGCTATGCCTTCCTTTTTTCCTAATGCAAAATGAACAAGAACTTTTGCGTAGTTCTCTAGAATTTTATCTGAAGGGACATAGGTGTGGTCGGTCATAGGCATATACTGTACCTTGGGATGGGCATTTCTACAATATTTATTTTTTATAAGCTAAGATCAGTTTCTCTACGTATATCCTTAACCTTGAAAAAAAGTCCATGATATGTCGTACATACTCTATGTAAGTGGAGTTGCACGCAAAAACTCGTTCACTTTCTTAAAAGCAATTGCCCGATGCGAAAACTCATTTTTAGCTGCCACTCCAAGTTCAGCAAATGTTTTGGTGTATCCATCTGGTATGAA
>OMIS01000079.1 GCA_900299155.1 bacterium
AATTTATTTTAAAAATATTACAATTAACCTACAGGGCTGAGTTGATGATGAACTGACTAAGCCATAGTTTTGTGATAATCACTTGCAGGGGTGGAGGGAATCGAACCCCCACTTGAGCTTTTGGAGAGCCCAGGTCTACCATTAACCTACACCCCTATTGTTTGAGCTGTCGTATTATAGAGTGCCTTGAGCTCTCTGGCAATTTGCACATCGTAATATCTGACTCGAAAGCATCCTTTATAGCCTTCTTTCTTATATTTACTTGAATTTGGCTTTATAAATGACTTTGTGAATTGATTTAATGGAATTTTTGATACAGTTGACCAGAAAGTTTGAATATATTTTTCATCATGGTAGTTATGTAAATGAACTAGTGCTCTGAATTTTGACTCATCCACAGCAAAGCTCTTCCTAAATAATTGTAAAAAAGTCCTTATCATTTCAGGATCAGAATTAATAAACGACACAAATGAACCCGATTTACTTCCCTCTCCCCAATACAGAAATGCGCATAATATTTTGCATAAGGTTTTGTCAAAAGTCAGTGTTTGAAGTTCTCCAGCAACTTTATTGAGTAATACTGCATAATTTTGTTCTCTAACAGCAAAAAGCTTACGACGACCCAACACTCTGCTGCTATTTTGTTTGCAAAGAAGTTTTTGTTCTGCACTAGTCGAAAGTTTCACTCGCCTCACCCATAGTGAGGCAGTACTTTTAGAAATTTTCAATGACTGAGCAATTTCTGAAAGTGACGCCCCAGCAGTTCGTAATTCAATTGCTTTTTCCTTTGTATGTAACATAAGCACTCAGTTATTCATAATACTAACAAGCATGTATTGCATACACCTTGCATCTTAAAATTACTTACCGCCCACCGCTCCACCTTTACTCTCCCTCCTCTTTTCTTGTATGCTGGAAGTATGCCAGCCCTTTTTGATGCCGCCCTTGTTAAAACATTGGAAGAAGATAAGAAATTTCTCGAGTCCACTGCGGTGCCCATTATCACGGTTTCCGCCACATTTCATGAAGATGTAAAACGGTTTCATCATCTTTCCAACAACAACACCGATCACGACACGGTTTTTTCTCGTGCTCACTACTCCATGGCGCTGGGGATTGCGGTGCAGGCTTGGGGTGACAAACTTGATCCCGCCAAAGCATGGCTCGTAGATCCCACCAACTACGTTTCTCACGAAGATTGGTTCTCAGTAACATTGACAGAAAAAATCGGGCAGCAAATTGCTCGCCATCCATTACTAAAAACACTGAAGGACTTTGTCGACAAATTTGGCAGAAAGAAGCTGCCGATCCTGGGCAGCATCACGCCTCCACTTATGTATCTCACGCAAAAAATTCACCAACCTATTCTGTGTTTCCATATAGCTGCGGGCAATATTTTAGCGATAGAAGGAAAAAAAGTATTCCAAATGATCACAGATCCGCACGTCCGAGATGAGTATGTAGAAAATGCTGCTAAGGGAAATATTCGATTCGGTGTTTTTGATGAAGCTACTAAATTTGAGTTTTTGGAAAAAGCGGCACTGCATAACAAAAATGTGAATCCTGATCATATTATCGTCACTGGTCCACCCGTTGATCCTCGAGTTGTGGCAGTTCGTGACAAAAAATATGCATGGCGTTCTGGCCCGCTAAAACTCTGTATCACCACAGGTGGACTGGGCACCAATAAACAGGAGATCAAGAAAATCCTCGAGCAGCTACTTCCACAACTGCGCCGCCGCCCTTCTCCGTATCAACTGATAGTCTATGCATCAACGCACAAGGATATCGCTCAAATGGTGCGTGAACTGGCATCTGAATACAGAGTTCCGCTTGAAGCAATTGGTGATAAATCCGCTAAACTGCGCCTGCTATACCATCCACAAATTGTGGATGCCAATGAGCTGCTGATTAAATATGCCTTTCCCTGGGCACATGGTTTCATCACCAAGCCTTCTGGAGACATGGCCTATGATGCTGCCGCTTCGGGTTCTTTTGTGTTAACTTTGGCAGAATGGGGTGAATGGGAAGAAAATATCCGAAAAATATTCGAACAAAAAGGGATGAGCAGAAAAGCCAATGTAGACAATATCGTTGAGCAACTTGAGTTTTTAATGAGTGCTCGTGGCAAATCGCAGTCTTGGATTGAAACGGCAATGCTGGCCGCTGCCAAGATCGATCGCCTCTTCTTGAATGGCAGCAAGAAAATTATTGAAGCCTACAAAAAATTCGCTGAGGAATAATCAATTTTCTGTGCTTACATCGGTGGACTGGCTACTTCTTTTCGGAGACGCTCGCCAACAGCTCGCTTGAACTTTCGTCCTATCCAACCAATACTTGTATCTTCTAGTGACAGTGACGGACTCTAGACACTCCTGCAAAGAAGCATCCAGTCCACAGAGACTACAACTTTAGGAGCTTTAATAATAGACTGTATCAACTCAGAAATTTTTTGAAATTACTTCAATTTCTTAGACATGCTGTGCTCAGTATGCACGCGGCAAACAGAACAATACTTTTGCAAAGGGAAAGTTCCCTTGCCGTCTTGCTGTTTCTTTAATTGGTCATTAAGTTTGTTGTATTCAGTAATATAGCCGAAAGCACCGCAAGCTTTGCATTTCAAACCTGCTGATTGGCGTGGGCCTTTTTTCTTTTTTGCCATAAATTTCCTTTGTAGCGAAAGTCAAGAGATGTAGTATACAGTTTAGATCAATTTTTTTCCAGAGCAAGAATTAAGAGCCCTCCGTTAGGCTTTTTGGGCCATCCAAGTAGTAACGGGAACCACACAACTAGCAACCATAAAGACTACCAGTAATCCCATCTCTACAGCTGACTGCACGAAAAACTGACTAATCAGTACTACTGCCATCCCACTTATACCAATACCAATTGCCGTTCCTATCCCCCCAACCGCTCCCACGATAGCCCTTTTCAATCTCCGCTGCTGTTTTGCTTTCCAGAGGAAAAATAAAGTAATACACGCATTTATGAAAGCGAAAACCAAGAATATAGATTCAAGTACGTATTGATTCATATCAGCAATGAAATCCTACTTGGCAGCAAAACACTAGGGTCTTGTGACGTTTAGCACACGCTAGTGTGTTAATATGGTTGTAAGATCAATGAAAAATAG
>OMIS01000080.1 GCA_900299155.1 bacterium
ATATATAATCATTCATTAGTTAACTCAATAAGGTTAAATTTATGATAGAAACACAACCAAATCTGCAATTAAGCGACCGTGATTTTGCCGCATATTTAAGATCATTGAATAATCCTATACTTATTATTCCTATGGCACAGGAATGGTTCAAAAATACTGGGAACTCAATTTCAGAGGGACTAGATACTGTCACAGTTGTGTTAAATACTGCTAAAACATTAGAATTTCAGACTCAACCAGCAGAAAATGCTAATTATAATTTAGATCAAGGAACTTTTGCACAGTACTTAAAGGGTTTAAATAGCCCTGAACAAAGAGTTAGTACTGGTCTTGAATGGTTCTCAAGAAATAGTATCGGATATGGTAACGCGCTTGATTTAACCACAACCATTTTTAATAATCTTCCAAAGAACTAAGCATTTAATTCTTAATTATCGATGGTCGGCCAAACGCACTTTGTTTCGAACCGGTGGTGTATTGGCTGGCAGCGCTACTCAACATGTACTCATCACTTGATTAGAGTCAACAAAGATTCTTTGAGTACAATGAGGTCTTCATGTATTGTTTTCCACACAATTGCTAAATCTACATCCCAATATTCATGTGCTAAGACATTACGAAAGTCTGAGATCTCTCGCCAGGGAATGCTGGTGTTCTCTTTTTTAAATTCTTCTTCCAAATTTGTAGTTGCCTCACCAATCACTTCTAGCTGCCGAATAACCGCATCCTGTGTTTTTTGATCCGCTACAAACTGCTCAAAAGAATACCCCGATACATACTGTTCAATACGCTCGATTGAATCTTTGATATGTAGCAAGAATATACTGGGAGTTTTATCCATATAACTGTTGTAAGTCTTTTTGAATATAAGGTTGTACGTACTTTGACAGTCCAGATTTGGTAATTAAGTCTACTTTTTTATTAAATACTGCTTCAAACCGTTGCTTGGTACGTATAAAAGTAATTAATCCAGGTGTTTCTTTAAACTCAACTAATAAGTCAACGTCACTGGAGCTACTTGCATTCCCACGAGCCTGAGAGCCAAATAAAGCAAGATAGGTGATACCGGAGTCTTGGCAAATTGCGTTTATCTTTTTTTGAGCTTTAGTGATGATATTGGTCATGAGTTCAAGTATATCATATGGGGGGTGTTTGGGATCAGCTCCACTCGTTATGATAATGCCTGGTAAAATTTATTTAATGCAGTTATATGTTTTGCTTTCGATTGTCGGGGAGACAGGACTCGAACCTGCGACCACCCGCACCCCATGCGGGCATTCTAGCCATCTGAACTACTCCCCGTAGTATTTACATTGCGTATTGTAACAATTTCTTTAAAGCTACGCCTGCTGCGTATGATTTCAACTGTTTTTCTCGTATGATACCAGCAGCTATTGTACCCTATTTTCCTGTGAGTAAAAGCTGTCATATCAAGTTTTCTACTTGGCTTGTACACTGCAAATAACAAAGATAATATCCACCATTCATCAATATTTTTTGCGTATTGCCTTCGGTATTCATTTGTACTATAAATTTTCCTACAGATTATGTAAGGATCGGGTGACATGATACCTCTCGCGGAACAGTAGTAATAATCTGACAGTAACATTCCCGCAAGTACGAAAGGATTTATGGCTAAAGCAGATGCAAAAGCTCCGGTAGTGAACACACAAGGTGACACAAAAAGTGCACGTATGCAGGCACTTCAGATTGCAATGCAGCAGATTGAAAAAGATCACGGTAAAGGGTCAATCATGACCATGAGTGATTCTGTCAAAAACATGGCCACTATTCCGGTCGTTCCTTCTGGCTCATTGGCGGTGGATATGGCACTGGGCGTGGGTGGTTTTCCAAAAGGTCGTATTGTGGAAATTTATGGACCTGAAGCATCAGGTAAAACCACACTCTGTTTGCACGCTATTTCCAACGTCCAAAAAGAAGGCGGTATTGCTGCATTCATCGACGTTGAACATGCACTTGATCCAGTTCGCGCCAAGAAAATTGGCGTTAATTTAGATGATTTGATCATCTCTCAACCAGACTACGGTGAGCAGGCATTAGAAATTGCTGAAACACTGATCCGTTCAGGCGGTGTAGATATCATCGTCATTGACTCTGTCGCTGCCTTGGTGCCAAAGTCAGAAATTGAAGGCGAAATGGGAGATGCGCAAATGGGTGTCCAAGCTCGTTTGATGTCTCAAGCCATGCGAAAACTTACTGCTGCAATCAACAAAACAAAAACACTCGTCATCTTCACCAACCAAATTCGTATGAAGATTGGGGTGATGTTTGGCAGTCCAGAAACAACTACTGGTGGAAACGCACTCAAGTTCTACGCTTCTCTGCGCCTAGATATTCGTAAGGTGGCCAATATTCAAGAAGGTGAAAATGTCATTGGCAGTCGCCACCGTGTCCGCGTTAAGAAAAATAAAGTCGCGCCTCCATTCCAAGTAGCTGAGTTTGATATGGACGAAAACGGCATTTCCTTGACCGGTGATATCGTCGATATAGGTGCTCAGGAAGATGTTATTGAAAAGAGCGGCAGTTTCTTCAAATATAAAGGTGAAGTACTCGCACAAGGCCGTGAAGCTACCAAACAGTACCTCGCAGAACACCCAGATTTGATCAAAAAGTTGCAGGCTGAGATCTGGGAGAAGATTCAAGCAAAACGCGCTTAACATTGACGTAGAGTGGCTGAGAGAGTACAATTGGTACAGTGATCTCAAAATACTGAGAGAACCTACAGAATTATAGAAAGTATTATTACTAACAACTTAGATATGACTGGAATCGTACATTTATTAACACTAAATCCTAACCGAATTGGTTCAGGTCTGTACTCCGTCTAAACTGGCTTTCCCAGTAGTTTGTTATAGTTTTTTTCTGTAGGCTTCTCCTAATCTGAATCTGAGTGAGATCTCAAATAAGGAGTGATATGTCATTTTTTAGTAATCTTTCGACCCTATTCGGGGCACAAGTACCAGGAAATGGGAAGGTTGCAAACCGTCCCCATGTACCCGTTCAGCCACTGAAAACGCCCGCACCAAAGCCACAGCAGGCAAAACCTGCTCCTCAAGTTGTTAAACAACTTCAAGCTGATAAGCGCGGCAAACAAGATGTTGTGCCTTCTGCACTAGAGTCTAGCGCGGTAACTACCCCAGCCCAAATTCCTGCAGCCATGATTGATGAACAAGATGTAGTTCGCGAATCTCGAGCCAAAGCTCGTGAGATCGTCGTGGAAGCCAAGGCAGAAGCACTGGCCATTCGTAGTAAAGCAGAACAAGAAACTCGTGA
This sequence comes from bacterium, assembly GCA_900299155.1. GTDB lineage: Bacteria > Patescibacteriota > Microgenomatia > UBA1400 > PJMF01 > OMIS01. Next base: position 3,295 of record OMIS01000080.1, read on the forward strand.
GCTTTCTCGTCAGCTGGATGAACAACAACGCAAACTCGAGTTCAAACTCGATAAGTTAGATGAACGCTTGAGCCAAATGGATCAAAAAGAAGCCAATCTTGATCAAGAAAGAAACCGCATTGAAGATCTCAAGAAAATGCTGAGCAAGCAAAAAGATGATTTACTCAAAAAACTTGAGGATGTTTCTGGCTTAACTCGTGATGAAGCTCGACAGCAATTGATGGATCAATTAGATAAGACGCTCACTCGTGAAAAAGCTCGTCTCGTCAAACAAAAAGAAGAAGAGGCAGTGGCTGAAGCTGAAGAGAAAGTCAAAGATATCTTAATTGATTCTATGAAACATGGCGCAACTGATTATGTGCCAGAGTACACTGTTTCAGTGGTCAGTCTGCCATCAGAAGATGCCAAGGGTAAAATCATTGGTAAATCTGGCCGTAACATCAATGCATTTGAACGTGCTACTGGGGTGGACGTTGATCTTGATATGTCCCCTACTGAGGTACGTCTTTCCTGTTTTGATCCAGTGCGCCGTGAGATCGCTCGAATTTCTTTGGAGCGTTTAGTAAAAGACGGCCGTATCCAACCTTCACGCATTGAAGAAGTCGTGGCACGGGTGAAAACAGAAATTGATAAGATCACATTTGAGGCTGGGAAAGCGCTCTGTCATGAAGTTGGCATCTATAACTTACCAGTTGATCTGATGAAGATGATCGGCAAATTTAAGTATCGCTTCTCGTATGGACAAAACTTAATTGCTCACACTTTAGAGGAAACTCGAATTGGTATGAAGCTGGCCAGTGAACTTAAGATTGACGTGAACACCGTTAAGCTTGGCTGTTTACTCCATGATATTGGAAAAGTTTCCGAGGAAGCAGAAGGTAGTCACGTGGAACTGGGTATTAAGATTGCCAAACGCTTCAATATGCCACAAGCAGTTGTAGACTGTATTGCACAGCACCATGAAGATGAAGCATTCTCAGGTCCAGAGCAGATGGTTGTCTACATCGCTGACGCAATTTCAGGTGCTCGCCCTGGTGCTCGCTATGAAAACTACGATGAGTATGTGAAACGTTTGCAACAACTTGAAGAGATTGCAACCAAATACCAAGAAGTGGATCACGCGTATGCAATCCAAGCTGGTCGTGAAGTCCGTGTCTTACTTAAGCCTCAGCAATCTAAAGATGATGATGTACACGTCTTAAGTCTTAAAATTCGTGATGAGATCAAGAATACCATGACTTATCCAGGTACTGTGACAGTCACCGTTATTCGTGAAACGAGAAACCAAGAAGTAGCTAACTAAGGGAGTAGTATGTTTACGACACTGTTGATTATCCAAATTATCCTTTCAGTTTTCTTAGTTGTTTGCATCTTACTGCAAGCTCAAGGCGCTGGACTGGGAGCAGCTTGGGGTGGTGGCGGTGAGACCTACCATACACGACGTGGCATTGAAAAAGTTGTATTTATCGGTAGTATCATCGGTTTAGCATTATTTGCCATTAACTCAATCATCCTCCTAGTGATATCATAAGACTGATCATGAGGAAGTTTTATTGGTACTTCACAGCGTTTTTTAAGAAGCATGGCTTTATTATTGTCACATCGCTGATTGTGGGTATTATCTTATTTTGGTTTTTGTTACCACCTGCGCTAGACAGATTTGCAGTTAGTGAGCGGCACTATATAGGGTATGTAGGAGATGCCACATTGACCAATCTACCCGACCCAATTAAAAATCAATTGAGCATTGGTTTGACCGTTACCACTGTAGATGGAGATGTACTGCCCGCCCTGGCAGAGCGCTGGACCGTAGAACAAGATGGCACAACATACCGATTTTTACTGAAAAAAAATATTCTCTGGCAAGACGGAACGACAGTCACTCCTCAGGATATTCAGTACCAATTTCCTGATGTAGAAGCAATTATTACACCAAATGATATCGTTTTTAAGCTACCTTCTCCGTTTGCACCTTTTCCCACTTCAGTTTCACAGCCACTCTTTAAGCAAGGCACACTCAAAGGCCCCCTCTTCATCACTCGCCCAACAATTTTAGGGATCGGACCGTATAAAATCACTAACTATATCCGCAGTGGGAACCGTTTAAAGGAGCTGGTAGTGGATGGTGAAGGTGAACGGTATATTTATCGTTTTTACCAGACAGAAGATGACGCAATTATTGCATTTAAGCGCGGTGAAATTGATAGTTTACCCAATTTATCCCGTGAGTACCAAGTCTACAACTGGCCCAACGTTACAGTAGAAAAAAAACTTAATTTAAATCAATACCTCGCGCTCTTTTTTAACACACGTAACCCTAAATTTAGCAAAGGTGTCCGTCAGGCTCTGTCATATGCGCTAGAAAAAAAACAAGGCGAAGAACGCGCTTTGGGACCGATTAGTCCGCTTTCTTGGGCGTATCTGCCGGGTGGAAAAACCTATGACAAAGACTGGGAACGTGGTTCGGAGCGTTTGCTGAGCGAACCTCCCGCAGAACCATTGAAAATTGAAATTATGACCAGTACCTTGTTTGCCAAAGAAGCAGAAGAAATTAAAAGCACTTGGGAAGCATTTGGTCAAAAAGTATCTGAAGATTGTAAAAAAAGTGGCGCTATTAAAGATAAATCTGTCTGTGAGAATACGAAAATAACCGTGGCTATTAGAATTAATAACTTCCCAGATACTAGCAACTTTGAAACATTACTCGTGGGTCAACAAATCCCAAGCGACCCAGATCAATATGCACTCTGGCACTCCAATGAGAGCACCAACTTCACTGGATATAAAAACACGCGTATCGACAACTTACTGGAAAAGGGTCGTCAAACCTATGATCTTCAAGAACGCACCGAAATTTACCAAGAGTTCCAACAATTTTTCTTAGAAGATCCTCCAGCCATTTTCTTACGCTACTTGCCAAATTACTCTTTGGAGCGCAAAAACAGGATTTAGTTCTCAGAGAACTAGCTCATATAGTAACCTCAAGCATTAAAAATACGAGCGTGTTTCATGCAAATGCATATAGTTAAAAAAATGTAGTTTCAACAACTTCTCAAGAAGTTTACAGCCTGCGCATCTTTTTGCGTAACAACTCAAAAAACCACACTAACCAATACTGTGGACTCAGAACGATATCATGGGCTGGGAGATATGCCACTTCACTACCCCCAAATCCACGTTTAAATAGTGAAACTCCTGCAAATCTGTGGGTATGGGCATTTTCTGGGGCCACACCCCAAAAGTTATACCGAACACACCCTCTGGCTCGCGCTTCTTGAATCGCTCGCCACTGTGTGGCATACGCACCAGGCATTTTTGCATTAGCTTCTGTGGAAACCCCATAATGGTAGACTGCTTCCCCATTATAGAAAATCACAAACGCCGTGGCCAAGAGCGTATCATTGAGATATGAATGAATAAGAGTGACTCGATTATCTGCGGCAAATGCGGCAAATTGTTTTTGCAAAAATTCTTCAGAAAACGGGACAAAGTTGTGGCGCTGTGCCACCGCAAGCTGCTCAGTATAAAATGCGTGTAGCTCGTTGAGATCACTAGAAACTCGTGTTGTAATCCCTAGCTTTTGGCTTTTCTTTATCTCGTAGCGTGTATTTTTGCGCATCTGTGACAACAACGCTTCATCTGACTGAGTCAAATCCAGCTGCAACGTCAAATCTGCAGTTAAATGCATTGGCGCCAGGCGTGCTCCAAGCTCTTGGAGTAAACTTGGTGTAATCCGTGATTCTAGTTCCTGAGGACGGAAGCGCAAAAACACACAGTGCTGTTCTCGAGCTACTTGTGTAAGTGCTGCAAAAAATTCTTTGACAAATGCTGTGTCATGCCAGTTCACCAAAGGGCCACCAGAGATAGCCGCATAGGTGCCACGCCGCGCATGCTCAATTACTATCTCAGCCAACCCCACAGCCTGACCAGATTGCACTTGCAGCCGTAGTACACGCTTGCCGAGCTGTTCATGAAACACTCCCCACTGCCAAGATTGTAAAAAATTTGCTTCAGGATATGCTTGTACAGCGCGCTCCCAGGTTTGCTTGTCGGTAATTTCTTGCATCTGCATAGTTACTCCAAATATTCTATAACTGCTGCTGAAATCCTGGCTGCATCTGCTTCAGTTATATTTTGATGGGTAGGCAAATTTACTATCTCTGCCGCCAGCTTCTCTGCCCCTGGACACGAACCAGCACGATACTTAGAAAAGTACTGTAATGATCCACTATCCACTGGCTGTCGGTACCATCGGTCACCAATATATATATTTTTTTTCACCAAAAACTTCAGTAACTGATCAGGATTTTCTACACAGATGGGAAAGCGTAGGTTTGACCCGAGCTCTAGCTGCTCCCACTTCACTGGACAGTACTGCGAGAGTTTTTCAAAATACACTTGAGCAATAGTTTTACGGTGCAGTAGCTGAGTGTCCAACTGTGTAAACTGGCGAGCAGCCAATGCAGCCAGTGAACTTGGCAGAGCAGTAGTGTACTCGAACCGAGCTTTGATCGGCGACTGGATAATATGAAAAACCTTTGCTAAATAGGCCAGCACTTTACCCACACCAATTGGATAACTTGCACGAATCAGGTACGTTAAGAGTGGATACAGGTGGTCACGCTTAAAGGTAGTGCTCGTAACCGTATGATAGTTTTCATTGGAAAAACCAGGCGGTTTTTTGCGAAACAAACACGCCCCTCCACTGTATGCATCAATAATTTTATCTCTTCCGAACGAAAAGATAATGGCATCAGCATTTGTCCCCAATAACTCACCATCAGCAGTTACACCACCCACTGCTTGTGCCAAATCTTCAATTAGTAGTACCTTATGATCTGTACACCACTTGCGAATTTTTTTTATCTCTGCGGGCACCCCCAACGTATGCTGGATGATAACGACTCGCGCAGTGTTGTTGAGTGCATATGCTTTTTCAAGCGTCTTGAGCGTCGGATTCATACATCTTGGCTCAATATCAACATACGCAGGGACACCTCCTGCTCTTCTGATGGCAGCTTCCAACGCATGACAAGTAAATGCTTGTGTTAAAACTGGTTCATCTGCCGCTAGATTGTATGCAGTGAGTACAAACTCCAAAGCATCTCTGCCCTTATAAAAATAGTACGGACCTAGTTCAAAATCTGGATAGAGCTTTTGAATGTGCTGATCCAATTCCTGCAAAGTAGCTTCTTTAGGTGGCGTAATAAAAAAATACAGCAATGCATGGAGCACAAACGAAAGTGAGTAGTTGGAACCTAGGCTGTTAAAGATATACTTCATACCATCTTAGTAAACCAGGCTGGCATTCTTCCTTCAATCACCAATAGCGTATGCGACTGTAATTGCTCAAATCTCTGCATTATTTCAGCTTGTTCTGTCAACATCTGTGTGCCAAAAACTTCGGCAAACTCTGGCTTACCTGCTTGCCCGACATACCAGACTTCCTGAACAGTTGCTTTAGCCTGGAGTGCAAGTTGGCGATGGATCAGTGAAGATCGCTCTCCCAGGTCTACAATGCCACTCGTACACAGCACCTTGTGCGAACCTGGCAACTCTGCAGCCAGATCAAGTGCAGCTTCAAAACCAGCTGGGTTGGAAGTGCCCCCGTCATCTAAAATCTGTACTTGAGATAGCGTACTCAACAATTTTGTAAAACCACTGGGCGGAACAAATGATTCAAGGGCAGTGACAATTTCACTCTCAGTCATTCCCATATCGAGAGCCACCTGATACACCGTGCGGATGGTATCCAGATACTGCATCCCCACCACTTCTGTCGTTATTTTTTTCGCACCAATCTGCACAACTAGTTTGCCAGCACTCAGTTTTCCTTGTACAGGAGATTTTCGCCAGACTTGAGTCACGTTGAGTTGTTGTGTATCTACGGCTGCAGCAATGTGCGCGGCGGCTTCATTGGCGCAGTAAACACGAGAGCCAGGAGGCAGTGCTTTAACCAGTTCAGCCTTTGCAGTAATAATCTGGGCTAATGAGCCAAATAGCCCCAAGTGTTGCTCGGTTAATCCCGTTAGGATGGCCATCGTTGGATGCAGTTGACTGGCCAATAACCCGATCTCTCCTTTTTTATATGCAGCGTACTCAATAATCGCAACTTCCTGATTGTGATAACCGTTCAGGATACTTTGCGAAATCGAGAGAATCGTATTGTGCGAACGTGGTGGCATAAAGACCGAGTACTTCTGAGACAACACATGCGCAAGCAACATTTTAGTGCCTGTTTTTCCATAACTACCCGTAATGCCGATCACCTGTGGATGTGCCTGTTCAATTTTTTCTGCTGCTTGCAGCAATAACCACAGACTATAGATGCGTACCATCATGCCCGGGACGACCGCACAAAAAATTGCGATGACAGGCATAATTACCCAGAAAGCAGCAAACAGTAATAAAAAATCCCACATTGATCTCTCGTATCCAAACCAGATTAGCGCCAGATATCCCAACCCTGCGGTGACTGCCACAGTCAGCAGCGCAGTGCCGATGCTTCGAAGCGTTAGCTTAGGGCGTTTAAGACCTGTGCGTGAAAAATCACGCCAGCCCACAACCCGAAAGAGTTCAGTAATCCCTTCTTTTGTCTGTAGAAACAGCCAAATTCTATCAAAGCGATACTCTTTTTGCTGCACAATCGCCAGCCAGCGCACTGTCTTGATACTAAGGCCACTGATTAAAATAGCTACTAGGAGTATATCGGCAACACTCATGAAACTGCCCTTCTACTGCGAATCCAAAAAGGTAGTAATAAACTGCCCCACAGTTTCTGGATGCGTAAACTGAGGAGAGTGTCGGGCAGCAGAAATAATTCGCGTTTCAATATGCGGTATTTTCTTGAAATACTGCACATTTTTTACTGGTGTGATTGTATCGTGGGATCCCCAAATGAGCAACGTATGTACCTCTATACTATAGATATCCGTCAGGATCTCCTCTGAAATTACATTGGACATGGTTTGGCGCATCACTGGAGGTGCGGTGTAGTAATCTTTTTCTCTAGCCAATTTATAGAGAAGTGCTCGTGCTCCTGGCACAAACGAAACTACCTTACCCACCTTTGCTGCCAGCCAAAACAACCTTCGTTTGGTCTGCGCTGCAAAAGACAAATCTCGAATACCACTACTTGCAATCAATATCAGTTGAGAAACCCGCTCAGGATGACGAGCAGTAAATCGCACAGCAAGCTGTCCACCAAAAGAATGCCCTAGAAGTATCACTGGCTCTCCGGGAAGATACTCTGCAAGCCAAGCCTCATAGTCATCGAGCGTCCAGGGTTTTTCCTCTGGTAATGGGATCGTTAAGCCAGGAAGCCCCACAAAGACCGTACGGATGCCATTGGTATGCAAAATGTCTCGGACTGCTTGCCATTTTTGTTCATTTTGAGGATCTACCGCCCAGCCATGTAGAATATAAACAACTGGTTGTGTGTGTTGTGCCATACTACCTACTTCAAATGCCTATTTCACTATTGCGAGTATACCCTTCAATTCGTATACTCAGTCAGTATGATTGTACCTAAAAAAGTCTTTTTTGTATGTGGTATCTTGAGTATTTTTCTCTTGAGTGGTTGTACAGACCCCAGTCCTTCACAAAGTCAGGAACTCAAGCTTTCCAATACAAAAATTGCTCAAAACTATTCACAAAATGAAACTGGCACCGTCTTAGGCGATCAAACAGAAAAAACTAATACAACACAATTACAGACTCAGAAAGGCACCATGCAACGCACTGAAAAAACATTGGCAGACTTTGAAAAAATTGAAGCCAAATCAGTCACCCTTACTACAACCAAGGGAGATATAACTTTTGAAATTTACACCGATAAAGTGCCATTGACCGCCCAAAACTTCTTGAACTTAGCAAAATCTGGTTTTTATAACGGCATTGTCTTTCATCGGGTGATCCCAGATTTCATGGCTCAGGTGGGAGATCCATTGACCAAAGAAGCTGGCATGGAAGCACAATGGGGTACTGGTGGTCCAGGTTACGTCATTAAGGATGAGTTTGATCCTACCTTAAAACATGACGGTCCCGGCGTAGTTTCTATGGCCAACGCAGGTCCAAATACTGGTGGAAGTCAATTTTTCATCACTCATGAAGCTACTCCTTGGTTGGATGGCAAGCATGCAGTCTTCGGTAAAGTTACCGCAGGCATGGATGTTGTACTCTCGATCACTCAAGGCGATAAGATCATCTCAGTAAGTTACAAATAACCAGCTGATAAAATTGCTGCAAATCCAGCTATACTACACTGTATGGTGTTTGCTTCAGATCCGTCATTCGTTCCCCAGCTTTTAGACACGCTCGTTCCGCAGCGTTTCAGGGGGTATGTGCCACGACGCTTTCAAAAGTACTTTCCTGAAAGTAGATCTCAGCGATTTGCCAGACTTTGTATTCAGATTGGCAGCTGCTGCATTTTTCTGGGAATATTCCTTTTTACTGTTGTTGAGTCACTACTGTATGTTTCAAGCTTGAAGAAATTTGAGCTTTCCCAGGCACAAAGACATGCAGGAAATGCCAAACCTGTGGTAGCATTTCTTTCCACGATCACGTTTCACTCAGTACCAGATATTGAGGTCTGGAACGATGGGTTAACTCTCGGAAAACAATTGGGAGATCTTCAAACCATCACGAGCACAATTAGCCAAGGGCTCAATCACCCAGACCAGGCTAGTTCTCTCACCCCCGCCATCCCTGTTCTGTCTGCACTTTCTAGTACAACGCAGAAACTTTCTGAAAGTATTGACCGCTCGTATCTAGCACAGAGATTCATTCAGCCAGATAAGCGAGCACTTTTAACACAAGCCACAGAAGTCCTGACACAGCTTGATCCACTTGCCGCAACCCTCTTAACAGGTAAACAAACCTGGGTAGTTATTTTTCAAAATAGTGACGAGCTTCGTGCCACTGGTGGCTTCGCAGGTTCGTATGCGCTCGTTACCCTTCAGGACGGTAAACTGCAAGAAATCGTCGTGGAAGATATTTATGATGCCGACGGACAGTTTAGTGGCTACCTCAACCCACCCGCAGGTGTTAAGGAATACACCAGTAGTAGCCGTGGCTTGCGTTTACCTGATGCCAACTGGTACCCGCATTTCCCCCAGACAGCGCAAACAATGCTGCCGTTTTTTGCATTTGGCAATAAACAAGATATCAAAGGTCTTATTGCAGTTAATCTCTCGGTGGCAGAAGCGATTGTCCGTATCACTGGACCGCTGACTGTGCCAGATTATCCAGTGCAAATTACCGCAGACAATTTGCATGCAGTGCTCAGAGATGAACGTGATCAATTTTTCCCCGGCAGTATTCAAAAAAAGCATATTTTATCTCAAGTGATGACCGTGCTGCGCCAGAAACTTGGAGATCTTTCTGCGTCTCAGCAAGTAGCAGTCTTTAGTGAAATTGTTGGGCACGCTCGGCGAAAAGAGATTCAAGTGTTTGCGCTCAATCCAGATTTACAAACACTTTTTAGTCGCTATGGCGTCACAGGGGAACTAGGCATGAATGCGTTGCAAAAAAAGCAGTTTTCTGAAAAATGCGGGACGTTCTGCAACTTACCATATACACTGTTCTCTCTTGTAGAGTCCAATGTGGGCATCAATAAGGCCAACCGCTTTATCCACCGCTCAGTGACGATGACTGAAGACAGTGCTGGAGCTACGGTTACGATTGAGTTTCAAAACCAATCCCCCAGAGATGAAAAAACCTTGCTCACCCCAATTGTGGGAAGTACTACAAATCCTGTTAAACAAATCGCCACCAACGGATATGCCAACTACCAACGCCTCCTCCTCAGCCCCACCTTCAAACTGGAGCAAATACTGATTGATGGCAAAGCGGTAAATACAGTTGATACTGAACCAATTACAACCGATGATCAAACGGTTACTCAGTACGGCTTTTTGGTGATCGTCTTGCCTGCTCAGACAGTAACGGTGCAGCTGCGTATAACACCCACCCAGCCAGGCACAAAACTAGAGTATGCTCCTCTCTTTATTCAAAAACAGTCAGGACTAGCACCCACACCGTACACACTCCAGTTTCCCAACTACAAAGACACCTTTGTCTTAGAAAATGATCGGCTGATCACCTGGCAGTAATCACTGCATGCTACAATTATGCCCATGACGACAACACCAGTAGATACCACCAGTCTTCTTGAGAAAGCACGACAGCTTCTGGGAAGCTTTGATGTACGCGCAATCCAAGCTCAGCATGACACACTTGAACAAGAAACCTTTGCTGCTGATTTTTGGCAACGCGCTAGTGCCAAGCAAACCATGCAAAGCATAGCTGAACTGGAAACACAAGTTCATGAAGTAAAAACACTTGAGCAACTGGTAGCAGACGTGCAAAGTATCCTTGAACTGCGCTCCCAAACTGACGAAACCACCGCCGCCGAACTAAGTCACGAACAAGCGCAACTTGAGAAAAAACTTGCTGCCCAAGTTTCACAAATGGAGCTGAAGCAGTTTTTGAGTGGCCCATTTGATAAGTCTGGGGCACTATTTTCAGTACATTCTGGTCAAGGCGGGACTGAAGCTATGGATTGGGCGGATATGTTGCGACGGATGTATGTCCGTTATTTTGAGCGAAAAGGCTGGAAATGTACGATTATTTCTGAATCTCGAGGTGAAGAAGCTGGGATTAAAGCAGTGGAGTACCAAGTGGAAGCTCCCTACGCGTACGGTTATCTTAAAAAAGAACGCGGTACGCACCGTTTGGTGCGGTTAAGTCCGTTTAATGCGGACAGTCTGCGCCAGACTTCTTTTGCCCTGGTGGAGGTGTTACCACTGGTGGATGACAATACTACAATTGAAATTAAAGAACAAGATCTCTCGTGGAGTTTCTCAAGAGCTGGAGGCGCAGGAGGTCAGAACGTCAATAAAGTTAATACCGCGGTCGAGTTGACCCATATTCCTTCGGGGATTACTGTCAAATCAAGAGAAGAACGCTCACAAGTGCAGAATAAAGAACGGGCACTACAAAAACTGCGGGCACTTCTGGCGCAAGCTGAAGAAGAACGCCAGGCTGCGGTGCTGCGTACAGAAAAAGGCACCCACCAGAATGCCAGCTGGGGTAGCCAGATTCGCAACTACGTCCTCCACCCCTACCAACTGGTCAAAGATACTCGGACTGAAGTAGAAACCACCGATACCACAGGGGTTCTGGACGGTGACTTAGATCAATTTATCGAGGCAGAAGTCTATTTATAATACTGGCCAGGCAGCTCTTGCCGCATACAGTACTTGCTTAAATTGCTGAATAGAATTGGTACTGATAATTTGGTATACTGTATAAATAAAATAAATTGGTACAACGTATGTTACATAAACTTGATTTTTCAGAACCAGGCACAGAAGATACAAAAGTGACCGAACCGGTAGTTGACGATGAACGATTGGTGGCTAATAATCAGGGTTCGTACGCACAAACGCCAACCCGTACACAAACTCCTATGAACAAAAACTCACTCATTGTCGCAGTCGTCATTTGTTTAGTTGCAATTTCAGCTGGTGTGGGTACAGGCTATGGAACTCACAAACTGTTTGCTGGATCTGAAGGCAGTCGAGTTGGCAATATTGCAGGTGATTTAGAACAAGTACCATCTGGCACTGTTAAAGAAGGTGATGTCTTTGGCAGTCAAGATAGTTCTACCTTTAAGGATTCCGTAAAAGGCTATCTCGAAGTGGGTGGTCTTGATGGTGAAGGTTCACACAAATTGATCCGCCCAGGTGGTGATTCTCAAACCGTATACATGACTTCTTCTGTAACTGACCTCGATAAATTCGAAGGTATGGAAGTTGAAGTCTGGGGTGAGACATTTTCAGGTCAAAAAGCTGGCTGGCTGATGGACGTCGGTCGTGTCCAAGTCGTCAAAGTGAAGGGTGAACGCCCTTCTGAAGAATAGTAGTTTTTCTACTATACTTTCCCCCTGTTTTCCTCTAAACTTGAGTCTACTTTGCACTTTTTAAGGTGTATTTTCTATGCCCATTCTACGCTTTGAAAACGTCACCAAACAGTTTGATTCAGACTCCTACGGAGTCTACGAGATTAATTTCTCAGTAGAACCAGGCGAGTTTATTTTTGTGACTGGCCCATCTGGAAGTGGCAAAACTACTTTAATGCGATTACTCCTCAAAGAGTATCCGTTCAGCAGTGGTGAGATTTTTTTCCATGACACACCATTGAGTGATCTACACAGCGGACAAGTACACCTCCACCGCCGCAAAATTGGTGTGGTATTTCAAGATTACAAACTGATTCCAGAAATGAATATTTGGGAAAATATTGCACTGCCACTTTGGGTAACAGGTAAAGCCCAAGATGAAGTGGAACGACGCGTGACTGATTTATTGAATTTGATTAAACTTCCAGAAAAAGCTCTCCACTTCCCAAGCCAGCTCTCTGGCGGTGAAGCACAACGGGTGGGAATTGCGCGCGCCTTAGCCATCGGTCCTGAAATCGTCATTGCAGACGAGCCCACAGGCAACCTAGATCCTGAGACCGCCCAACATGTGGCGCGCTTACTCAAGAAAATCAACGAGCTCGGCACCACGGTTATCATCGCTACCCATGATAAGAATATTATCGCCACCTATCCAGATACACGAAAAATTGCACTAGAAAAAGGCAAACTAGTGGATGATACGCACAAATCTGCTTCAACCACTGCGCACACTTCTGATTCTCACGACTCTGCACACAAGACAGAAAAACGCAAACATTCTCAGACTGAACAGCACATTGCAGAAGATCTTATTCCAGAGACTCCAGCAGACGCAGCCACTAAGACACGTTCTGCAGCAAAAACTTCTCGAGCCTCTGAATCAGCAGAGGAACAAACTAATCCTCAAGCTGCTGGCACAGTACCTACTGCGTACTCTCACCAGCGTGAGGACAGCCCATTTGATGCTTTACCAGATGAATCTCCCGCTCGTGAATCTTCCAGCGAAAATCTGCCCTGGTGGGAAAAAATACTGGGCGTTGGGAAAAAAGCCACTTCAGATTCTACGAAAAACTTAAAATCAACTGACAGATCAAACAATTCTGACAATACTGATCTAAATCAAGATGCAGCAGACTCTGCACCAGACGATGATTTAGTCACAATCACTGAAGAAGCACTGGATGATGCAGGCGATATTACTGACAGTACAGAAGGAACTACGAAACAGCAGGTAGCACTAAAAACTGCCAAACAACAAGCCGCACCAGATCATACAAAACAACACTCAGCACAACACACTGCCCGAACCACCACAACCCAGACTGCACAAAATAGTGAAGACACAGATGATACTGAAACGCGTGAGAGCACCGATCACTCCAAATCGAAAAAAGACACAGCTGCTCACACAAAACACACTGAAAAATCAAGACAAGCAGACGAACCCACTCGCAATAAACCAGCGGTAGAAAAATCAGGAGACCAGAAAAAGTAATATGAACTCGCTCTACGCCTCACTCGCCAGTATCCGCCGTTCACCCTACCAAGCATTGGTGGCAGTTCTAACTATGATGGTTACCTTTGCGGTGCTCTTTACCCTGTCATTTTTCTTCACGGGGGCACACGAAGTTTTGAAGTTTTATGAATCAAAACCCCAGATCATTGCTTTCTTTAATATTGATGCCACTACAGAACAAGTGGATGCAGCACAAAAAACTATGACTGCAAAACCATATGTTTCCCAGGTTAATATAACCACCAAAGAACAAGCACTTGAGCTATATAGTCAGCAGTTCAAAGAATCTCCGCTCTTGCTGGAACTCGTCACTGCAGATATTTTGCCAGCCAGTATCGAGGTTTCTTCAGATACGCTTGAAAATTTGGCGCAAGTTAAAAAGGATTTAGATGCCCTCCCTGGCATTGAAAACGTCCAGTATCAAGAAAGTGTGATCGATACGCTGCGCTCTTGGTCAGACACGACTCGCTTGATCGGTGCCACCGCAGGTATTGTGTTCGTCAATCTCGCCTTCCTGGTCATCATGGTGATTATCGGGATGCGTGTCAGTATGCAGAAGCGCAATATCGGGATTATGCGATTACTTGGCGCAAGTAAATGGTATGTAAAACGACCATTTATGTATGAAGGGATGATCTATGGTGCAACGGGCGCGGTTTTGGGTTGGGGTGTAAGTTTTGCAGGCTTACTCTACATCATGCCTTGGGCACAAAGTTTCCTCGGTGAAGTGCCGATCTTCCCTATTCCACTCAACTTTTATTTGATACAAATTGGTATTGGTTTGGTCGCCAGTCTGGTATTGGGAGGATTTGCTGGACTTGTGGCAGCAAGCCGTTTGATTAAGAATTAACTCTAGGTACTACTTGTCGTGATGTTACGAACACTATTTTCTGCCCGGCTCACACGTTTCATAGTAATTTTTTCAGTGTTTACTCTGGCCTTTCATCAAGCAGTACTAAGTCCTGTCTTTGCGGAGAACTGTGAAGAGATCAGGTGTGAAGACAAAAAAGATCAACAACTAGACTATCAGCAGTGTATTTCACAAAAAAAGAGCTGCCTAGAAAAAAAGGTTTCAGAGGTTCAGTCACAGAAAGTGACGTTAACCAACACCATTGGTCTGCTCAATAATAAAATTGCCATTCAACTTCTGCAGATTAATCAAATCCAGGCTGAGATCAATAAACTTGAACACGAGATTGATGATTTAAGTGAACGGATCAATGGCTTGAATGTTTCTCTGGATCGGATGTCTACTATGTTGATCGAGCGAGTTCGTGAGCAGTATAAACAAAGCCGTATCTCTCCATTTACACTCCTCGTAGAATCTGGCTCATTTGATGAGTTCCAGAGCAGACTTGAGTACCTCAATCACACGAGCCACCAGACAGCATCTGGCATGCAAAAAGCAGAACTCCAGCGGCTCCTCTATGACCAACAAAAAGAACTCAAGGAAAAGAAGCAGGCGGAAGTGGAACAAAAGCGCGTGTCGTTGCAGAAGGAGCAAAATACATTGAATAATCAGAAAGCTGAGCAGCAAGCATTACTAAAAGCCACCAACAATGATGAAGCCAAGTACCAGCAGCTCTTAAATGAAGCAAAAGCACAGATGGACTCTTTCAAGAAGTTCGTCAGTGTGAGCGGCGGCGGCGTGATTTCACCAGACGGATTGGGCAAAGGATATGATGGCACTTATTTTTCACAACGTGACTCGCGCTGGGCTGGAGCATTGATCGGTAGCTCCAGAGAAAATGTGATGCAAGTGGGCTGTCTGATTACCTCGGTGGCGATGGCACTGAAAGGCCGTGGAGTGGATGTGACGCCGCTCAGTATTGCCACCAATAACTCATATTTTGTTAGTGGTACCGCGTACATGCTCAAACGCTCACAGATTAGCCTTCCTGGCGGGAAAACAGGTCGTGCGATTGCTAAAGGCGATATTTCTAAAGAGTTAGAAAATAATAATCCGGTGATTGTGGGTGTCTATGCTGGCCCATATGGGACTCACTTTGTCTTACTTAAAAAGAAGGATGGCGACGCTTGGGTGATGTACGACCCTTGGTATGGGCCTGATCTCAAGTTTACCAGCCACTACTCCACAGGCTCTATTTTTTCTGCTGAAGTCATTCAGTAAGAGTATGTCAGTACGGTTGAGATAGTATGTACTGTACTAGTAGCGAATTTTTGCGTACCAAAGAGTAAAAGCCAGGTTCAACAGCAGTAGATCAACAGCTTATAACTATTGACGAAAGGATTGTATTACTATATAATTCGCGATATTGTTATATTGCTATCAAAAGCAGACTGACTATATCAGTGAAAACTACCGAAAGGCAAACAATGAAAAAAGTACTCTTAGCTACCCTTCTCACCGTTGGTGCTATTGCTTTTGCTGCACAACCTACTTTTGCTGCAAATGACACAGTTGGTGAACAAGCTCAGAAACAAAGTGTTTCTCATGAAGTTGAGTGGCACTGTGATCCAGGTTCTTATGGACAAAACGGTACTTGCTACTTCAGAGACAAATTTGATGCTACACAAGAGCAACGCCAAAAAATCTTGGCAGCTCAAATTGGTGGCCGCAAAGTTCACGTCCCAGTAGACACTGCTGTTACTCTTAGTACCATGTTTATGGTCTTCGCAGCTGCAGTTGTTGGCTTTGGTGCTACCTACGGTTTAGTTAAATTAAAATAATTAAACAGTAGTTTATATACGAATTTAGAACCGGGTTGGAAACAGCCCGGTTTTTTGTTATAGCTCCAATCGAATCTTACCAGAAAGATACTGGCGGATGAGGGTGGTAATAATAGTTTGATAACCAATACCTAAATCTGCAGCACGAGCTTTAAGTTTCTCCATGTCACTTTCAGTAGCACGCATGTTAATATTTTTCCTCTTAATGGTATTCTCTGCCACCATTTTCCAGGCTATTTTTTCTTCCTCTGTGGGAGGAGTTAGCTGATCTAAATTATTTTCAACAAACTCTAATATTTCTTGCTCTTCTTGTGAAAGTTTTAGATCTTTTGGCGGGATATATTTCATAAATACTTTCGCGTCATTTTTCTACTTGGAATAATTGTTTTAAGAAAAGCGACAGTATAACTTTTCCAGACAAATGGAACTGAGTATGCATAGCCATTAATTTCTACTACCGCTAATTCTTGATGAGGATACGACTGCTGATTGGGATGTGGACCGTGATATAACAATCTACCAGATTTAATTGCTGCTACTATCTCTTCAAAAGTTATTAAACGGTTTTCTGCTAGCCACTGATTCTTTTCCTCACTCCATTCAAAGGTTGTAGTTGTAGATATAGTACTTTTTTGCATAGGCATTGTCAATACATGTGTAATAAATTTTTAGAGTATATGTACTGTAGATCACGAGCCTTACAAGAAGTGTAGGAAGGAAAGGTGTGAGCAGACTACAGTTTGTGTAAGAATCACCAGCTATACTTACTCGATGTAGGTGTACTGCTGGAGCAGAGTCACTTTTGCGAAACTTGGCTAGCGAGTTCGATCCTCTTCACCTCCACAGCCCTAAATAGTGAGTATTATATAAAGTATTGACACCAATAAAAATACTGATAACATAAAAGTATTCGTAGACCGAGCTTATTAATTGCATCAGCAGTTAGTCAAGATCATAAAATCTCGCCAAAAGCGAGATTTTTTGTTGATTGGTGTACTTTATATATCTTGTGTTCATCTCTGGTATTTCTAACATTTCACACTACCAGACATATCAATGGAGTAAAAATTTATCCCATAATATTGACTTTTCTGCCTTAAAATGATATAGTACTACTACTTAACAGTCTTACATTGTTGGCTGCGTCCGCACAATTTTGCTGACCCAGCTGCCAAGGTAACTTGACAGCAACGTATTTGTGGTGAAGTCATCTCTAGTAGATGCACTCTGCCCCAAACGCCAGTGTTGGTTCAACAGCTTCTTTTCGGACAATGGCTTCGGCCAAGACTTCGATCTCATAAGCTCGAGACTGACCTGACGACTAGCTCTTTAACAACTTCAGATGGAAATACTTACTTAATGGTATGTCGTACTTCCTTCCCTTTTCTTCTCATGAATGATGGTTCGTGTGAGATATGTGTTTTGGTTTAAAGCCAAAGTACTTACCTCACACGAACCCCCTTGGACTACTTTGGGTCACTTTCTTTTGTTAGGAGAATGCTAAGAGTGACGAAAGTCACAGACGAGCGTCTCAAACCAAAATGAAAAACCTGAGTACTCTGAGGAGTGTAGGCCAGCTCTGGAAAGGGCAAACCGAAACTGTTCGTTCAAATGAGGAGACGTAAAACGATGAGTAAAATCATCAGAAGGCTTGTCGCTACCGCGCTTGTAGTGACTGGCCTGGGGTGGCTTATAGCCCCAAACGTAGCTCATGCGCAAGCTGATACACAGGCATTTTGTGCCAACACAGCTCCGCTGTTGTTGACTGAACTGCCTGCCAGCAACCCTTGCGGCACCGGGCAATTTATCGCCCTGCAATGGTGGGATGATAACCGCGCCGGCGAAGACTTTGACCGTCAGGTATTCACTGACTATGGTCAAATGTACGAGCTAGCAAAAACCTTCCTTGCTGCAAACGGCGACGGAAGTGTTTGGTTTGAACCTGGGGAATCGACTGCAGCTGTGCCGGCTGCGTCGGAAGTGACGACACGAACTCTGACTGCAAATGGAGCAAAACTGGGGAAAAACGCTAAAGTCAGTGAGCAGAACGATCCCCCAGCTTGGACTGAGGGTGTTTGCAACGGCGATAGCGCTGCCGTATTCCAATCCGTGAAACGCACTGGTGACGGTGTGACAATCGGAGTGGATGACCCAGTAGGCTGTGAGACCGATGGTTATTGGTTTGTCGTAGAGCCTTGGGGGGCGGGACAAATGAATCCCGACTCTGGCTGTCTGGCCAAATTGTGGAGTTCGGATGATGAATCCGAGCTTTCAACAGTCCGGTCAGTCGCTCATCGCAATCAATGGCTAAATGGCAGCGTGTGGCGGGTAGACAAAAAATATGCCGAAAACCCGCTGGTAGTGGACTGCGCAAAAGTCACTGGCCCTGAAACATTAGGCCTAAACAGATACGAAAACCAAGTCAAATTGGCACGATTGCCCTGGGTAAGGGAACGTGCACAACAGCTGCTGCAAGCAGCCAATATGACTCTGGCCAAGTATTGTGAGACTTTTGGTAGCGAACCACTCGGCAGCCAAATCTTATGCATTGAGTTCGTCAAGTAGCCATCCTGAAGTAACGACTAGTCGTCACTTGCCCCCAACCCGCAGATTATCCGCGCGGTTGGGGGCTCCCTAGAGCGTATGAGTTTACTCGTACCTTCTAGGGAGAGACAACTCTCCAAACATAAAGGAGTTTTATGAAATCAATTATTCCTATACTTATCACTGTCATCGTTATGGCTGTTGTAGGTTACATTGGATATGAGTACATCACTATCCAAAAATCTACTGCACGTAATGTTGCAATCGATGGTTGTATGCAAGTATCTGTATATCGCAATAGTTATATTGGTGAAACAGGTAACACTGTTGTTACTGAAGAACCAATCCAAACTGCTGTTGATAAATGTCTCAGCCTCAAAGGTATTGAGCAATAATCTTAACGTTTGATACTGAAAACCCGGCCTCACCGCCGGGTTTTTTTGTATTTAAAGATTTAAATTGTAGAAATAGTAAATCATTGTATA
>OMIS01000081.1 GCA_900299155.1 bacterium
CCCTTCAAACAAATATAAAATATGGAGATTATATTTTTGGAGTTGTTGGTCATTTAGCAAAGACAGAGCTTTCAAAATTTGGTAAGAATGACTATTTCTTTGTCATCGGTGAAGTAAAAGAACCTACGTTGGCCAACATAAGATCTTTTTCTAATCAAGCCTATGGTTATTCAGGACAACATAGAGCAAATAAACTCCCCCCTGGATTATTTGGAGGATATTGGGTATTTCCGATTATTCTCGTTGATCAAATACAAGATAGCGTAATGAATGCGATACAACAGGAAGATCCGCCAAAACATTATTCTTCAGCAGAATTTCCTATTGTTGTAGAAAAAACAACTAAAAAAGTATATTACTTCCAACGTACTCCAGCTTGGGGAGCCGCATACTACGCAGGTTTTAGGCAGTTAGCCAGCGAGATTACATCTCTATAAAATCCTTACTCGCCCGAAGGGCGAGAAAAATCGCGCGCGCAAAAAATAACGGAAGCGAGGCCGCCGCAGGCGGCCGAGCTAACAACTTTGAAATTCGGTTCTAACTTTTTCGTAAATCTCGACAATCGTAAGCAAACCATATAACTCAGGCGAGAAGTTTATACCCTTTAGGGTAAGTCCTGTCTCCCCGACAAAGCATACTATTTTTCCTGTACAATTAAACTAATGAGTGAGTCGCAACTTACACGCCGACAGTTTATTACAAGAGGGACAAAGATTATAGCTGCTGGCCTAATAGGGTCTGAATTATATAGTCACCAAGATATGTATTTGCGTGCAGCCGGAAAATTTATTGACTGGCTTATACCACCCACTAGCTATGGTTTTCCAATTCTTACAACCTCTGCGCCTCGCAAAGATAATACGCCAACTATAGATAACCTCAACATTCACAAATCAAGTTTATCTATCCAAGCTGTCACTGATATTAACAAACCACTTCCAATGCTAACTGTGCCTGAACTATCTGGTCATGGTCAATTCTCAATGCAAAAGATAGCCTCAGGTGAACATATATTTTCAGGATGCAGCATAATAACAACTCGTGAGGGTTTGCAAAAAGGCAGACAGGAATACTGTGCACTTTTTGTAAAAGATCAACAAATACTTGCCGTAGGATATGAAAGCAACCGTGTCGCTATATTAGATAAAAAAACAAAAGAATGGGAAGATTTAGTAACAGCTGAATCAGTAGATAGTTTAGCGGTAATTTCAATTTCAAATATTTGGCCACAACTAGTAACTACTAGATACTTTAATAGTGCACAAGGAATGTTAGAAATCATTGAATATGGCAATCAAGCACTCGCACATCACGAACACAAACCATACTATGGAGTACTTGCTTCTACCAAAATGCCCAACTCTTCTGAGTTGCAGCTAGATAGCACTAATGTCGTGCAGTCTCCAGAAGAAGCATTTGCGTTCACAAAACCATACTACATAACTGAAGATGGTGTTTTAATTGATATGATCCATATTACTGATAAACCTCGCATCGTATTGCAATGGCTGATGCAGCTGCAGTACTACAAAAAATTTAAAGAGAAATATGGATATGCAGAAAAAACAGTAAAGTTAAACACCAATTATCTTGGTGGTGATAATAATCAAATAGAATTTGCTATAGATACGGAGAATATCGAACAAGACATTAAGCGGGAAACACTATTACTACTTATGTCTGTATTTACTTCTGTCACTGAAGGTGTATTACAGTACGAAGTTGTAGCACAAGCAAGAAAATGGAGGCTACCTGTAGATATAATTAGTAAAAATTCGGGATATTCTCCTGAAGATGCTTTCACCAATTCACTTGCAGCAGAATTCGCCTATCGTATTTTCAATAATCCCGATAGTAAATATGCTGGAATAATTAATAAAACTCTTTCAGAATGGATAAATTCTAGTACAATACTTTCTTCAGAAGAATTGAATGTTTTAGCTGAAAAATTTATTTATCTACCAGAATTCTCTGAACTTCGAACAGATATATTAAAAATACTCACTAAACAATTTTCTTGTAGAGCATTAACAGAGCCAATTACTGTGCATCCCTTGGGTTTATACCCTTTTAATCCAGTTAAGATTGATGCTAGAGTACAAGATCCATTACAACACTTTACTGTTCCACAAACTACTGCAGGCATAAGATTACTAAATTATCCTAATTGGGCAGAATCACTGCCTCAGGGAGCAGGACGATTAAGTAATCGATTAAATACTCTTATTAAGAGAGTATTCAACAAGTAATAGTTATTCCATCCTACAATTGTACAGTACAATACCGAACATGAATGGTTTTCAAAACTTTATTCGTCAGTGGTACCTTCGTCACGGACGTCATGAACTTCCCTGGCGGCAGACTACTGATCCATATAAAATTCTGGTTTCAGAATTAATGCTCCAGCAAACGCAAGTTGAGCGAGTGATTCCCAAATATTTAGCATTTATAGAACGCTTTCCTGATACCAAAACATTGGCTGCTGCTAGTTTGCGTGATGTTTTAGTGCTCTGGCAGGGACTTGGATATAACAGAAGAGCAAAATACTTACTTCAGTGTGCTAAAGTGGTGGAAGAACAGTACAACGGACAGTTTCCAAACAATGAATCAGCTTTATTAGAACTGCCTGGAATTGGGCCGTATACTGCAAGTGCAGTCTGTGCATTTGCATACAACCAAGCGGTGGTATTAATTGAGACCAATGTGCGGACAGTTTTTTTGTATCATTTTTTTGCAGAAAAAAATGAGGTTCATGATAAAGAAATTCTAGAACTAGTTACTCTATCTCTTGATACAACTCACCCCCGAGAATGGTACTGGGCACTTATGGATTATGGTAGCTATCTAAAAAAAATACTGCCCAATCCAAGTAGAAAAAGTAAACAACATACCAAGCAAAGCAAGTTTTCTGGTTCACTCAGGCAGGTGAGAGGTGAAATAATCAGGTTGTTAACTGCAAAAGATTACCAAACAACAACTGAGTTATTGCAACAACTACAATCCAATAAACTATATTTTGCCGCTGCTTTAGATCAGTTACTTCAAGAAAAGCTGGTTGTGCAAGATTCAGGCAAAATATCACTAGGGGAATAAATTTGTTGAAGATAACATCTTTCACCAAGCAGCGTAATTTTGCTATATTCTGCAGCAAAGTATAGAAATCTGCGGTAGAATAAGTGGTTGGAGCTGAGTGAGATGTATGAAATATAAACGTGTTGGACTCGGCGGTACATTTGATCATTTTCATGCAGGTCATCAATCATTTTTACAACAAACAGCAGCACAATCAGAGCATTTATTGATTGGTATAACCCAACCAGAATTGCAAACAACTAAAGTTTTGTCTTCGCAAATTGAACCATTTTCTATTCGTGCCCAAGCAGTACTAGATTTCTGTAAAAAAAATAAAATTTCCTGTGAATTTTTTCCGCTGCATGATATCTATGGACCCACTTTAACGGATGAAAGTATTGACGCGGTCTTTGTAACAACAGAAACTGAAAAAGGCGGGGCTGCCATAAATTCCAAGAGAGTAGAACTTGGATTACATAAATTACCTGTAGTAGTTACCCAATTGGTGCCAGCAGAAGACGGACGTCCTATCGCAAGCCAAAGAATTCGCATGGGAGAAGTTTCACGCTCAGGGAAACTCTATAGCACCATTTTTGAGCAGACAATTCAGCTATCAGATAGACAGCGTCAGTTCTTTTCACAATTGCATGGTCAGATTGTACGTCAACCAAGCGCTTCATATAACACAGTCTGTTCTTGTGTCGTCGGTGACAGCTCGTTTGAAACGTTTATTGCAAATAAGTGGGAATATTCTCTCGGTTGTATTGATTTTAGAAAACAGCGCGTGGAGTATCAGCCAAGCTCGTTAGTACGCTCAAAGATCACAGTTCACGCAGCAAACGCAGCAGGTGAAATTTCTGCAGAATTTGCAAAAGTATTTAGGCAAGTAGCTTCAGATTCTATGACACAACATACACAATCTGTGATCAAAGTTGATGGCGAAGAAGACCTTGCAGCAGTAGTGGCAGTTTTAACACTGCCACTCGGCAGCAGCGTATATTATGGCCAGCCACACCAAGGTATGGTTGAAGTTATGATTACAGAAGAAATCAAAGATGGTTTTTGGGAAGTATTAACTGCTTCAGCATAGTTTTTCCCGGATATAGTACTTTGATATATTTTGATATTTTTAGGCAAATTGAATACATTTATAAACCCGAATCTTCCCCAAATAAACAAAATCTGATAGAGTGTCTGTATGTCACTTGCCACCGCACTACGACCAAGCACATTAGATGAATATATTGGACAGCAGCATTTAATCGGTGCTGGTAAACCTATTCGTGTTTCTTTAGAAAAAGATCAATTATTTTCAATGATTTTTTGGGGTCCACCTGGTGTGGGAAAAACGTCATTGGCTCGGATTATTGCACAAACTCAGAGCAGAGAATTTTATGAACTCTCTGCGGTATCGGCGGGAAAGGCAGATATTAAAGATATCGTAACACAAACTACTGAACAGCGAAAATCACTGCTGGGGCATGCTGATCTTGCACCAGTTTTATTTTTGGATGAGATTCATCGATTTAATAAAGCACAACAAGATTTTTTACTTCCATTTGTTGAGAACGGCACTATTTTACTCATAGGAGCCACTACAGAAAATCCAAGCTTTGAAGTAAATTCAGCACTACTTTCACGCACTAAAGTTTTTACATTACATGTTTTAGAAACAGAAGATCTAGAAAAACTTATTACAAAGGCATTTACATACTGGGAAAAGGAGTATGGTTTCAAACCAGAAATGACAGCTGAGACAAAGGAATGGCTGATAAATTATTCAGCAGGAGATGGACGGAAACTTCTTAATGCGCTTGAGCAAACCTTGGCTTTATACGAAACTGTCACTATCGAAAGTTTGAAAACCAGCATCCAATCAAATTTTATTAAGTATGATAAAAAGGGAGAAGAGCACTACGACACCATTAGCTCATATTTGAAGAGTATGAGGGCAAGTAATCCAGATGCCGCACTCTACTATTTAGCCAGGATGGTAGAGAGTGGAGAAGACCCCAAGTTCATAGCGAGAAGAATGGTGATATTTGCTTCCGAAGATGTCGGACTGGCACAGCCAACTGCCCTTGTAGTGGCTAATGCAGTGTTCGAGGCAGTGACAAAGGTAGGATACCCAGAAGCTCAGATCAACCTAGCTCATGGCACGGTTTACTTAGCTCAAGCCAAAAAAGACAGGTCAGCGTATGACGCATACTTTGCAGCTCTTGATGACGTAAAAAAGCATGGGAACTTGCCGATACCTTTACACTTACGCAATGCACCTACAAAGTTGATGAAAGAGTTAGGGTATGGAAAGGGTTACGAGATGTATCCTGATCCTAAAGAGAGCTTGTTACCAGATAAGCTCAAAGGAAGGAAATACCTTCTGAGAAAAGAAGGTTCAAAGTAATCTATGCAGTTATCATTACAGAAACCAGGTCAACCTAAAAAGCTCACTGAAAAACAGCAAGAGCTGTATAAACAGTTGAATCAGCATCTCAATGTAGAACCTGCAACTTTTTTCTCTGATGCTTGCAAAATAATGAATGGTAATAGTGATTTAGAGGCTGAAACCAATCTTGTCTCCCATTTACTAAGAGAAGTTATTGGGGAAATAACTAATAAACTTTTGCCTAGTGATTACAGAGAAAGAATTGCTAAAGCTAGTTTGTTAGCTGAAAAGGGTTTTGCTGTTGGAGAAGGCATTTACCAGATTCAAATTATAGACAAAAATCCAACTTATAGAGATAAAATTGAACTCATCGTTAGTCAGTTCAAACTTGATGCTGATAACGAAAACGTCATCTTTTGGAAAGAGGTACTAGCAGACAAAGAAAAAGGATTGCATAAATATGCTCATCGTTCAAACGTACAGGGCATAAGAAAAGTAGACTCTCAATTTCAAGAAAGGTGGGAGCGTATACAAGCTCTTATTTCCTTTCAGCTCAAGCTCATCAAAGAAAAAATCTTAGAAGATTACAAAGCACTTGATTTATATTTGGCTAAACCACAGTTATCTAATAAAGATCTGTCTGCAATAAAAGTCCACATTCCCCTCAATGCCTTTACCCTCCAGTATTTTTTTAGTAAATCGAAGCAATATAAAAGCATCAAAAGACTGAGAGAAAAAGGCTTCTTCGACTACCCCACACCCCCTTTAGAACACGAAAGTGGCGGAATTAGTTATCCCCATTGGCCTCAGGTACAATTTCTAAAAGAGGCTATTTCAGACCAAAATCTCCACCAGGAAGTACTAGAAATTTGTTTAGAAGTAAAGACTGATAATTACAATGTCCAGCATCCTATTATCGAACTAGTTACTAAGCTACCACCTGACAAAGCAGTTCAATTCAAAGAAGTGGCTCTGAATTGGTTACAATCTCAGCATCAGTGGATAGACTACAGAACGTATGGTGAATTGATCGTCTCATATGCCAAAAATGGATATTGTTCGGAAGCCATTGAACTAACCAAATTATTACTCAAAATAAAACCCGATCCACGCCAAGCAATCGAAGTTGAAGGATATAAAATTGGTCATGATCCTGTTGGGATTATTGCGGAATCATATTACGAAGATTTCCTTCAAACATATATTCCTGTTTTAGTTGAACATTGTGGGTTACCAGCATTTGAACCGATGCTTTCTTCACTGCAAAAATATATTGAAATCCAAAGCCAAGATCGTTCTCATTCAAAAGACGATTATTCTGATATTTGGAGACCGTCAATTCAAAAAGACCCCAAACACGGTATCAGCAACTACCTTATAACAGCAATAAGAAGTGCTGCTACCAGCTATCTGGCTAAATACCCAGAAAAATTATCTACTCTACTCAAAACACTTGAGAGTGTGAACCTAAAAATAACAAGACGAGTCGTTTTGTACCTCTTAGTTCAAGCTAGCTTGGATATTAGTACCAAGACCAATCAAAAACTAATCACAAAAGCCTTACTAACTGCTGACGAGTTTGGTGACCGAAGTGGCTTCACTCAAGAGTATTACGAGTTAGCTCAAAAGTACGCAAGTATTTTGAGTTCTTATCATCGAGAAAAAATATGGAAAATGATTCAGATTCCCCCCGAAACTGACCAAAAAGGTTTCAAAGAATACTGGCAAGCTGCTCATCTCAAGCCATTTATTAGTTATGGAGGTAAGTGGAAAAAACTTTACGAACAACAAATAAAGATCTCAGGAGAACCAAAGTATCGTGCGGAGGAATCAAAAGTTTACATGAGAGAAGTGAAGGATAATAGCCCCCTTACTATTGAAAAACTCAAATCAATGACTCCAAATGAAGTAATCGAGTATGCTCGTAACTGGAAGCCTCAAGATAGCGATCCTCTTGAAAGAACTCTTGAAGGTTTAGGGATTGCTATTAGCACTTTGGTACAAGAAGATCCTACAAATTGGTTGCAGGTAATTGATCAAATCCCTAGCTTAGATAAAGCCTATGTTCGTTCTTACTTTGATGGTTACGTGAAAGCTAGAAAGGCTGGGAAAAAGTTTTCATGGACACAGCTTTTAGAATTAGCAGAAAAAATACTAAAAGATCATCCAGCAAGCAATGACAAAAATGACCCAGGAACTATGGGATTTGATCCTAATTGGAGCTGGTGTAGAAGAACTATCGCTGACTTAGTTTCAGATGGCCTTGATAATAATGATAACCAAATACCTCAAAAAAATCGGAAACAAGTCTGGAAGGTCATAGATTTACTGTTGCAAGATCCAAACCCTGATGAGAAACAGGAAAAATCAATAGAAGATCAGCACAGAGACAAGGACCGAGATTATCTAACTACCGCCATCAACTCAATCAGAGGCATTGCAATTCAAGCAGCGATAGAATACGGCATTTGGATCAAACTCAAACTTACTGAAGAACAGCAAAAGAGTTGGGATCTTGAAACACAAGCTCCTGAACTATCACAAGCACTACTCATTCACTTAGACCCTCAACTTGATAAGTCACCAGCTATAAGAGCAGTATTTGGACAACAACTAATGAGAATGACATGGCTAGATAGTAAGTGGATGACTAAAAATAAACAAAAGATTTTCCCACCCAAAAAAGATGAGCAAGAGTTTTTCGATGCAGCTTGGGAAAGTTATGTCACCTACGTTGATCCTCGAAAACAAATGCTTGATATTTATGAGGCTGAGTACGTAAGAGCTGTGAGTGAGCTTGGTACAAGAGCTGATGCTCGCCATCACTTAGTTTCTCCAGACCAAAGATTAGTTCAACATTTAGCGTTTTTATACATTTGGGGATTCTTAGACTTTGGGGAGAAGCAAAGTATCTGGGACAAGTTTTATGATTCAGCTCCAGTTGAGGCAAGAGCAGAGGTAATCAACTTTTTAGGCAGATCACTTCAAAGCTGGACAAATCTCAAACCAGAACAGAAGGTTAGATTACAGAAGCTCGTAGAGGTTAGACTGGCGGCTGTTAGATCAAATCAAAACCCCAGCCAGCAAGCTAAAGAGTTTGAGAGTTTGAGTCATTGGTTTGAGTCCCATTTATTTCCAATTGAATGGAGATTCCAAGTACTACAGGAAGCTCAAAAGTTGGGAACACAGTTTGAGGGTGTTCATATGATCATTGAGGAATTGGAAAACACAGTAGCGTCACACCCATTAGAATCAGCCGTTACCTCTAAATACGTAACTGATAATGACAGAGAGGGCTGGGAAATCATATCTTGGAGAGCTAACTTATTTAGCATTTTAGAAAAAATTATGCAGAGTAACAACAAGAAAGCAAAAAACGTGGCAATCGAATCAATAAAGAACCTTATGGCAAAGGGGTATACCGATTTCAAAAACATCTTGGATAAAAATGTATAAAGGTTTTTTAAAAATAAAAAATGATCTTTTCCCTCTCAATGCTTGTTTAGTTAGTTCTGCTCACAGGTGTGGTAAACCCAACTGCAAATGCGTTCGTGGTCACCATCATCAATCTACAGCTCTCAAGTATCGTATAAATGGCAAGCAGAAAATGAAATACGTGAGAAAGAGTGACATTCAAATTGTTAGGGCACAACTTTACCAAGCTAAAGGGATAGAAATACTAGAACGAGCCGATAAATATATCTTCTCGATAGCAAGTAAGTACCCTGAACTAAGTGGAGCTGATATTCATATCAAAGCCTACGAAGTGTTTGGGCAACGAAAACTGATGCCAGTGCTTTCTCCTGCCAACTGATGGCTCAATTGGCTTGATTTTGGTATATCAGATAGAATGAATACCAGATGTATTGGAGTAAGAACAACCCACCTATTTCACCCCAAGATACTAAGCTATGGGACTATGCTGCGAGGCTAAAGAAAGATGGTCATAGAACCATTGTTCATGCTCTGGCTTGGGAATCGCCAAAGGTATACTCCTACTTACTTTCACTCCTACAAGATGGAACGCCACTAGAACGTATCACTATTTTGCTTTGGCGTGAGCATTTCCAAGTAGCAAAAAAACTTGAAAAACTAGGCTACGGTACTTTGTCACCCTCATGTCTAAGAACGTTTAGAGAGAAATACTTCAAATTTGGTAACTTACTCAACCCTGTACTGGCTAAAAACAAGATGGCTAGTGAATCTCAATTGGCATATCAGTATGGTACGCAACTCAAACAGATGAATGAGTCACTTCATCAAATTGAAGTTCGAGTTTATCCAACAAAAATTGGCCACCAACTTCGCAAAAAAGCCTTTGATGCCTTTTACCGAGCTGTAATTCTTCAATCCCGATTGTCTAAATAGTTCGGATAAGTCGGCCTATTCTTGACGACCATTTCGGCAGTGTCATACTAAGTTCATATATTCAAATTAGATTGAAATATCGAACTAAAATGACATTCAATAACTCAAAGAAAATCCCTACTAACCCTCTAAAGTCATCTCAGTTACTTACTCAGCAAGAGCTAATCAACAAGCTCAACGCTCACACCTGCTTTACTCGCAGGTTTGTTGAATTGCTTTCCAGACAAATTGACCAAGTTGATAACAAATACAGAAAGGAAAGTTAGGATGGCAAATAAAATCCCTTACAAACCACAACTTATTGGCGAATACGAATGGGACGAGGTTTCATCTTCCCTCAATAAAATGATTCGGAGAAACAGAGAATATGAAGCGTGTTTTTGGGCATTTGTCATACATCAAAGTGGATATGGTTTGTATTTATGGAGAAGGTTGGCCTTGATAGGAGCAGAAGATATTGGATCAGCTAACAATGACATCCAAATCCTCATTAGTGCTTTATCTAATAACTGGATGATGCTTAGCAAGCAAACCAAAGAACCTACCTGGGCAAAATTAGCTTTAGTATTCCAATGCATAGTCGCCATGTCGAGATCACCCAAGAGTAGAGAAATAGATAACTTACGTAATTTGATAGGTCATCAATATGAGTCATTAGGAAAAAGGTTAGAAATCGAGGAAGTCAGCCTGGACAGTCATACCCAGAGAGGGAGGAAGGTGTGGGGAAAGTTTGGTGACTACACCGATCACAGAGAAGCCCAAAGATTAGAGCAATGGTACAAGTCCTGGTGCGTAGTAGAACCTGAGGCCTTCAAAGGTAAATACCTGGATGAACTAAAAGCTGTTGAGGCTCAACTTATCAAAATGAAGGAGGGGGAAAGTGGTCAATGATCGCTTTTTTAGCGATACATTGCAGGAAATATGTACTTCCTATTATACAGATTGGACGAAAATCTGCACTTACCCCATATACAAAAATCAATGAACATCATAACAAAACAATGAACAAAAATAGCTCACCAGATAAGAACCACTATTTATATTGCAGTAAATACATACTTAGTCACAGATACCAATGAAGATGCAAACAGCAATAACTCACTTTCAGGACTATCTCACTATCCAACGTGGGTGTTCTGCTGGAACAGTGAAAAGTTATTCCAGGGACTTACGAATGTTCGATAGCTATTTATCAGTAAATGAGTGGTCACAAGACATTTCTCAAGTAACTGAGCAACAAATCCTAAGTTTTCTGGCCTATCTGTCCCACCCTAAGGATGGAAAACAGCCTAATTCTGTCATTACACGCTCTCGAAAATTGTCGAGTATTCGTAGTTTTTTTACTTTCTTGAGGAAACGCAAGCATATTACTCACAATCCTAGTGAGGATATTGAAACTCCATCACTACCCCAACTTGAGCCAGAATATCTCAAAATTGATGAATATCAGAAGTTGTTGCGAACAATTAGGGAGCTTGCTTCCCCTTTTCATCGTGACAGAGATTTAGCAATCTTTTCTCTTTTTCTTGCCACAGGTATCCGTGTTAGTGAGTTAGTAGGACTGAAACTAGATGAAGTAGATCTTGAGAATCAGTCCATCAAAGTCAAACGCAAAGGCAATAAGGAGCAAAGTTTGCCTTTGAATGATGAAATTACGGATTTACTCAGTTGTTATTTGAAGAATAGGCCAGATGTAGATTGCGACAGTGTGTTTATCAGCAAGAAAAAAGGAGCAATCCAAGCCAACACGCTACATCATTTATCTAAAAAGTATCTGAAGTTAGCAGGTATCAAGAAAAAACGAAATGGTTTGCATTTGTATCGCCATACATTTATCTCAGCCTTGTTAGCCAATGACGTCAACCCAGCTCTATTACAAGAATTAGCAGGGCATAGGTCATTTGAAACGACACGCAGATATTTACACATCAACAATCACCAAACCAAAGCAGCAGTTGCAAAAATTACTCTCTTGAAAGGAGAAATATGAATAAAACTGTAAAAATTATTGCCATTGGCTTTGCCATATTAGTTGGCATCATCTTTATCTCGATGATGTTCTCTGGTGAAGCTCAAAACTCATTCAAAGAAGGTATGGAAGCTGGCAGAAACACCGTTCAGCAAGTGGAGGAATAAACAATGAAAAGAATACTACCAGTTATCCTAATCCTGATTGTTTCAGCTATAACGCTTAGTGCCTGTACTTCATCAGAACCTGTACCAACGGAAACTATCAATCAAGAGCTTCAAGACCAACGAAAAACCTTCAATGATAAGCGAGGTAATAATTACCAAGCTGCAAAGACAGCACAGGCACTGGTAGACATTGCTAAAACAGCTTCACCTAATAGCTCCTTTGATGCATTTATCAAGTTAGATGCAAGTGAAGCAGATCAGAAGAAGTATGAACTAGGCGGAGATGAGGCTGAATACAAGGCCAACGTTGATTGGATGATACTTTCAGTAGTGATTGATAGCTCACTCTGGAACAAGAGTTCAGAAGACTATAAAAAAGACTTGATTGCTTCGTGGATCAAGATCATGCAAAACGAGTATGAAAATAGTGGTGGCATGATTACTGTGAGTAATGACAGTCGCAAGGTCGCAGAAGGGACATGGTCTTCTAGCCAGGTTGGGTCTGAGCCTAAAATCGAGTTGAAATAGGGAGTTTACTTCCTTTTTTTGCTTTTATGCGTTCGGCTTTTAGTGGGTTAGAATATGGATATGATAAAGCACAACATCGTTTATAACCCTGTAGTTGATTGGAGATTTGATTTAGGTAAAGCAGAAGGTAGTTACCTTTGGGATAAAGAAGGCAAAAAATATATTGATTTTAGTAGCGGTTGGAACACGACCAACTTGGGATGGAATAACCCAGAAGTGAACGAAGCAGTGGCAGCCCAATCCAAGAAAAATGTATATGCCCCAATGTGGACAGCAGATGAAGCACAAATTGAATATGCCCAGGCATTGACTAATGCTTTTCCTCAGCAATTGGACTGTGTTTGTCGTGCTACAGGTGGAACTGAAGCAAACGAAATGGCTCTCAAAATCGCTAGAGCCGTTACAGGCAGACAACAAATTGTTAGCTTTGCTCACACGTATCATGGTCAATCTTTCGGTACGTTAGCTTTGGGTTTTATACCTGCGTATGTCAAAGCTATTGCTCCACTTGTTCCTGAGTTCATCCAACTCGATTACCCCAATGCCTATGGAAGTAAAGAATCAGAACAAACTATCCTAAATACGTTTATTGAAAAGTTAGAAGAAGTTCTCAAAACTGAAAAAGTTGCAGCAGTTTTTACTGAACCAGGCTTGATTACAGGTTGGGGTTCAATGTTAGTAGCACCCAAAGGTTATCTCACAGCCGTTCGCAAACTAACCGAGAAGTATGGAACGCTGTTAGTCGTTGATGAAGTCGGAAGTGGATTTAGTCGCACAGGTAAGTTGTTTGGCATTGAGCATGAAAATGTTGTACCTGATATTGTCACGTTAGCTAAAGGTATTTCAAATGGAGCTGCAGCTATCGGTGCAGTTGTAACAAAGTCAGCCTTAGTTGAGGAACACGCTGGGGCATTCAAACCCACCGCTACATTCGGATGGACACCTCTTGCTTGTGCTACCGCCTTGAAAACATTACAGATTCACCAACGAGACAAGGTGTGGGAGGAAGCTGAAAGAAAAGGTCAACTTGTGAAGTCAATGTTGATGTCAGAGTTAGATGGCAATCCAAACATGAAAAACTTACGTGGATGGGGCTTAGAAGTCGCCTTTGATATTAGTCAAGAAAACAAAGACGGCGAAGATAACAGTGACCTTTCAACGACAATAATCAGCAAGTGTTTTGAGAGTGGTCTACACATGGCAGATGCTGGGGACTGTATTCAAATCATGCCACCTCTAACTACTTCAGATTCTGATTTGGAAGAAGGCATAACAACACTTATCAATGTGATCAAAAATCTATGAAAATCACCCAAGCAACCCAACTATCAAACCAAATACTCATGAAGCTCGGATTTCGTGAGGAAGAAGCTACACTAATTACTCAAAACTTGATAGAAGCCGAGCTTGTAGAGAAAAAAACACATGGACTTATCCGACTCCCTGCAATTAGTAATAACGTCAAATCAGGCGGTGTACAAGTTTCTAATGAAGACATAGAGCTTATCTCGGAACATCCTGCCAGCCTTCACTTCAACGCTAAGTACAAACCTGGCTTCTATGCACTCTACAAATCACTGGGACAAGCAATTGAAAAGGTAAAGCAGTCAGGCATTGTGGCAGTGGGCATCAAAGACTTGGCTTATGCTTCAGGCTACATCGGGGATTACGCTCGTAGAGCTGCTGAGCAAGACCTTATTTTCATTGGGTTCAATAATTCCCCTGGCGGTTTAGTGCCACATGGTACAACAAAAGGGATTTGGGGAACTGACCCAATTACTTTTGGTATTCCAAGTCAAACAATTCCTGTGATCTTAGACATGGCATCTTCTCGAACCACCTGGGGCAACATTATGGTTTCCAAAGTTGAAGGCAGACAACTTGAGGAGGGATTAGCAATTGATTCTGAAGGAAACATGACCGTTGACCCAGCTAAAGCTATGGAGGGTGGTATTCTGCCTATCGCTGGTCACAAAGGCTCTGGATTGGCGTTTATTGTTGAATTATTAGGAGGTGGACTTAGCCACTCAAGAGTTGGGGAAGCTGTTGAAGGTGGATGGGGTTCTTTTTACCTATTGCTTGATCCAACTATGTTCCGTGACCTCAACGAGTTCAAGAGTGATGTTCAAAAAGCAATTGATGAACTCAAGTCTGCTCCTAAAGCACCTGGAGTCAAAGAAATCTTTTTTCCTGGTGAGCAGTCATACTATAAACGCAAGTCGAATCTTGAAAAAGATGAGATCACCGTTAGTGATAAGTTGATGGTGGAATTAGAGAAGCTGAAGTAGGTCAATATAAGATCATCTTGTTACCGCTCAGACTCGTAAAGATGGCAAAACAGTTGGTACTTTTGTAATAAAACACATTTACACAGCTAATGAATCCGAAGCTATTTCAGCCATGTTCAAACGGATGTATGGTTGGTCATAAGGAAATTGGTCATCGCCTTCTATTTACATACATTTATTTTCATTGATTTATAGCCATATATATTGACTTTTTACTTATTGTCAAAAATGAGTAGCAACTTATACTAGGTTTTGTTGGTTGAAAAACCAATATACTATCTAAAGATAATTGTTCGGACAACGGTACCGAACTCAAATAAGAGAGACCGCAGATTTATACCCATTTTGGGGTGTAATCTGCGGTCTTTTTTTGTTGTTGAAAGGAAACTATGAAGGAAGAAAAGACTGTAGTCATAGAGTCTAACCTACCAGATCTTACAAGCAACCTTACGGAACAGATTTTTGAAGAGATTGATCTCTTTTGCTTCAAATCGCTATATGAAAAAGAGGTAAATATAATTGATGTATCGAAATAATTTTGCAATACTCAATCAATAAAAAACCAAAGCGGCCCACTGGAAATGATTCGCTTTGGTTAGACAAAAAAAGGATGTCTTATGAATAATTCTACCACGCAAATACCCCAAGATATTTTGCAGTCTCTAACAGAAAATGAGTTGCAAAGATTGATTGACCAAGACTTACTAAGTGAGTTGCAGAAACCATATCAATGTCGTGGTGCTGGTTACATCCGTGTTTCAACCCCTCAGCAAGCATTAGAAGATAAGTATTCACTTGAACAACAAGAAAAAAGAATTATTCAACTTACGGTAGATAGAGAATGGAAGTTTACTACTTTATACGCCGATAGAGGTATTAGTGGCACTAGTGTTGATGGCAGACCTGATTTCAATAAGCTCCTTGAAGACGCTCAACTAGGAAAGTTTGATGTGCTTATTGTATGGATCTCTGATAGATTTGGACGAAATACAGATGAAATGCAGGAAATTAGAAGGACACTCCGAAAGTATGGCGTGCAAGTTCTTTCTATCGAAGAGCCACTACCCATCAAAGATCCCAGAACTTTTTTATATGAGGAGCGTGGTCTTGAGTATTTGATGGAGTTCTATCTGGACTTCAAAGCCGAACAAGATAACAAAACTAGGGCTAAAAGACTAGATTTAGGTAAAAAAGGCAAAGCTGAGAGAGGAAGGATTCCCTGCAAAACACCATTTGGATATAAAAAAATCATTGAATATGACCCACTAACTGCCAAAAAGGTTTTTGAGGATGATGTTATCCAAGAGGATCAGGCCAGAATCATTCGCCTCATTTTTGAA
Source organism: bacterium (assembly GCA_900299155.1). Lineage (GTDB taxonomy): Bacteria > Patescibacteriota > Microgenomatia > UBA1400 > PJMF01 > OMIS01. Next base: position 16,119 of record OMIS01000081.1, read on the forward strand.
TGGTACAACGATTTGGGATGGGGAATAAGAAAAATTGCTTCACAACTAAATCTCGACAAAGTCGCTTCACCCAAAGGAAATCAGTGGGGTTACTCTACCGTCAAATATATTTTACAAAATCCCACCTATGCAGGAATGGTGAGGTGGGGGTGGAGACTCTCCAAAAGTAAAGATAGCAGGACAAGACTATTGAATGGCCATAAAGGATTACTGAACCCTGGTAAACATATCCCCATTATTACTGTAGAAGTATTTGAAAAGACACAAAAAAAACTGCAAATACGCAAAAAACTTGGAGGAAGAGCTGTCGGATCAAAAGGATTACTAGTTGGAATTGCGAAATGTGGGAGATGCAAAGGTGGCACTTATGTTACCCAGTATCACCATTGGCACGCATATCGTCAAAACAAAGATAACAGAGAGCGTTTCACTAAAACCCTTGCTTATCTCTGTTCCAACTATTCCCAACGAGGTAGATCAGGCTGCTCGGCTCGATATGTGATGACTCAAGGTAAGCTAGAGACACTAGTGATTGAAGAGATACGCAGGCTGGCAAATAGTAGAAAGCGTAGGAGTGAAAAAATAAAGCAACTCAAAGAAGCGAGTATTAGTAGCTTGGTACAAGAGGAAAAGGCACTTCTAGTACATCTGAACAAGATCAAAGATCGAGAGAAACGGCAGAAACACGCCTACTACGAGGGAGTAGATCGCTATGAAGATTTTTTACTGAATAAAAGAATAAATGAGACTGAATCCAAACAACTAAATGAGAAACTGGCTGAAATACGCCTCAAGCTCTCAAATGAAGAGGCAATCTATAACAGAATAGCTAAATCACTTGATGCTTTAGTAGATTTCGATCAAATATGGGAGGTAGCTACATTTAGCAGAAGAAAGGAGTTACTAAGAGCTATTTTAGAGAAGGTAGTAGTTTATGAGGATCGTATTCAGCTCTTTTTTATTACAGAAGACAATGCTTCTATAAGCGACTATCAATTATGAACACACTAAGGACACCATTAGTGCATTTATTAAATCAATGCGAGCCAGTAACACAGATGCGGCACTCTATTATTTAGCTCGCATGGTTCATGCTGGGGAAGATCCATTGTTTATTGCACGCAGAATGGTGATCTTTGCCAGTGAAGATATTGGCCTTGCAGCACCAACTGCGTTAGTAGTAGCAAACAGTGTATTTGAAGCTGTGCATACTATTGGATATCCTGAGGCGCAAATCAATTTGGCACACGGAGTGGCATATTTATCTCGCTGTACGAAAGATCGATCTGCATATCATGGCTACTTTGCTGCACTTGCAGATGTTGAAGCACACGGAAATTTACCAATACCACTTGAATTGCGGAACGCACCCACTAAATTAATGAAAAATTTAGGGTATAGCAAGGGATATGAAATGTATCCACAAGACAAAGTTTTACTGCCCAAGAAACTAAAAAATCGGCATTACTTCAGTCCAAAAAATAGAGATCTATCAGAAGAAAAAAATTGATTATCAAATTATATTTTACAGTTTACTAATGTGCTTATACGAATGGGCGTACTACGGTTTTTGTAAGCTTAGATATATACAATTCCAGCATGGAATTAGAAGCTGCACTTTACAAATACTTTACCTATAGATCATTTCGCCCTCTACAGAAGGAAATTATCGAAACTATACTTTCTGGACAAGATACTGTGGCTTTGTTACCTACTGGAGCAGGGAAATCAATTTGTTTTCAGCTCCCTGCGCTCCTCATGCCAGGACTCACAATAGTTATAAGTCCATTAATTGCACTAATGCAAGATCAGGTAGATAGTTTATTACGCAGAAATATTCCTGCAACATATATTTCAAGTACACTTTCACATACTGAAGTAGTACAACGCATTGAGTTACTCCAACTACAGAAATATAAACTTTTGTACATTGCTCCAGAGCGACTGCAACATAAAAAATTTTTAATACTCTGTAAGCAGCTACAGGTTTCCTGCATAATTATTGATGAAGCCCACTGCATCAGTGAGTGGGGGCATGATTTTAGGCCACCATATTTGCAAATTGCCTCGTTTATTGCAGAACTGCCACACAGGCCAGTTATAGCAGCATTTACTGCCACTGCTACAAAACATACACTCCAAGAAATTACAGAATCGCTCAAGCTTAGATCTCCGAAGATATATGTGGCATCGTTTTATAGAAGCAACTTACACATTTCAGTCATTCATACTACAAGTTTTCAGCTACAAGAAATTGCGGTGCTGTTGTTATTGAAAAAGCATCAAGGAGAATCAGGGATTATCTATGTAAGTACAAGAACTGCTGCCCAAAATGTATGTGAAATGATTAAAAAATATCTTTCAAACCAGGTTTCTGTGGGCTTTTATCATGGTGAGTTAGCAGCACAGCAAAGGCAGTACATCCAGAAATTATTTATGGCCAATAAGATTGATGTGATCGTAGCTACATCTGCATTTGGTATGGGAGTGGATAAAGCAAATATTTCATTTGTCATTCATTTTCACTTTCCAGGTAGTATTGAAGCATACTACCAAGAGATTGGCAGAGCAGGGAGAGGCGGGCAACCAGCGCAGTGTTACTTACTTTTCAATGAAAAGAATCAAGATATTCATGAAACATTACAGAGTCAGATTACTTCACCAGCAGCGCAAACACACAAACTACAACGGCTAGAAGCAATGCTGGCATATACATATACAAAAAAATGTCGCATGCAAATGATTTTAGATTACTTTAATGAACAAAAGTCTAGTAAATGCAACAACTGTGATAGTTGCATACAACCTCAATTTGCTCAGCAGCCATTTTTCAGTGCACTCGTTTCAAAAAAGCAATGTAATGAAATACAAGCACTGCATGCATGGAGACTTCAACTTCAGAAAGCACACGCACTCAGTCATTATGCTGAAGTACTGACTGATACTCAGTTGTTACTAGCGTATGTTATCCAGCCAAATTCTGAAGCTGACTTTGCAAAAATACCTGGTTGTGGCAGAGGATGGAAGATACGTTGGGCATCCCATTTTTTACTAAAAAGTGATAAAATACAGGTATAAATCAAGTTATATTAAGGTTGACATGACTATCGAAGAATTAGTTGCAGAATATAAAAAAATTTCTGAAACACTCAATACAAAGTGGCCACTTCAGAACCAGGATCACAGAACCTTTGCTCGCACCATGAAGATTGTGGAAGAGCTTGGTGAACTTTCAGATGAGATCTTAACTAGTATGAACCTTCAGCGTAACTCAAAGATTCAACAGTTCTCAAAACAAAATATTAAAGATGAGTTTGCTGATGTACTCGGATCATTGATTTTGCTAGCGCTGGAATTAGACATAGATGTTGAAGAAGTTATGAAGCGAAAAATTGCATTCACTCGTGAGCGGTTTGGGATGGATGACCCAACCAAAGATTTAGATCAAATTTAATTTTACAGAAATTAGTTCGTAAGTCTATTTAATTAAACTTGGGCAGCTACTCCATAATCCTTTTTTATTTTCTCGTGCTAGGGCTTGTGCTGCCGTAAAGTGCTTTTGTAGTAAAACATCTGGTGGGAAACTTGAAGCAAATGCATATCCATCTGCCACCAAACTTTCATTAACTAAAGTGTTTTCAATCCAGACGTATCGCAGCAGTCTTCCATATCTATCAGTTTCACTAACATCCTTTTGCAACGAAACTGTTTTTCCTTCCACTAAAAATTTATTACGCTCGTATGCTTCTTGGCCAAAACACTCTACACCCTTTTGTGGGTGGTGTAGTTCTGGAGTGTTTATACCTATATATCTAACTTTTTTACCACCTTCAATTTCGATTGTATCCCCATCCACCACACGTATAACTTTAGCAGAAACACTACTACTAGGTGGCGAGATAGGGACAGATACAGAGTCGTTTTGATCACCAAGTATTGGATTGCGCTGTTGATCTGAAGGTGTGATCAGTCCAACAGAAGTCTGTGCAGGTGATGGAAGTAATGTAGCAATATCTAGGGTCTTGTGACGTTTAGAGCGTCAGCGGGTTAGATTTTAAGTTGTCCAAAAGTACTTTATACATTTCATTTCTGTGGTTCCATCTAAAC
>OMIS01000082.1 GCA_900299155.1 bacterium
AAATTGGTCTGTATTGATCCTGTATTTTCGGGTCTTCTCTGTCTTTACAACAGTAGTATTACTTGAGATACTTAACAGTAGATGGAAAGAAATGGGAAAGTGGCTTATAAAAATGTTAATAGGCACATACTACCACACATTAGAAGACACAGGTAGAGTGTCACTGCCCAAACCATTTCGAGACGAACAAGAAACTTGGATCGTCACCAGAGGACTAGATGGTTGTTTGTTCTTACTAAAACCAGAGCAGTTTGCTCAAGAACTAGCACAAATAACCACCCGCACCTTTACAAGTAAAGATACCCGTGACTTAGCCAGACTCTTCGCCAACGAAGCACGGCAAGTCACAGCAGACAAAACTGGTCGAGTACAACTGCCCGAGTACTTGACGAATTTTGCTCAGCTTTCCAAAAATGTGGTGATTGTAGGAAGCGTCACTCGATTAGAAATTTGGGATCGAGACCGTTATCACAAGTACGTAACAGAGTTAGAACCACAAGCGGAAAACTTAGCAGAGAAATTTGCAGCACAGGAAGTTGCAACAAAGTAATTATGACAACAAAAAAACACAAACCAGTTCTGCTCACCGAGACAATTGAAGCACTACAGATTCAACCCGGTGCATGGTATCTAGATGCTACCTTCGGACGCGGCGGACACACCGCAGCCATGTTGGCAGCAGGCGCACGAGTGATTGCATTTGATTGGGATCAAGAATCCATCGAATACGCTCACGAGGCCTTTAGACAAGAAATTGAAACAAAACAATTAGTTATGGTTCACAGCACATTTGCTGGACTACAAAAAGAAGTAGAAATGTTACAAACTCAAGCCAACATACCAGCTCCTCAAGGAATCCTCTTTGACTTCGGTACGAGTGCTGATCAACTCACTTCTGGAGCTCGCGGATTCAGTTTCTTGGAAGATGGTGATCTGGATATGCGTATGGATACTCGCCTTGGTGTGACTGCTAAAGATTTGTTGGCAGTGTTACCTGAAAAGCAGCTAGCTGCCTTGTTCATTGAGTTTGGCGGAGAACATGAAGCAAAAGCAGTAGCTCGTGCCATTAAATCATCACCAACTCCGATCACTACAACCATGCAACTTGCCAGTGTTGTAGAGCGCGCCAAACGTGAACGCCGTGGCCACTTACATCCTGCTACCAAAGTGTTTCAAGCATTACGCATTGCGGTAAATAGTGAACTTGATGAAATCGCAGTAGCATTACCTCAAGCTCTTGACGTCGTTGCTCCAAACGGCATCATCGCCACGATCGCTTTCCATGAAGGAGAAGACCGGTTAGCTAAAAATGCCATGAAAACTTGGGAACAAAACAACAAAGGTCAGATTCTCACTGACAAACCAATCGTAGCAACTGAAGCGGAAGTGGCTGAGAACTCCAACTCCCGCAGCGCAAAACTGCGCGTTTTTAAGAAAAACTAACTTGGGATAGAAGACCCAAGCATATAAGGAAATTATGACAAAAACTGCCCTCTACTACTTTCTCCTCGCTGCAATTGTCATCGGCAAAGCTGGCTACACCTTATATGAACGCAGTCTCGTAGTGCACCACGGTTTTACGGTCAGTGAATACCACCAGCAAACAAAAGAACTCCAACAGCACAAAGCCCAACTCGTGGCAGAGCTTGCTGAGCAACGTTCAATCATCACTGTAAAAAACTCCACCGCAATGGCAGAGTTTAGCCCTATTAAAAACGTCTTCGTCGTGACCGCTTCACGCAACGTGGCTAGTTTACAATAAACCTGCTAGGATGGTCGTATGGTACTAGGCCACTCCAGATTACGCACAGCTCCTCCCACACCCACCACTGGTCGTGAGCGGCTACTTTTCTTGGGTTTTTGTGTGGGCGTTTTAATTGTTTTATCAAGACTTTTCTACTGGCAAATTATCAGAGGTGATATTTTAACTGCTGAAGCCAATGATCAATATGAACGCCAATACACCCAAACGGGAAAGCGTGGCAATATATACACTGCAGATGGACATTTGCTGGTCACCAATCAACAGGTCTACAGACTATTTGCCCAACCACAAGTAGTGGCACTAGAGCCAAAAACACTGGCGGCACAGCTGACGCCGCTGGTCTTGGCAGATAATCTTGAGTATCAATCAGCTAGTGGCTCCGCTGCACAGCGCGAAATCTCAGATAAAATCCAAGCGCAACTTGAACGAAAACTCTCCAACAAAGACCTGAAGTGGGTAAGTTTAAGCACCAGTTTGAGTGAAGAGACTAAGCAGAAAATTTCTGAACTCAAAGTAACGGGTATTGGTTTTGATACCTATGAAAAACGCTATTATCCAGAAGCTTCTATGGCAGCGCATCTGACTGGATTTGTGGGGAAGGATGACGATGGGACTGATATTGGCTATTTTGGGATCGAAGGAGCGCTTGAACAAGAACTCAAAGCGCGCTCACAGAAAAGCACGGTGATGGCTGATGCCTTAGGATTGCCGTTACCACAAGAGGAAGAGAGCACACAAACTGCCTTGGATGGTCGTGATATTACACTGACGATCCGCCGAGATTTGCAAAACTTGGCAGAGACAAAGCTGGCGGAAGGAGTAGAGCGGTATGGAGCGCGGGCAGGCGAAGTCCTCATCATGGACCCTAAAACTGGCGATATTCTAGCAATGGCAGCACTTCCCAAATATGATCAGCGTTTTTTCTTTAAGTATCCAGCTACGACGTACACTAATCCTAGTTTAAGTAGTTTGTATGAGCCAGGTTCTACCTTCAAAACACTAACTGTAGCAGCAGGAATTGATGCAGGGGTGATCTCACCAGATACACCCTGTGACAAATGTAGTGGGGCACGCGTTTTTGGGAAGTACACGATTAAGACCTGGAATGATGAGTATCATCCTGGCATTACGATGACACAGGGATTAGCTAAATCAGACAATACCGCCATGATTTTTATTGCTGAAAAACTGGGAGCTGATCGACTCAAAGGGTATTTGCAGAAGTTTGGGATTGGGGAAGCACTACATCTGGAATTGCAGGGAGATAGAAATACGCCATTTCCGCAAAAATGGGGACCAGTTGAACTAGCTACAATCTCATTTGGACAAGGCGTGAGTACTACAACTTTACAACTAGCTCGTGCGATTGGAGCAATTGCAAATGATGGCAAAGTAATGCGACCACGAATCATTAAAAGTGCCACGGACTGGCTGACTGGAGAAACTATTACTCCAGAACCAGTGGTTGAGCGACAAGCTGTTTCTCCAGAAACTGCTAAAACGGTGCGAGAAATGATGATAGAGTCTGCTGCACATGGTGAGGCACAATGGACAGCTTCACGAAACCACTGGATTTCAGGTAAAACTGGCACTTCACAGATTCCTCTGGAAAAAGGTGGGGGATACGAGCAAGATGTTACGATGGCGAGCTTTGTAGGATTTGCACCGCCACAGGATCCTAAGTTTGTGATGATTGTAAAACTCAATGCACCAACGTCGTCTATTTGGGCGGCCGAAACGGCCGCCCCACTCTGGTACAAAATTGCCAACGACCTGTTCCTATTACTCAACATGCCTCCAGACCGAGAACCACCTACACCAAAGCCAGTTGCCGCTACGCCAGTTCCTACAACTGTAGGGGATTAAGATATTGCACACATTACTATTGTATGTAGTAGTAAAATTTGCTACGTTTTTCAGCATTTACACCGCAACCCGCCTGTGAATGCACTTTCCTCCACCACGATTTGCCTTCCTCTGTATAATAAGGATTGTGCTAATAAAACTACTCATCTACAAACTGAAACGTATTTATCATTTCTTCAAAACTGGACTACTAGAAGGGCTTCCTGCCCAGATTCAGTATGGCTTTCCAGATAGGAAACTCACCATCATTGAAATAACTGGTACAGACGGCAAAACTACCTCTAGCACACTTACCTACACTGTATTAAAAGCTGCAGGACTCAAAGTGGGTTTGATAAGTACTGTGGCAGCATTTACTGGAGAAGATGCTGTGGATACTGGCTTTCACGTCACCTCACCCCAACCCAAGCTCGTCTTCAAATTCATGAAAGACATGGTAGATAAAGGCTATACACACTTAGTCCTTGAAACCACCTCTCATGGTGCGTACCAATATAGAACTTGGGGTATCAAACCTAAAGTAGCTGGACTCACCAATATAAATCATGAGCATTTGGATTATCATTTGACCTATGAGGAATACGTTAAAGCCAAGTTACTTGTCCTGGATTCGGCAGAAGTATCATTCATAAATGTAGATGATGAATCATATCGAAAAGCAAAGGAATTTAGCAAAGGGACAACACGATTCAAAGGATATTCTGCGCAAGATGAGCTGCCTAAAATGGTTGTAGAAACTATCAATAAAAAATTCCCTGAAAGCTATAACCGCATGAATGCTCGTCTGGCATACAACATCGCCAAAGAACTTGGCATTGCTGACGAAGCAATCTGTGAAGGATTTAAGAGTTTCAAAGGCGTTCCCGGAAGAATGGAAGTTATCACTGAAAAACCATTCCGTGTGATTGTCGACTTTGCACACACACCCCAAGCACTTGAAGCTGCATTGACTGCCATCCGTCAAAAATATAAAACTGGAAGAGTAATCGCCGTTTTTGGCTGTGCAGGTTTACGAGACACTTCTAAGCGTCCTGCAATGGGAAAGATTGGCAGTGAATTAGCTGATGTAGCTATTTTCACCGCAGAAGATCCTCGCACGGAAGATATTTGGTCTATTATTCGCCAGATGAAAGAGGGAATCGTAGATACACATGCTAAAGTTATTTCCATCGCCGACAGAGCAGAAGCAGTTACTGCTGCCCTCACCAAGTATGCACAACCAGGTGATACCGTCGGAATTTTTGGCAAAGGGCATGAAAAAAGTATGTGTTATGGCACCGTGGAGTACCCTTGGGATGATGCACAAGCAGTACGTGATATCTTAAAACTAAAGTAATATGGAGCGTGGTTATTCAAAACTAGTTGTACTTGGAGGTGGGACTGGTATTCATCCTGTTATTATGGCCGCACGCTTGCTGATGGCACATACAAGCGCAATTGTGGCTATTTCTGATTCAGGTGGCTCCACAGGAAGACTGAGAAAAATTTTTAACCATCCTGCGATTGGTGACTTAAGACAGGCCATATCAGGTATGGCTGATCCTGCTACGAAGCCACTTGTGGCAGAACTTCTGGAATATAGATTTCAAAAAGGTGATGGCCTCCAAGGCCACACCGTAGGTAACTTACTGCTCACAGCACTTCAAGAAATTACAGGCAGCCTACAATCTGCAACAGATACATGTATGCAGCTCTTGAATATTGAGGGCAGTGTTATACCAGTTAGTGAAACTCAAACTGATCTGCAGATTACCTACACTGATGGGACGACCGTTGTTGGGCAGCATATTCTTAACGAGCACACTACCGCACCCAAGAAAGTAGCACAAATATCCTTTACAACACCACCTGTAGTGAGCACTCAGGCACTTTCTGCGATAGCTGAAGCGGATGTGATTGTGATTGGGCCGGGAGATTACTATGACAGTATTTTGGCGACACTGCTGGTACCTGGTATCGTAGAGGCACTCTGTAAAACAACCGCACGGATTGTAACTGTAGTCAACTTGATGTCGAGTCAAACACGTACCGATGGCATGACCGCTAGCGATCAAGTGCGTGGGATTGAAAAAGTTCTAGGAAGACAAGTAATGAACATTATCTGTAACTCACAAATCATCCCAGCTGAAATTAAAAAAGCGTATGCACAAGAAAATTCGTTTCCTGTTGTAGATGATTTGGGAGATGACCAACGCGTTATTCGAGCACCACTTCTTGAGGAAAATCGTGTCACTCAAAACCCTGCCGACGTTGTCAGCCGTTCTATATTGCGTCACAGTAGTACTAAACTAGTTGATATCTTGAAACCACTTTTATGAACTGGGAATCATACTCAAACTATTATTTAGTGGGCATTAAAGGTGTGGCCATGACTTCGCTAGCTCAGATTTTACTTGATGCTGGGAAGCGTGTGCAAGGAAGCGATACTCCAGAAAATTTTGTTACCAAAGACGTTTTGTCAAAACTAGATATACACATCGATGATTTTACTGCAGAGATACCTGCAAACATTGACTGCGTTGTGTACACCGCCGCGCACAAAGGTCAATTTAATCCACAAGTACTGGCAGCCAAAGAACGCGGGATTCCCTGTTTTTCACAGGCTGAAGCTGTGGCAGCATTTTTTAATGAAAAAAAAGGTATTGCCGTGTGTGGCGTGGGTGGGAAATCTACTACTAGTGCAATGATAACTTGGATTTTAGAAAAAACAGGACATGCTCCTTCATTTTCAGTGGGTGTAGGCCAGATTCTAGGCATGGAACACACGGGAAAATGGAGTAATGAAAGTGAGTATTTTGTGGCCGAAGCAGATGAGTATGTCACTGATCCCACAGCCCCAAGTCGTGGTGAACCAATTACTCCTCGCTTTTCCTATATGCACCCGATGATCACGATCTGTACCAACTTTGCCTTTGATCATCCCGATGTATACAAAACCATTGAAGATACAAAAACTGCGTATCAAAACTTTTTTAATCAAATTGATCCTGCTGGAGCACTCGTGCTGAACGAACGAGATCGTGGTGTAGTACCGATAAGCGCAACCACTCAAAACGTCTACTATTTTGGCAGTAGTGAGACTGCACATTTTGGACTCAAACTTGACGAGGTACGATATGAGCCAGGTAAAACAATCGGAACATTGTTTGTTCGCACAACTTCACAAAATCAAGTTCCTACATTTACCATCAATGACTCAAACGCTACAGAAACCTACGAGCTTTCTTTGCAAGTTCCTGGTGTCTACAACCTTGAAAACGCTGCATACGCAGTGTTTGCGTGCATGCTGGCAGGAGTGCCTGTGGCAGACGCCTGTGCAGCCATAGCAGAATTTCAGTCCACAAAACGCAGATTTGAACGAATTGGTGAAAAAAATGGAGTGCTGTACTTTGATGACTACGCACATCATCCTTCAGAAGTGAAAAATGTTATTGCAGCTATTACTGCATGGTATCCAGAAAAAAGAATTGTTATTGCGTTTCAATCACATACCTTTTCGCGCACCAAGCAGTTATTTGATCAATTTGTTGCTGCGCTGGGAGATGCTCGGGAAGTTCTACTTATAGATATTTTTGCGTCTGCACGAGAAGCATATGACCCCAGCATAAAAAGTGATATGCTCGTGGCAGCAGTAGCAGAACAGTACCCAACTGTTCAGATTCAAAACCTGAAAACTATCGAGAACTTAGCAAACTACCTGCATACCAAGTTACACCCTGGCGATATTTGCCTTACAATAGGAGCTGGTGATATTTATAAAGTACATGAACTGATATAAACGTATGATGTTAGCTGACCAACTTAACCAGCAGTTTCCTGATATCAAGTTTTCTGCAGAAGAACCACTTGCTGCATATACTACCGTGGGAATTGGGGGACCTGCAGAGGCCTTTGCACGGATTCGTACTAGATCAGCGCTTTCTGACGTCGTAAAGTATGCAAGACAGAACAAGATTCCTCTCACCATTTTGGGTTGGGGTGCAAATACACTGATTGCAGACAGAGGACTCCGCGGCATTGTTATCCGCAACGACACGAGCGAGATAACCGTCCATGACACGCTACCAGCAGAAATTTTTCAAACTCCTCGTGTGGATGCCCGATGGGGCGCAGATGACAACCAAGGAACCGCCAAGTATGATTTCGCAGATCTAGATTTTTCTGAACACCAAGCAGAAAAAGTTTGGGTGACGATGGACAGTGGTGTTTCACTGCCCATGGCAATCAATATTTTATTAAGCAAAGGCATCACTGGATTACAGTGGTACGCTCGGATTCCTGCTAGTGTGGGTGGCGCGATCTACAATAATATTCATGGTGGCACGCACTTCATTTCAGAAATCCTCAATAGTGTATCGGTCATTACTCCAGAGGGAGAAGAGAAAAATATCCCTGTCACTGAGCTTGAAGCCGCATATGATTATTCAAGATTTCATCATTCAGGCGAAAGCATCATCAGTGCTGACTTTTTACTCTACAAAGGTGATGTAGCCGCCGCAAAGCAAGTTGCACAAGAATGGGCTGTACGCAAAAAAATTCAGCCACAAAACTCACTGGGTTGTGTCTTTCAAAACATCTCAGCTGATGAGCAAAAGCGACTAGAATTACCGACCCCAAGTATTGGCTATATGATTGAGCATGTACTGAAACTGCAAAATTACCGTGTCGGTGATGCAGTTGTTTCAGCAAAACATGCAGCATTTATTGAAAATGTTGGGAATGCTACCGCAGCCGATTACTTGAGTATTATCCGTACTATAATAACTACTGCAGAAGAAAAACTAAACATCGCACTGAAGCCTGAAATTTTCTTTCTTGGATTTACTGATGCAGAACTTGCAGACATAACCAAGTAAATGAAAATTTTAATACAATAAAGGAACACATGGAAATATTTAAAGTTACTGGCGGCAATAAACTACATGGCTCTGTTCGGATTGGTGGTGCAAAAAATGCATCGTATAAATTGATGCTTGCGTCACTGTTGGCAAACTCTGAATCACGCTTACTAAATTTTTCTCATATCAGTGACGTACAAAAGGTAGCAGAGATTGTCCAGTACTTGGGCGGAAAAGTAAATCGGGCAGGAGAGCGAGCAATTTTTATCGATCCAACTCCCATGACCAACTTCAGCCTCAATGCTGCGGATGGGTCTCAAGGTAGATTTTCTACATTGTTCATTCCTGTGTTGTTAGCACGGTTTGGCAAAGCAGTCGTCCCCAACCCCGGTGGTGACAAAATAGGCAAACGCCCACTTGAACGACATTTTGAAGGACTTGAAGCACTTGGGGCACGCATTAGAGAAGAAAATGGGTTGATTTACGCTGAGACTGATGGTTTGAAAGGGACAACTTATCGGTTCACTAAGAACACCCACACGGGGACTGAAACACTGCTCTTGGCTGCAGCGGCGGCAGAAGGAACAACTATTATTGAAAACGCCGCTGAAGAGCCAGAAATTGATGACTTAATTACATTCATCAACAGCATGGGTGGTCATGTCATGCGTAAGCCCAACCGCGTGATAGAGATTATTGGTGAAAAAAATATGCACGGCGCGATTCATAAAATAATGCCTGATCGCAATGAAGCAGTCAGTTATGCCTGTGCCGCAATTGCTACACAGGGTGATGTCATTATTGAGAATGCACACCCAGAACATCTGCAGTCATTTTTACAAAAACTTGATGAGATTGGAGCAGGGTATGAAGTGGGCAACTACGGTATTCGCTTTTACTACAAAGGCCCCCTCAAAGCCACGACAGTTACCACAGAGATTGCACCTGGTTTTATGACAGACTGGCAGCCACTGTTTGCCACGGTTTTGACGCAGTGTGCTGGGACGAGTATTTTGCATGAAACTATTATGCAAAAACGCTTTCAATATGTGGACGCATTACAACAAATGGGTGCTCAGATTGAGTTCTTTAATCCAGAGGTGAGTAATCCAGAAACAGTCTATAACTTCAATTTAGCTGATGATTCTGCAGATAACTTTCATGCGATTAAAATTACTGGACCAACACACCTCCAGGCAGGAAACTTCACCGTGCATGACCTCCGACATGGTGCTACACTAATTGTAGCTGCACTTTCAGCCAACGGCACCTCATATATTAGTGGCATTGAACATGTTGACCGCGGATATGAATCTTTGGCAGAACGGCTGCAGTCCATGGGAGCCGACATTCAGCGGATTGCCCAATAGAAAGTACTGAATAAACGGAGCAGGTATGAGTCCATTTGCTGTATTACTTGGTGTGCTGTTATTCTCATTCTCTGTGACTTCTGTGGCAATCGTACCATTTATTAACTTACTGTATTCTTTGAAGTTCCAAAGACTTGAACAAGAAACACGCGATGTATTTGGTAAATTAACACCTGTTTTTAATTTATTTCACAAGCAAAAAGCTGGGGTACCTGTGGGTGGTGGTCTTCTTATTATTTCTGCTGTTTCTGTACTTTTTGCCGTGTTACTCCCAGTACTAGAATTTTTTAACATCAATATCACCAGTAACTACGAAAACATCACGGCCGAGGTCAATATTTTATTCTTCACCTTCATGTCATTTGGTATTTTGGGGTTATATGATGACATAAAGAAGTTTTTTAAGCTTGAAGCGAGTGGCTTCTTTGGGTTGCGGATGAAGCATAAATTGATCTTTCAGATCATTTTGGCAGTGATTATCAGTTGCATGATGTATTTTTCACTGGGCATTTCATTTGTCTACGTGCCGTTTTTTGGCACGTTTGATATTGGAATGTTCTTTATACCATTTGCCACATTTATTATCGTGGCGTTTGCTAATGCCATAAACATTACCGACGGTCTTGATGGACTTGCTGCGGGTTCACTCATGATTTCTTTGTTTGGATTGTGGTTTTTATCTGCCTCTATTTTAGATGTGCCGTTATCGCTTTTCTTGGCACTGTGGATTGGGGCACTGATTTCATTTTTATACTTCAATATTTTCCCTGCACGGTTATTTATGGGAGACGTTGGATCATTGGCATTTGGCGCAACACTTGCAGTGGTGGGTTTACTCCTGGGCAAAGTTTTTGCACTACTTATTATTGGCTTTATTTTTGTCTTAGAGATTGCCTCTTCATTTGGGCAATTGATGAGTAAGCGCTTCTTTGGCAAGCGAATTTTACCTGCTGCACCATTTCACTTGACACTGCAACGCTACGGCTGGGAAGAACCTAAAATTGTCCAGCGTGCTTGGTTGATTCAAATCTTGTTAACACTCTTCGGCTTATGGTTAACTGAGCTGTAAAATGAAAAATATTGCATTTGTTGTTCTCACATTTTTGCTGCTCCTCGTGGGTTCAGTGTTTGTGTTGGAAGCATCAGTAGCAGAAAGTTTTACCACCTTCGGGGATCAATACTTTCTCTTCAAACAACATTTAGTGGGGGTTGGTGTTGGACTGATTGCATACCTAGCAGGGATGTTGATCCCACCGCGATTGTGGGTCAAGTTTGGGGCAGGGTTATATATTTTTGGACTCATCTTGCTGACTGCGGTGTTTATCCCAGGACTGGGAAGAGAGCTTAATGGCGCAAGTCGGTGGATAAACGTAGCGGGGTTTGGCTTTCAATCAGTAGAGTTTTTTAAGTTTGGGTTGATCGCATTTTATGCACAGTGGATGTCCAAGCATCAAAAACTGCGAGTATTTCTTGCATCACTTGCTGTGCCGATTCTTCTGATTATGTTACAACCTGATTTAGGTTCACTCTTACTCGTGATTAGTATTGCGTGTAGTGTGTTTTTTGTGGCAGGTGGAAATATCAAACAACTGGGCTTGTTGGCTGCGGTGGGGATTCCACTCGTTTTGATAGCCATTTTGGCTTCACCCTATAGAAGAGACCGATTACTGACCTTTCTCAATCCAGAGTCAGATCCACTGGGGACAAGTTTTCATATTCGCCAAATTACGATTGCATTGGGAAGAGGTGGCTGGTTTGGCCAAGGTCTTGGGAACTCCACTCAAAAATTTGCCTACATTCCAGAAGCTAGTACAGATTCTATCTTTGCAATAATTGCCGAAGAGCTTGGGTACCTTGGCTCAACTATTATCATAGTGTCACTGTTTGGCTATATGTTGCTGGGGTATCAGCTCATTAAAACACATGAAGATCCTGGGGTGCGGTTGCTTGGATTGGGGTTGATTACGTGGCTTGGAGTACAAATGTTACTCAATTTGGCATCGGTAGTGGGACTCGTACCGCTCACAGGCGTGCCACTGCCATTTTTCTCATATGGCAGATCAGCAGTAATAATGGTACTCTTGGCAGCAGGAATCATCACAAGAATTGGAAAGGCGCCGAGCACATGAAACTATTGATTACTGGTGGACATCTTACACCAGCACTGGGATTGATTGATCATATTCAAGCTCAACATACAAGTGATGAGATTGTGTTTGTGGGACGTGAGTATGCACAAGAAAAATCAAAACAACCTTCCAAAGAACGGATGGAAGTAGAGAAGCGCAATGTGGAGTTTATTGCGTTTCGTTCAGGCAAGTTCACAGAATATTCACCAGTGGCATTAGTAAACTCACTCGTACTCGCCATCTCTGGTTTCTTTCACGCGCTCTATATTTTACTGAAGACACGCCCCACCATCGTCGTTTCATTTGGTAGTTACTTAGCTGTACCCGTGGCAATCGCAGCGTGGATCTTACAAATACCGGTCATCAGCCATGAACAAACTCGTACCATTGGCAGTGCAAACCGCTTGATTCAGTATGTCGCCAAAGCCATGGCAGTTTCATATCCTGAAACAACGAACCTACTCCAACCTGGCAAAGGGGTTCTCACAGGCAATGTATTACGCCAACAACTCCTTCAAAAAAATCCCACGCGTCCTGAATGGATACGCCCGTCAGAAAAACCCATTCTCTATATCACTGGCGGCAGTCAAGGTTCTGAAGTAATAAATACGGTAGTTAGTCAATGTTTACCACAGTTGGTCAAAGACTGGTGTGTTATTCACCAATGCGGCACCACCAGCCAAAAGCGCAGTTACAAAGAAGAACTTGAAGCGGCTCGTGACCAACTAAAGCTGAGCCAGCAATCTAACTATGTAGTTAAAGAGTGGATTAGTGTAGATGAATTGTCATGGATTTACCGCAATGCAGATGCAAGTATTTCTCGTGCAGGCGCGAATACGACACTGGAAATTGCTATGTTTGCAGTTCCTACCATCTTTATCCCATTACCATTTTCCAAAAATGATGAACAACTGCTCAACGCCCAGTGGTTAACCCAAACTGGGGGTGCTTTATTGATACAGCAAAAAGATCTGACAAAAGAAGCAATTTTGGAAGCACTCGAGCAACTGCAACATAGTCAAAAAACAATGAAGAAAAAACTGCAACTAGTTTCTATTCCACTAGACGCTGATAATAAACTGTATGCGCTTGCGGAAAAATTCTCAAACAAGTAATCAAAAAATACCAGCGGGAGTTGTTGCTGTACTGGCCAGCCCACTTACAAAACTCGTGGGTATGTTGATCTGCTTGAGCATTGGAGTATACTTCATCAGCCGCCTGTTTAGTGTCTTCACAGTGCGCTGTACTCTTGATGGGCAACCCTGCCCAGCTGAACTGAGTAGTTATGCAGAACACTTTGTAGGACAGCCACTCTTTGGGGTTGATTATGGGCACGTCCTCCAAACAACACCATACTCTGTACCACTGAATATTAACACCATTCAAAAACAACTTCCCAATACCTTGTATGTTGATTTTCACATCCCCCCTGTGGCATATCAGCTGCAATCAGGCGAACGTAGTATCAGTGTTACTGATACAGGCGCGGCTTTTGAGAACCCCGCATTGACCGCACCTTTGACGATCTATACAACTGTGGCACCAGAGGAGCTTATGACACCAAATCAAACGCTACAGCCTACTATACATGCATGCATTACCACCCTCCAAACCTCACTCACTCGATATAATTTTAAGCGCGGAAAACTGAGTTGGGTTGACAAAGATACAATTACCCTTATTATGGATGGTGAACAACAAATCATTTTTCTTGATTGTGCAGCTATCGGCACACAGGTCGCGAAACTATCACTACTGCTGAGCTCAACTGAATATCGAGAAAAGCAAGCCACTGTCAAAGAGATAGATATGCGCTTTGATTTGCCAGTACTACGCATGCAGCAATAATTTTGGTATGCTAAGTGCTATACCAACATGTGTAGTTGTTTACTAATACGTTATGCCTTCAGATACTATTATTACAGGAATTGATATCGGCACAGATAAATGTGTCACTTTAATTGGTAAAGTCGATGCTGAAACCCGTGCCATGAAAGTACTTGGCGTTTCTGCAGTACCAGCTCGTGGCATGAAAAAAAGCCAGATCATTGATCTAGAACAAGTTCTTGGTACGATCAATGAAAGTTTAGACGGTGCAGAGCGCATGGCAGGTCTGGAAGTGAGCAGTGTCTATGTTTCAGTAGCTGGCAATCACATTGCATCTTTGAACTCCAAAGGCGTTGTGGCTGTTTCTTCACCAGATCAAGAAATTGCACGCGGAGACGTCAACCGTGTTATTGAAGCAGCGCGTGCCATTTCACTGCCATCAGATAAAGAAGTGATTCACGTTATTCCCAACTACTTCAAAGTAGATTCCCAGGATGGGATACGCGATCCAATCGGCATGACAGGAGTGCGCCTGGAAGCTGAAGCACATATCATTACTGCTATGTCTACAGCACTGCGTAATATTCAAAAATGTATTGAGGATTTGGGGCTTACAGTCCGAGGTTTTGTTTTTTCTGGCATTTCAGCTGCAGAAGTTGTCCTTTCTGAGACGGAAAAAGAGCTTGGTGTCGCACTCATTGATATTGGCGCAGGTTCGACTTCTGTCTGTGCCTATGTAGATGGGGCACTTGTTTACTCCGCATCTTTGCCAATCGGAGCACGTCACATCACCCAAGATATCGCACTTGGTTGTAGAGTAAGTTTGGATGTAGCAGAAAAAGTTAAACTTTCGCTTTCAGGATATAAAGAAGAAGCTATTAAACCGCATACTGGCGAATCAAAAACTGATTATCAAGAACGCAAGCGCAAAGCAGATGAACTTGATCTAGGCGAACTGACTCTCGGGCAAAACACTGAGGTACTCTCTAAAAAGACTGTCATTGAAGGCATCATGGTGCCTCGTATGCAAGAGATCTTTGGACTAATTCAAGAAAAACTTGATGCACAAGACATTCTCAGTAAAATTCCTGCAGGAGTTGTCTTAACTGGTGGCGGCGCAGAGACAGCAGAGATTGCTGCTGTAGCTCGTCAGGAGTTGAAGTTGCCAGCTCGAGTGGGCATGCCCACAGAATTAAGTGGATTAACGGGTGATATTCATAAACCATCATTTGCAACGAGCATTGGCTTACTAATGTATGGCAAAGCCCAAGGCGGTGAACCAGTTAAATCTTCTCCTTCACTAGGCTCTCTTTTTAAGGGTGGCGGCTCTTCCAAAGACCTAGTACAAAAAGCTATTGCATTTATTAAATCTCTGTTACCATAACTAGAAAGATAACCCTTCTGTTTTTGATAGGAAATGATACACTTGGGAATACATTCATATGGCATTAGTCAAACCTACCAATACAACCTTCGCTAAAATTAAAGTTATCGGTGTGGGTGGTGGTGGCGGAAATGCCGTCAACTCCATGATCAACTCCAATCAAATTCAAGGCGTTGAGTTCATCGCAGTAAACACTGATGCACAAGCATTATTGACTTCCAAAGCTGACACCAAAATTCAAATCGGCAGTAACTTTACCAAAGGATTAGGCTCTGGCGCAGATCCTGAAGTAGGACGCACTGCAGCAGAAGAATCATACGAGAAACTCAAAGATTTACTCTTTGATACTGATATGGTCTTCATCACCGCAGGTATGGGTGGCGGTACGGGCACGGGAGCTTCTCCTGTTATTGCACAGATTGCCAAAGAAGCAGGCGCACTGACCGTAGCTGTTGTGACTAAACCGTTCATGTTTGAAGGTATCCGCAGGATGCGTTCTGCAGAAGAAGGTATTGGTAATTTAGTCGGTTCTGTAGATACCTTAATTGTGATTCCGAATCAACGGTTGATGGACGTTATTGATAAAAAAATGACGTTACTAGACGCATTCAAGCTGGCTGATAACGTGCTGGGACAAGGTGTGCAAGGTATTTCTGATTTAATCACAGTGCCAGGCTTAATTAATGTGGACTTTGCAGACGTTAAAACCATCATGAGTGACTCTGGTTCTGCGCTGATGGGTATTGGGGAAGCCAGTGGAGAAAACCGCGCTGCTACGGCAGCACGCATGGCCGTGGCCTCGCCATTGCTAGAAGTATCCATTGATGGTGCAAAGGGTATTTTATTTAATATCATCGGTGGTCCAGACATGACCATGACTGAAGTTTCTGATGCATCAAGTATTATTTCATCTGCAGCTGATCCAGATGCAAACATCATCTTTGGAGCCACGATCAACGAAGACATGGGTAACCGCATTAAAATTAGTGTGATCGCTACAGGCTTTAATCCATCCCAAATGGGGTATGCTGGCAACCGAAATATGTTTGGCGCATTCAGTAGAGATTCTCATAGAAGACTCGGCGGAAGTATCCCAACACTTAGTACACAGCCTAGCAGACGACCTGAACCAGAAGAGACCGAGGCACAACCTACACTGATTGACCGCGCCCCACAAGGTTATACACAACCGCTCACTATGAATGAAATCAAAACTGGCCAGCCAGCTGGACAGCCATTTGTAAAGTCACAAGCATTTGGTGATACAGAAGAAGAGAAAAAGCCAGCCACCAAGCCAGTGATGGGCATGGATGCTACCTTTGAAGATGAGTTTGAGATTCCTGCCTTTTTGCGTAAAAAACGCTAGTCCACTTTTCAACCCGCTGCATACACACAAAATGTGTATAATATGCTTATTCATTTAAATAACTTGATTTCATCGTGAAAAATAAAGAAATTAAAGCAGAGCGTAAATTAACTTGGTGGCAATGTCAAGCACCCCTTTCTTTAGACAGATTTTAAACGACTTTGGAATTGCTGTTTGAACTGGATGGGTGACATTTTGAGAG
>OMIS01000083.1 GCA_900299155.1 bacterium
GATCTATTGCAATATCTATTTTTCATTGATCTTACAACCATATTAACACACTAGCGTGTGCTAAACGTCACAAGACCCTAGTGAAGATAAACTGGCAGATAACGCTGTCGCGAAAACTAGATCATCTAATCTGCCTCTCGACTTTTATAGTCTATTTCTGCTTTAATAGAGGAATAAGTACAAGTAATTCAAATAGGAATACCTGCCATGCCTAAAAGAGTTTTCTGGCCCGTTGCTTTAGTAGTATTAGGGATCATCGCCCTCGCCACATCAGTAGGAATGATGCCTGCTAGTTTCTGGAATCTTTGGCCATTAATTTTAATCATCGTCGGTTTAGGTGGATTGCTCATCTCTGATAAAGAAGAGTGGGACACCCCAGCTGCTGCTCCACGCCGCACTGTTTCTAAACCAGTTGCAAAGAAAGCTGCTACAAAAGCTGCTTCTCGTCGCCCAGCTCCAAAAGCCAAGAAGAGAAAATAGTGTATCTCTGATACACTATATCCCTGGTAGAAGATACTAGAGGGAGTAAGTTATGGCAGATTCATTCCATATCGCCATTGATGGTCCAGTTGCGGCCGGAAAAGGTACAATTTCACGTCTCGTGGCTGACAGATTAGGGTATCTCTACGTTGATACAGGCGCGATGTATCGTGTTGTGGCGTTACTTGGTCTACGTAATGAAGTTCCTCTCGAAAATGAAGCCAAGTTGGTTGAATTACTGCAAAAAACCGAGATCGATATGCGCAATCCCAATGAGGGAGAAAAAGATGGGCGTCTCACAACCGTTTTAATCAATGGTGAAGATGTTTCTTGGGCAATTCGCACGGAGCAAGTCAGTAAAGGTGCCTCAATTGTGGCAGCACATCCTGAAGTACGAAGAGTACTTGTAGAAAAACAGCAAATCATTGCGCGGCAAAAAGATGTCGTCATGGAAGGTCGAGATATCACATATCGAGTTTTGCCAGATGCACAGATGAAAATTTACTTAACTGCGGGTGACACAGTACGAGCCAAACGTCGTCATGTCCAACTTTTAACTAAAGGTACTGATATAAGTTTTGAAGAAGTTTACACACAGTTATTACAGCGAGACCAACAAGACATGAGTAGAAGTACTGATCCTCTCAAAATTGTGCCTGATGCTTGGCTGATTGATACGAGTGATTTATCTATTGAACAAGTAGTGGAGGTAATTGTAGGTAAAGTTAGGGTGGTTCGAGGCCAAGTATGAAAGATATCAGAGCAGAAGCAGCAGATGTACTGGCTGCAGAGATCGAGCAAGTAGAGGAAGAAAAACGTCAAAAGGAACAAGCTCGAGCCGAGCGCAAAGAACGTCAGCGCATAAAAGAGCGCAATAAGTTTATTGAGCGAATGGTTGCGCCAGTATTGTTTGTGGCTACTTTACTCATTTCTGCGCTTGTAATGCTGCTGTTCTCCAAGTAAAACGAGTGAGTTGTGATAGCCAGAAATGTGCAAAAATATCGGCTATACTATTCAAAAATTTTCTAGGGAATTTTATCTTGCCTGAACTTCAGCAGTCACTGCTTTTTTGGGATCTTTTTTGGCAGCGATTGGGGCACAACTTGATGCAGGTTCTGTACCAGCAATGTAATATTCTTCACTAATTCGAGTGCCTTGTACACCCTTGAAGCAAGTGCTGGCTTTCACAATACCTGTTGGAACTTCGAATTTATGAGGATTCTTGTCATCGAGTAATAAATGCATGATTTTATTCCAAATTGGTGAGGCTCCAGTCACACCAGATGCAACGTAACTCATCGGTGTACTGTCATTATTACCCACCCAAACTGCGGTGAGTCGGTCTTTTGTATACCCAAAGGTCCAGTTGTCGCGGCGGTTATTGGTCGTTCCTGTTTTAACTGCCACTTCTTGTCCTGGAATAAATAAATCTGAAAGTGGTCCAAAGGCTGGGGTTCGTGCTTTATTGTCAGATAAAATATTGCTGATCAAAAAGGCGATTTTTGGATCTAAAACTTTTTTTCCCTCACATCCAATATTTCTTAATGCACAGGTGTTTTCATATAAAGTTTCACCTTTATAATTTTTAATTTCCATAATAGGGTTAGCCTTCATGGCCACTCCCTGATTAGCAAAAGATCCATAGACACTCGTCATATCTACCATCCGAACTTCACCACCGCCCAGTGTCAAAGAAAGTCCAAATCGTTTTCGGTCTTGCCAGGTAGTTATACCCATTGCTTCAGCTTTGTTAATCATGGCTGAAACACCAACACTTTCCAGCAATTTTACAGCGGGGATGTTATATGAAGAGGCGAGTGCTTCTTTGAGTGTTACGTTACCATGAAATTTGCCATCATAATTCTTGGGTGCATATGGCTCGGTGCCGGCTGCTTTGAATATGATTGGTTGGTCTTGGATGATGGAGGTAACAGTACTACCGCGCTCAAGAGCCATGGCATACGTCACTGGTTTTATAGATGAGCCAGGCTGGCGTTGTTCAATCGTTACATTGACTTGCCCATCGTTGGCGAAGTCAAAATAATTTTTACTGCCTACCATGGCCAAAACCTCACCTGTGTGTGGATTGGTAACCATTGCAGCTCCGTTGGTAATATGAAAATGTTGAACACTAGCAATTTCTTTGGACACAATATCTTGAACTTGGTTTTGTAAATCTAAATCTAGCGTAGTTCGTATTTCTAACCCTTGGGTGAGTAGCTGTTCTTCACCATACTGATCCCCGAGTAGTTCACGAACATACATCACAAAGTGGGGAGCTTGTATGGCAATTGAATCATGGCGAAATGCTAATTTTTCTTGTGAAGCTTCATCCGCTTCTGCTTGAGAAATATACCCATCTTCCACCATACGCCGCAGTACTTCTAGCTGCCGATTTTTTGCTAGATCGGGGTAGGAGCCATAAGGGGAATATACAGAGGGTGCTTGTGGCAAGCCGGCTAATAGTGCTGCCTCAGCAATCGTTAATTTGCTTGATGTTTTACCAAAATATCGCTGCGACGCTTCCTCAATACCATAGGTTGAACCACCATAAGGGACTTGGTTAAGGTACATGCTTAAGATCTCATCTTTAGAATACGCGCCTTCTACAAGCACTGATAAAATCAGTTCTTTAATTTTGCGAGTAAAGGTTCGTTCAGAGCTGAGTAGCCGCATTTTTACTAGTTGCTGGGTGATGGTTGAGCCACCTTGATTGATGGAATGACCCTCTTTGAAGTTGGCGAGTGCCGCGCGCGAAATCCCGCGAATAGAAAATCCTTGATGGTTATAAAATTCTTTGTCTTCAATTGCGATTGTGGCATGTACTAAATATGGTGAAATATAGTTGAGTGGCACAATGGTGCGGTTTTCTTCTTTGTACATTGTATAAAGCACTTTACCGTTGCGATCCATAATTTTGCTAGAAACAGCAGGTTGTTGTGTGGTCAGTTCCATAACTGAAGGAAGATCTTTAAAAATTAGTTCATGCAAAAAATAGGTCCCAGTAAAGAGTCCAATGCTGAGTACCACGGCAATTACTGAGTGGAGTGGAAAGAGGCGGATGCTGTAGTAAAACGGCTCAAATGGAGCAGAAATAATTTTAACAAACCAGTTTTTTTGAATGGTGGTTTGCTGAGTTAATGAGCGAGTAAATGCTAGCTGTTGCTTGCGATTCCAGCGATATACCAGCCTGAGCCAGCGGGCCATGGAGTGATATGAACGAGTAGTTTTTCGTGTGAAGAGCGCGCTGAACTTACTAATTGGAGTCGTATATTTTTTTGAGAATACTGGCAAGTGTACAGTAGGTTTGAGCTTTGAAATTTGTAATTTCCGTACTGTACGTGTATTAAATTTTTTTTGAGTCACTGTATCTAGTCTTTTGAGGATACTATAAAACGAAGTCCCAAATGCCCAAGTGTGAAAATTATTCACTGCTTGAGGAAGCGAAAAATTTAACTTCTGAGTATTTTTTTTTGCCAAAATTTGTTTCTTGGCGTAAGAAACTAAATAAGACTTATATAACTTCTTTTTTTGTTTTTTGGTGTGGTGTTTTTTATCTGGTTTGGTCGCCATGGCCGCGATAATACCATGAAGCCTATACTATTACAACAGATGTTAGTATTATTTGTATCACAATTTGCGATTAATTACATCCCACAATTCTCGTGAATCACCTTCATATCCCAGCGCCCAAATCGCAATACCGCCAATGTCTAACTGATTCACATAATCCAGTTTATACGAGATAGAACGTGAGTTTTCGTAGTAAATCACATATATTTCTCCATTTTCTTCATATGATAGGTAAGGTGAAAGTGCTTCTTCGTTCCAGCGTTCTTCTACTTTGAGTTCATCTTTGCGACGTAATAAATCTTGAACACGCGAAATGCTAGCGGTACTTCCAGTATCAGGAAAAGTATGTGACTGTGCTTCCCGACTTGTGGTTTTCCATTCATAGCCATAGAAAGGGATCCCAAGCAATAATTTCTGGCGCGGAACTTGAGTCACAAAGTCTTGGAGGTGCTGATTAATATCACTATCCCAAAACTCTCTTCCACCAAATAGTGGTGCGATGGGGCCGGCTTGCGGAGAACTACTCCTGTGAAAGTCATAAGCCATTATTATGATGTAATCTACATATGGCTCAATACCAGGCACATCCCACAATCCATTATTCTTTGATGCTCCAGCATACATGGCAATGGATAAATTAACTTTATCATAGCGAGTATTGAGGTGTTCACGCAGCTTTTTCATAAATGCAGTCAGATTGTTGCGCATTGTAAGTGTGGGAGAACCACCTAATTCAATATCGATATTTATACCGTTAACGGGGTAAGCGATGATGACGTCATCAAGTGCTGTAAGTAATCTATCTTGAGCGGCTTGTGAAGCTAAAAAGTTAGCAATATCATCACCATTAAATTGAGTTAAAGTAAGCTCCATTGCACCATTTTGTGCTTTCATTTTATTAGAAAGTTCAAGAAAAACTTCAGAACTCAAACCTGCATATCCTGGCTCACCGCCATCTTTAGTCTGAGTTTGCAAACTACCATCCCCAAGGATAGTTAAGGAAAAATAAGATAGGTGAGTAAGTTCTGGTTGAATGGTGGCTTTCTTCATATTCCAGTAGGGAAGATAGCCGTAAACAATTTTTTTCCCTGTGGGCGATACTTGTGCTTCTTGTAAAAAATGGAAAGTGGTTAAGGGATTTATGGGTGAGGTGAGTGGCATATCATAGAACCACCATAAACTCACGCTCACAGTAAGTATAAAAATAAGAAAGATACTTACTGCCCATTTGATCAAAAAAATCATCCGATCATAAGACAAGTGCTGCTGCTTTTTTTCTTCGCGGGCAGCAAAGGAGTGCATAAATTTTTTTAACATGATTAGTGCGAGTTATCTAGAAGGCCTCCATCAAAGTTGGTGAAGACATCATCATTTCCTATTACTGTAGATTCATACTGTACTTTACCTTCTTCATTAACTGGGCGGCTACAATCTAAACAATAGGTTTTGGTTGTTGGGTCTTGGAGAATAGTGCGCTCTTCCAGCACCAGTCCTTCTACTTGCTCACCAAATTTAGGTGGCAAGCCTGTTCGTGGATCAATCCATACATTTGTTTTGACATATGCAGAAGCTGATGGTTGACCATTTTGCCAGTAGAGTTCTGAAGCTGTGGCGGTGCACTGGTTGCCGCTTGCTTCCTTGGGGAAGCCAGTGGGACAAACAGGAGCTGAAGCTACGTCAGGTGGTTTTTCTTGCCATTTTGGTTCTTTGCCTTGTAAAACATATCGCATAATGTCATTAAAAATTGGTGCCGCACCGGTGACACCTGAGACTAATCTACGATTCATCGGTTCACTGTTATTATTACCAACCCAAGTGGCCACCAAGTATTCTGGAGTGAATCCAATCGTCCAGTTATCTTTTAAGTCATTGGTGGTTCCAGTTTTAACACTGACTACTTGGTTTGGGATAACGAGAGCAGATCGAGGTCCAAATGCACTCATACGCGCATTGTTGTCTTGCATGATGTGACTGATTAAATAAGCTGGTGCACGATCTAACACCCGCTCTAGTTCTCCAGCTGCTGTATCTTCATACTCTGTTAAGTACTGCAGATCTTTCTTTCTTTGTTCTGTATCTACTTTGTAGAGTGTTTCTCCTTGGTAATTTTCAATTTTCAAGATAGGAGTAAGTGGTACTTTGACGCCTTGATTTGCAAGAGTGGAAAATGCTTGGGTCATATCAAGCATGCGTACTTCACCACCACCCAAACTAATGGAGAGACCATAGTGTGAAGGATCATCCCAGCCAGTGATGCCAAGTTTTTGTGCAGTCGTAATAAAGTTTTCTAAACCGACAATCTTCAATGCTTTTACAGCAGGAATATTATAGGAGTTCCCCAGTGATTGGCGGATAGTGACCGCTCCGTGGAAACTGCCATCATAGTTTTTAGGACAGTATGCTTTTTGACCTGCTACATCAAAACAAGTTGGTGCATCAATCAGCATCGTGCCTGGGTTTAAAAGTTTATTTTGGAATGCAGTAGCATACACAAGCGGTTTTATAGAAGATCCTGGCTGCCGTGGTCGAATTGTCACATTGACTTGTCCATCGTGTTCCGCATCAAAGTAATCTTTGGAGCCAATCATACTTAATATCTCACCCGTATCTGGTTTCACAATCATGGCAGCTCCATTGCTTACATCAGCATAGGCAAGTTCATCGACTTCTGCTGCGAGCGATGCCTGGGCAGCATTCTGTAGGTCAAGGTCAAGGGTAGTTGTAACCCGGAGTCCCCCTTTTTCTACCATCTCCTCACCATACTCATGGTACAGCAAGTCTCTGACATAAAACACAAAGTGCGGTGCCTTAATATCAGTTTTCGATAGCGCAAAGTGCAGAACATCACTGGCTGCTTGTTCTCGTTGCAGCTTTGTTATATAGCCATCTTCTTCCATCCGTCTTAGGACATCAAGCTGTCGTGCTTTTGCTTGTTCAGGGTTGGAACCAAAAGGTGAGTAGCGACTGGGTGCTTGTGGTAATCCAGCTAGTAGTGAAGCTTCTGCTAGTGTCAAATCTTTCGCATGCTTCCCGAAATATGCTTTGGAAGCAGACTCAATTCCAACAGAAGTTCCCCCATAGGGAATGTAGTTGAGGTACATCTCTAAAATGTCGTCTTTGGAGTACATGACTTCAGTGAAAACAGAAAGCAGCGCTTCTTTAACTTTGCGTTGGAGTGAGCGTTCACTGGTCAACAGTGCATTCTTGACCAGCTGCTGTGTAATAGTGGAACCACCTTCTAAGCGTCTACCCGTCAAAGTAGAGCGTGCTGCGCGTGCAATAGCAATCAGATCAAAGCCGAAATGATGATAAAAATTCTTATCTTCAATAGCAATACTAGCCTGGTAAACATAGGGGGGTAGATCATGTAAATTGATGGGAGTACGGTTCTCATCTGCATACACCTCATATAACAAGGTGCCATTACGATCAAATATTTGTGTACTAACGGGATAGTTTTCTGTGTTTGTGAGCCGACGAGGTGACGGCAAGTCTTTCATGAGTAGTGAAATCGAGACGATAAGCACAATCAAGAGTGCCAGTAAGCCAAAGCGCATGAATTTGTTGCGAAAAGGAAAGGAAACAATACTCCATATAAATCGAATTTGGCTCGACCACTTACTGCGTAGTACTCGGCGGCGTGCGTTTCTGGTAGTACCACTCAGTGCCTGCGCAATTAAGGTAGTGGATTTGGGTTTGCTAGAGGGCTTGTTACTGAATGGATTTATCATGTACACTGAATAGTAGTTTGCTACATTTGGCAGATAAAAAAATCCTGTGTAGCCACACTATAGTGTATCAAATTATTGGCATTCTGGAGAGTATTGATTGCACCTAATATAGAATCGACAGTTATCACATTGTCAAAACTACATCAAAATCTATGCAACTACCCACACTATATCCATGGTTTTCCCAGCTTGAAGAATCTCAGCAAGAACTAATTAAGTTGGCGTATTTTTTGTATCAACGTGAAGCTGGACTGGGTCCCGGTCCATCACATAGCGCAATCGCTGGTCGCACAAATAGAGGTTTATATGATTATTCGTTTGTAATCTTTCCAATGGCTAAAGCCTATGAAGGTTTCTTGAAACGGTATTTATTTGATTTACAGTTGATTGATGAGAGAACATTTCAAGGCAAGCGGTTTCGGATTGGTCGTGCTCTGAATCCTGATATTAGAGAAAGTCAGCAGGATGAGTTTTGGCTCTATGACGATCTAGAATTATTATGTGGCAAGCAAAATGCGCATGTACTGTGGCAGACTTGGTTACAGTGCCGAAATCGTGTTGTGCATTTTTTTCCCAATGATGAAAATAGAATCTCTCTTTCAGAAGTTCGTGAGCGTATTGAAATGGTTATGGAAACGATCGATGTGGCGTATCAATGCAAAGCTGAGATCCGTAATGAACACTACACCGCATAATTAGTACAGTTGAGATTCATAATCTGAGCATTTTTTTGCGTTAAAATAATTTTCACTATCTAAAGTTTACTGCCCCGCCATTGTATACATCTCTGACTTGTGCAGCAGTTAGCGCATAGTTATAAATTCTAAAATCATCTAGTTGCCCATTGTATGGGTTAGCACCTCAGGCAGAAACATTTCCAATTACAAGTTCATCAATAGCGGTGATTCCACTACTGCTTCCAGTCCCAAGTATCTGTCCATCACGATACAACGTAATGTTTGTACCATCAAAAACCCCTACTATGTGATACCACGTGCCTGCACTCCAGTTTGTCCCTGTAGGTGAACTGACCTGTGTAGATCCATTTATTCTCATGGAAATGCCATTATAAGTACCATTTTGCGGATAAAAGATTAGCCACCATTTATTATTTGTGGCACTCAGGCGGCCACTGAGTATATATGAACTTTGCGAAATGTTAGCTGGTTTAAACCAAAATGCAAATGAAATGCGATTGGCATTTACAGAAACAGACGAAAGTGTGCTTGGGCTGTTAACACTTATAGAATCATCTGTTCCATCAAATGAAAGACTACTATTGAATTTACCTGAACTGCCATTTTGCCAGGCTTCACTTGCAGTTCCTTTGCAAGAACCTGCTGAAGTATTTGTGCCAGAAGCACCAATTGTAATTGTGCCGTTGTAACCAATAGTATTCCCACTGCCATCTGTGGCAGCGTTGTACGCAGTTGTGCCTTGGCACTCATCAAATCGATACTGTACGAGTGGTAAGCCGCGATTATATTCCCATGCAACTTGTTGTGGCGTGCGTGCATAGTTATAAATTCTTACACCGTCTACCAATCCACCAAAGTAGTTGGATGCAGTCGCACCTTCGCGGCCGATAGCAAGAATATTGCTGGTACTATTTAATGATCCCGTAACTGAAGAAGCTGAATTTACTAGTCTGCCATTGGTATATAAACGCAGTGTGCCCGCAGTTGCATCACGTACCAATGTAATGTGATCCCAACGTGAAGTACTTGGAGTTGTAGTCGTATCAGAAACGGTATAGGTGCTACTTCCACTGTAGACAAGAACTTGCCACTGATTGGAGGCATTTAATCGTATGCTGTACTGGCGTGAAGTGGTGGCTGCAGCATCTCCTTTTCCAAGTACAAGTCGTGCAGTCCCATCAATCGTTTGAGGTTTTACCCAAGCACTAATAGTTAAATCTCCCGTGATATTGAGTGAACTTGCACTTGGGACACTGATATATGAGTTTGCAGGAGTTAGATTTATGGCGCTGCCATATCTTCCTGGTGCCCATGTAGGACTATTAGTTAAAGTTCCCGTGTTATTGTTTCCACTAGTATCAGTAGCGGTGGTGCCAGTATTTTCATCTAGCTTCCATTCAGCAACGGGTGCACTACAACTAGTTGTATCTCCAGGAACACAGTAGTCACGAGATGATGAATTATCGGGGACTCCAGTTGAGGTTGTGGAAGTTCCACCAAGCTGTGCAATCAATCCGCGGTTGTATTCTTGTTTCGCTTCAGTATCTGAGAGTGCATATGAATATACTTTGGCTTCATCAATTCTGCCAGTGAAATTATTATTTGCTGACTGGCCAGCGGTTCCAACATAGAGCGGGCCGATGTTTGCAGTGTCCGGAGTGCCTGTCCACGTAGTAGTGCCTTGTTTTGCGCCATTCACATACAACGTAATAGTATATGTTGAACCAGATTGTGACCAGGTCATCAACACCTGTTGCCATGTATTTATCTGAACAGCTGCTCCTGTGATATTTGACTCCGCGGTACTTCCTGGTTTGAAAACTGCCCGCCAATTTTTTGTGCCGCCACTGCCCACGTCAATTAACGTATATCCGCCACTAGCGGGTGCATACTTCCAACCAATTGGGCTCACCCAATCAGTGCCTGTTGAAGTGGGGTACACCCAGACAGACATACTACCTGAAGATTGCCATGGTACTGTGGTTGTGACGTAATCGTTTGTACCATCTACAACGATTGCTTTCCCGAACTTGCCATCATTAGTCCAGCCGCTTGTACTGGTGGCTGGTGCTGCCATACCAGTCAGGGTGCCATCAAATGCATTGCTGGTGCGGTCTTTGGCGGTTGTACCTTGTCCATCATCAAATGCTAGGTGCATCAACGGTTCTTGCAATCCCATGCCGACGGGTGGTGCACTGGCATACATATCTTGCAAAATCTCAGCTTGTGAACGGGCGTATGTATAGATTTTGACTTCATCAAGTGATCCGTCCCAGTTGTAGCCACCATCTGACTCATTTCCAATCGCAAGTGGGAATGAGTTTGTGATGGAGCCAGTGTTGGTACCAAGGTTGTCCACGGTAGTTGTAACTGAGATCCCGTTAATATACATTTTTGTGTTGGTACTTGAATCACGATCTACAACTACAGCAACGTGATACCACTGCCCATTGGATAAGGTAGTTGTCCCTTGGATTTTAGTGAGTGCAGTATTGGATGTCGCAAACTGCAAGGTGGGGTAGAGTGTATCTAAAACAGAGAAGTGAAAACCATAATCACTTGCTGCGCTACCGCCATTAGTTTTCCCTAGGATAACGTCACCATTGGCCATGGAATTTCCCTTTACCCATGCCATCAGGGTAAAGTCATTGCTACCTATGTTGAGTGTGGACGATGAGGGGGCAGTGACGTCATCATCTGTTCCATCAAGTCGCACCCCGCTCCCATATTTCCCAGGTTCCCAAGAGGCTCCGTTATTTAGTGTAGCCGTATTCCCATTGGTGCTGCTATCTGCAGCAGAAGTCCCAGTATTCTCATTAAACCTGTAGTACGCCACTGGACCTGCATTTTGGTTTGTTGGTATAACGCCACCCAGTTGTGCTTCCACACCTTTTGTAGAACCCTTTGCAATGTAATCTTCAATGATCTGTGCACCGGTGCGTTCATATGCATAGAGGCGGAGTTCATCAAGAACTCCATTAAAGTTTGCATCAGTTGATCCTCCAATATACCAATCGTTGCTGTCTGCAGCTGGTGCTCCCGAGCCATTGGTAGAACTGCCTTTTAATTTGCCATCAATGTAAATAGAAATTTCATCATCAGCATCATCTGTGTAGCTGAGCGTAATATAGTGCCACTCATTGATGGGGACTGCGTCGGTGATATTAACTGTGGCGTCTGAAGTGGCTAAGTCTAGTGAAGCTTGAATATCTACGTAGCCATCGACACCTTGGTTAGCGGTACGGATATATGTGTTACTACCTTTGGCAATGATTTGTCCAAGATGATTCTCACCATCAGAAATCACTTTGACCCATCCAGAAAAGGTAAGCCCAGATGCAAGTCCCGTATCTAAATCAATCGCAGGTGCATTATTTATTTTGATAGAGTTATCTGTGCCATTAAACTCAATACAGTTATTGGAAATACAACTGGATGACATTCTCCGCGTTGGTTCAGAAGCTGGTGGATTACCTGCTTGGATGATAAGATCCGCAGAAGAGACTGTTGTAGTATTTGTAGCTGAGTTTTTAATTTGTGCATCTAGTGTTTTTCCGATAATTGGCATGGTCAATATGTTAGATCGTTGGCGTGAATACGTTGTGCCAGTTGTAGAAACTTCTGAACTAGAAAGTGCTGCAGAGTCGGATGCATTGTAGAGTTGTGCATAGCCTGTCCCTGCTGAAGTTTTTATATCAGATTCAAAATAATAGTTGGCCGTAGTGAAGTAGGCAGGATCAAAATAATTTAGGGTCTTGTGACGTTTAGAGCGTCTGACCTGCACCCAATAAACTAGACAAAGATTAAAGTAGAATAGAAGTAATCTTTGAAAGGCGGGAATATGGC
>OMIS01000084.1 GCA_900299155.1 bacterium
AAGCCAAGCTAGCCAAGGTGGTTCCGCCGGGGGCGGATCAGAAAAACACCGAAGTTAGAGATAACAGATAAGCCAAGCTAGCCAAGGTGGTCACGGCGCGTGTCTGAAAAACACGAGATTGAGGTTCGACTCCTCAGCTTGGCACATGTACTTTGTGTACGTTTTGTACTCCCACTCACTTCAAAAAAAGTATGTTGGACATACTTCAGATTTAAATAAACGGCTGGCGCATCATAATGCTGGGCTTAATCGATGGTCAAAACGAGGTATTCCCTGGCAGTTAGTGTACTCTGAGCAGTTTTTCACAAAATCTGAAGCATGTAAGCGTGAATTATATTTGAAGACAGGCAAAGGTCGTGAAGAGCTAGCCAAGGTGGTTCCGCCAGGGGCGGATCAGAAAACACGAGATTGAGGTTCGACTCCTCAGCTTGGCACAGGTACTTTATATAACTTTTGAAAATGGTAACTACTTCCCCATCACCTGTCTGAACATATCCCCAATAAAACTGAACACAGCCATGATACTGATCATCAGATACTTAAAGAAAAGTTTTACACCTGAATCAGCCGCGGTGGTGCTGATACGTCTAAATTCGTTACTTTGAAAGTAGTTTTCTGTCATGTCTATATCCTATCACATCGACATAAGCTCACCAGTCAAGTAGTGAGCTGCGTACTTTAGACAGCTTGTTCACAAGATGGCAGTTTCTGTGTACAATACGCCATGTACTCTTTATGAGTGCAAAGTGAACACATGCGGAAATAGCTCAGTTGGTAGAGCGTCTCCTTGCCAAGGAGAAGGTCGCGGGTCCGAGTCCCGTTTTCCGCTCAATTTGTATACATAACTCATATTTACCTACATTTCCTCTGTATTTATTACATTTTCTCTACATATTGAATAATTTTTGTCTTGACTATATAATACGTCCTATAGTTGTGTTAAATAGGCACATATATGCTAAGAGAATTTAGAACAGGGAGAGAACCTGATAATCAAGAACGAGCAAGTATAACTAATCTACCAGACTGGCTATGCGTTGCGTGCATAGTAAGTGCATCGATGCTTATTTATATACTTTCTGCTGACGTTACAACTACTGATAATGCTGCATCAAAAATTATTCAAAATGAACCATTGATCGTACAGCTGGATAA
Source organism: bacterium (assembly GCA_900299155.1). Lineage (GTDB taxonomy): Bacteria > Patescibacteriota > Microgenomatia > UBA1400 > PJMF01 > OMIS01. The sequence goes on from OMIS01000084.1 coordinate 1,156, forward strand.
AGCTGTTTCTTTTACTACGCAGCCAATGACTAAACTACAACCTGGAGTGGAAGTGACTTCAACTCGTGTATTAACAATTGCGCCAACAGCTACATCGGCAGCTCATCCCGCTCCAGATCAAATTACCGCAAGTACCAATAACACAGATACTATAGGACTTGTCGGTGAAACATCCCTTGATGTGACTGAATTTGATTTAAGAGTAGGTAAAATAGTAGAGGTAAAAGATCCTCTCAGCAAGGCTGTAAAGCAGGTACGAATTAATCAAGTTTTTGTAGATATAAGTGGTAAAATTCTTTACTTTGTAGGTACTGATCCCAATGATGGCAACCCAATATCTGCAACTAATTCATATTTCCCTACTGATATCAGTAAGTTATATTAATACTGAAGATACAGTCCTTCTCCAGGCACTGTAACCTTGCTGTTTCTGCATTCTTTATTGTGATTTATCACCATTGTGCCCACAGTACTTTCATAGCCTAAGGGGCCATAGAGATATGCTTTAAAATTATCTTCTTTTTTTGCGTCTTCGATACAAGTTACGAGGTCTTGCATTACTTGTTGTTTAGTAGTGCAACTTTCTCCGCTTTCCTGATCCATAGTTTCTTTTGCGATTGTGATACACGGATCATAGGCAGCTTTTACACCTCCGACAATCATCACATACCCAAAATATACCCCTATTGCAATGATAGCCAAGACTAGTATTTTCATACCTTCCACTATAGCATAAATGTATATGAATGAACTATTTAGAAAAATATCGTATTCGGTCTCGCGTATCACTGGTACCGGATATGCATTTGTTGCTGCGACACTGCTTATTGTGGGTTGGCTGATTTCTGGACCATTGTTTAATTATTCAGATACTTGGCAATTGGTGATCAACACCACCACAACAATAGTCACCTTTTTGATGGTATTTCTCATTCAAAATACCCAAAACAGAGACACTAAAGCTGTGCATTTAAAGCTTGATGAACTAGTCCGTTCTGTGCGTGGCGCACGCAATATTTTAATTGAAGTTGAGAATTTATCTGACGAAGAACTCGAAATGATGCATGAAGAGTTTGAGAAACTCCATGCAAAAGCTGAAAGTGAACTAGCACGTCGTAAGAAATAATATATGGGAGCTACAGCAAAACGATTACTGTGGGCTGATCTCATCAGGATAGTAGCCATATACTGTGTAATACTCATTCATCTATGTGCACTTATAGTTATTCCATGGGAGAAGTTCGGAACGGTATCCTGGTGGACTGCTCATATATATAGCTCACTCTCACTAGTGGCAGTCCCATTCCTAGCACTACTTTCTGGGGCACTTTTACTTACTAAAGTGGAATCTATACAAACATTTTATGAAAAACGCTTTGTTAAAATAATTATTCCGTGGATATTCTGGGTGATATTTACACTTTTTGTAGACACATTTATTTTTCATAAAATATCTGTACATTTATTGGGATCTTTGCATACTTGGTGGCAGTACCTGCGCACAGCGTACTGGTTTATGCCTGCGCTCATGCAGTTATATATTTTGACACCTGCCATTCGGATTGTATTTGTTAAGGTTCCACTTGCATGGATGTTGTGTACTGGACTGCTAGTGCAGTTACTAATCTCAGCACAATACTCGTACTGCACTCTTTCTGTTCAGTGCCAACCATTGTGGTTATTTTCTGGAGTTGAGTATCTGGGATACTTTCTTATTGGTGGAGTGATTGGGGGCATGGATGGTAGTAAAGATAATAATATACAGGTAGCTGTAGTGTTTCTCAGTCCCATAATTCAGAAGGTTTTGCATTCGATTAAACTGCTCATATTGGTTGGTGTTTGGTGTATCTCATTTTTATGGATTGTTTTTGGAACATACGATTTGAGTCTGGCACAGCAAGGTTTCTCAGCAAAGCTATACCACTACACTTCGCTACCTGTTGCACTTGCAAGTATTTGCAGCTTTATTTTTCTAAAAAATTATTTTGAATACTTTAGTTCACTAAAGCAGTGTCATATCCATAATTATAGAAAAATAATTACTGAACTGAGCACCAATAGTTTCTCAATATTTTTTATACATGGTGTGGTACTCACGACACTACTCTACTTTTTAGGTAATAATTTTGTTTCAGTCCTGCTATTTGCAAGCTGGTGTACTATCCCAATACTGTCTATATTTCTCTTTTTATTTTCATTTGTAGTTGTACGATTACTACAAAAAATCATATTTCTCAAATACATTGTCTAATCATACTGCCAGTGTAGTCCCTCAGGTCTAGCTGACTCTGTGTATACTCTTTTAAGACTTGCATCGTCTAAGTAGTACCAGTTATCACCAAAATCTTTTGGTAGTTGCTTACGCAAAAATTCTTGTTTTGATTCAGTACCTAGAATTACAGGGAGATATTTCATATTGGCATATGCTCTATAGAACAGTGAAAAAATGCTGATCAACACAATCGCACTGATGCTTACCAAACGCACTAGTCGTACTTTAACGAGTGAAAGTACATACACTGCTACTACTGAAAATGCTGGGAGATACGGAAGGATAAAACGTCCCCCACCTGTCCTTGGTGTACATACCCACAACGCAAATAAAAGACAACTATAGAGTATTAGTGTGTGTACACTTTTTTTGTGTTTTTCGGGGATGGGTTGAAATATTATTTTTTTTAGTGAAGGTACAAGGGATGCTAAATAGAGCGGCGCAAACATCGCATAGAGTGGTGACAGAGGATCTGCACTGGTAAACCAAATAGTAATACCATCTACCAGTGAACTAGTGGATGAAAGATCATAACTGCTGAAAACAGGAAAAACTGGGTTCCCTGTTTGCATAAAATTGAGCACAAACCATGGTGCGGGCATCATGCAAACTATACAAAGACAAATAAATGCATTTATCATTTTTCTCTGATAGAGCAATATAAGTACTAGTGCTGCTAAACTAGTTAGTGCAAGTAATTTGCTGAGAATTGCTAGTCCAATCATTGCTGCTGCGATGTATCGCCAACGTGAGGAATTGGTAGTGGTGCTGTATATAAGCGCAAGTAGCGCAAGTGTTTCATAAAATGTTCTGCCTAAATCTATATATGCTGTAATTGATTGCCAGCCGACAACTAAGTTTGAATAAAATAGTACCAGAGTCAGTAGTGAGTACTTTCGTGTAGTAAAGTGTCGTGCTGTATAGTACAGCGCATATCCACAGAGTATGCCAAATCCCCAATGAATAAGTTTTGCAGCAACCTCATTTGAAAGGGAAAGTGCAGCAATATAAAAAACATCTAGTAATTTGGGCAGTAGTGAGTAGGAAAACGGACCGTGTGGAATATGAAAAATGGTATGTTCCATGAGCCAAATACGAGGAATGGTCAAGTGATACCACACTGCATCATATGCAATCTCAGGTCCAAGTGCGCCCACCAGATTGCACAGTATCTGTGCACTAATAAGTCCCACTGCGGTTTTTTCAAGTTTGTCTAACGAGTAAAATTTCTGTACAAAGCTTCCTAGATTCTGTACTGAAAGTTTTCTTTGAATGCAAAAGTATGTATAAATTATAAATGCCGCTGTCCCAAATAAAATGTATGGGTACTCTAGCTTGCCAATGATGCCAAGCCCAAGTAAGTAGTAGCTGAAAATTCCGCTGGCTAGTGCCCAAGCAAACATGCCCCTCCTCTACACGATAAAAAATAGAGATGAAATAAAAATACACTTACAATCCAGCAGATAAATATGATTTGAAAAACTTTAATTGACATGTAATAGTAGGCTCATGAATGATGCTTTGTACTATACTATAACTTCTTCTCCTATTGGTGAGATCCTCCTTTTGGGCACTCAACGGGGTCTGTCTGGATTATATTTAGCAACTCCCACCAAGCCGCATGTCATTCCTGCACAAGCTACAAGAAATACAGAGCTTTTCACGGCCATAGTCCGCCAGTTACAGGAATATTTTGCAGGGAAAAGGAAAGAATTTGATCTCCAGTTTGATCTTAAAGGGAGTGAATTCCAGAAACAGGTTTGGTTTGCGTTATACAAGATTCCGTTTGGACAGGTGATTAGCTACAAAGAACTGGCAGCGCGTATCAGCAAGCCCAAGGCATGTCGTGCAGTGGGTAGTGCGAATGGTAAAAATCCAATCTCAATAATAATCCCTTGTCATAGAGTGATTGCTGCTGATGGTTCACTGGGTGGCTATGGTTGGGGCTTAGAGTATAAAACGAAGCTGCTGGCGTTAGAAAAAGTCAAGTTGACACCCAAAATACCCGGGTATGTAGATAATTATTAAAGCTGTATTTTGATGCCTCGCTTGGATTCGAACCAAGATACTCAGCTTCAAAGGCTGATGTCCTGCCATTGGACGACGAGGCAACGATTTTGCGTTATGGCAATTTCAGACCCACTATTATAGCAAATCTCTTCATTCCGCTCTAGTTTGAATTTTGTTATGATCTATAAATGACAAAAGAACAACGACTTCGCATTATAAAAGCTCTTATTTTGGGTGCCAATGATGGTATTATCACTACATTTGCTGTGGTAGCAGGTGTCGTTGGTGCTGATTTACCCACAAAAATCATCCTTATCCTTGGTGTAGCAAACATGGTGGCAGATGGCATTAGCATGTCTGTGGGTGATTATTTGGGAGAACGTTCTGCGGCTCAGTATGAAAAAGCGCATAGCGGTGAAGAAACCGAAGTACTCTGGAAAAGTAGTGTGGCTACTTTTATAGCTTTTGCTACTGCAGGAGCTCTGCCACTGCTCCCCTATGTACTGCAATTTTTAGGCGTGCCTATTCCTACTGAATGGGCATTCACTGCATCAATTGGTTGTACGGCACTTGCACTCTTTTTGGCGGGAAGTTTAGGAACAGTAGTTACAAAGGGCAATTGGTTCAAGAGCGGCTTAGAAATGCTGTCTATTGGCGCAGTAGCTGCGGTAGTAGCTTATGGACTCGGTGCATTTATCGAGCATTTAACCTCAAAATAGTGCTAGAAGTGTCATATTGCGTGTAGTATGCGTTAATTATCCGTCAGGTGAACGTAAATTTCATGAGTATTAGCGAGTGATCTAGTCAGCTAACTTACGATTGATACTGCCGATCAATTGTGGACCTACATAAATCATCCCAGTGATCAGCTGAACAAGATCTGCTCCTAGCTTCATCTTGTGTTGGGCATCTTCAGGTGAAAAAATGCCACCCGTACCAATTATGGTAAATCGTTTGCCATAGTGCTCTTTGGTGAGAGCTATTAAGGTATTTGAGCGATCAAAAGTGGGTTTCCCACTCAGATTTCCCTTCTGTGTTTTCCACTGTGCCGCATCTTCTGGAGTAACCGCAGGATTGGTTTTATCTTTGGTGAGATTGCCAAGTATGACTCCCGCGATGCTGTATTTATTCATCACATCGAGAAGTTCTAGAGTTTCATTTTCAGATTGATCTATAGGCATTTTTACATAAATAGGTTTTTTAATCTTAAGTTTTTCTAGTGCATTGAGTAAGAGCTCCAACCGTCCAGGAGTAGTAAATGGTTCTCCACCAAATGTATTTGGGCAACTGATATTTAATTCATAGTACTGGTGCGCCACAGTAGATTTCTCAAACAATGCGAAGCAACTAACGATATCCATAATTTGTGCTTTAGTATCTGAGAATAATTTATTGGTGCTAGCAATACTAATCCCTACGGGAATTGCGAAACGCAATGGTTCCAAGTGTTGTATGATTTCTCGTGCCCCCAGGTTTTTCAGTCCCTTATTTACGAGCAGTGCTTGTGAGTTAGGGAATCTTCCTAATCGAGGTTTGGTATTGCCAGCATATGCTTCAAAGGTGACGGTGCCGATTGTGTGCCATCCAAATCCCACAGACGGCAAAATTTGCGTCAAGTTTCCGTTATAGTCAAAACCTGCGGACAAGCCAACTGGGTTGGGGAATGTAATACCATTGTGAGTTGTTCTCAATGCAGGGTTGTAGTACGCAAATGCCATACTGCTGAGAGCTTTTGTCCAGCCAAATTGCCCCATCCAAGCACCCATTGTGGTCATCATATTGTGTACTTCTTCAGGATCTCTCATGAAAAAAAAGGGTTTCAAAATCCAGCGATACAGCAGCCGCATTTTTGTGTGAAAAATTGTTTTTGTGATATATCCAGATTTCTCTGAGTACAACCAAACATACGTTTGCGTGAAAATAAACAGCAAACTGCTAATCAGCGCGGAAAGCAAACAATACAAGCACCAAGCTTGGATTATTACTCCCATTAAAAATACTAAATATGCTGAAAAAAGTAAGCCAAATATAGTGATGAGCTGAAGAAGATCCAGCGGACTACTTTTACGCAGTATTGTTTTTTTAACGGCTGAAATTTTAGAAAAATCAAACTCAATAAAATGCAGTACCGCGAGCGTAAAGATGGTCAAATAGTACAGTAAGCCAAAAACAGAGAGCGGAATTGGTCCAATTGATGCATACTTACTTGTTAAAACTGTTTCACATTGAAACCCTGGAGTGCACGGAGGGATAATGCCAGAAAGTTTTTCGTATGTTAAGTAAGAAGCATCAGCAATTCCCAGCATGGATAAAATAATTAAAAGTAAAGAGAGGTACACCTTCATATGGGTATCGTACCGCTAGTTTTTCTGGAATACAAGATATGTGTTGGCACTACCCTCTTTACCATCTGCAGTATATTGAGCTACCAGTTTGAGTTCAGGCACTGCGTCTATAAGTTCTTTAATATCTGTAGTAGAAAATGAGTGGCAGTACCGTGCTACAGGTTCTGTATCCCACCCAAGTAAATAATCACCAGGCTCTAATTCAGCCGCTTCAATTCCAAAACGTGCTGGATCTACTGTTTTCTGTGCATATCTCTCAAACTCAGCAAATCTCCAGAGAGAAATGATAAGGCATCCCTCCTGAGAAAGTAGTGTGGTGAGTGATTGTAGTAATCTGATCCGCAGCTCTTGTGTGGGAATATGATGAAACACGCCAAAACAACTAAGTAATGTATAGTTTCTCTGGTTCAATTTCTGTGCAAACGTATCAGCGAGAAGTTCGGTAATGAGATTAACAGCAACTACTTCACCACTAACATTTTTTTCTTGCAAAACTACTTTAGTTTGCTGAAGTAGTGCATCATTTGAATCAATGCCAAAGTAGGCAAAATTCTGGGTAATACTTTCATATATAAAAGTGCAAAATCTACCATTTCCACACCCAACATCTAAAACTGTAAGGTCTTTAATTTTGGTAAGCTCAGCAGCATACCGTTGTGCAAACTCTTTCCATCCTGGCCATGGTGCTTGTCTGGTTTGACTAAAAGAACTACTGACTTTTGTATAAAAATCATCAGTGAGTGTTCGCAGTTTAGTTATAGTTTCGCTGTGCATGAATGTAAGTATAGTTTAATGTCGCTGTTTAAATATTTACTACAATACCTGTAGTTTATCAGGATTATAACAAATTATCTTACAAACAAGGTATAATACGCCTCTGCTTACTCTGATGAATAAAAGCACGGACCAACAACAAATTCTATCTTTGCTGAAAGAACTGGCGGAAACGCAAGGACTGGCTGCTAGTGCATATGTAAAATTGGTAAAAAAATTTCCAAAAAATGATGGCAATATTTTTTCAAAAGAAGAAATCATTAAAGCATATCGTGAGCTAGCTGGTACAAAAGGATTAGCACCATATTCTGCAGAGTTCATTGATAAAGTACGGATGAAACCAGTCCGTACACAATCTGGGGTCGCTCCAATTACCGTACTCACCAAGCCATTCCCCTGCCCTGGTAAATGCATTTTCTGCCCAAATGATATCCGTATGCCCAAAAGTTATTTGAGTGATGAACCAGGAGCACAGCGTGCTGAACGAAATTATTTTGATCCCTATTTACAAACATATAACCGCTTACAAGCACTGCATAATATTGGACATTCTATAGATAAAGCAGAAATAATTGTGCTTGGTGGTACATGGTCATACTATCCTGAGGCATATCAAATTTGGTTTATTAAGGAATGTTTAAGGGCATTAAATGAGTTTGGCATACAAGATGATCGTGCAAAAATTGAAAAAAGATATACTCAGATGCAAGCTGCATTAGAACAGAAATCACAGTATGGATTGAGTAATGATCCACAAGAAAATGATAGGAAATTGGAAGATCATAAAATTGATGGCACTTCACTGAGTAAAAGTTATAATCAATCAGTTTCTGAGTTATACGTTGCCCCAGAAAGATTAGGTGGCTTTGACGCATATCAATTTGCTACTTGGGAAGAACTTACTGCTGCACAAAAAATAAATGAGACAGCAGCTGTCCGCAATGTTGGCCTCGTGATTGAGACTCGTCCAGATAATATTTCTGAAGCTGAAGTACTGCGAGTACGAAGACTAGGTTGTACAAAAACACAAATTGGAATTCAAAGTTTGCAAGATGCAGTACTAGAAAAAAATAAACGTGGACATGATGTAGCCGCAACACGCAAAGCATTTCAGCTACTGCGTAGAGCGGGCTTTAAAATTCATGCGCACTGGATGGCAAATCTGTATGGTTCTTCTGTTCAATTAGATACAAAAGACTTTAAACAGCTATTTAGTGATCCTGATTTTATGCCAGATGAATTGAAAGTATATCCATGCTCATTGATTGGGAGCGCGGAGCTGATGCAGTACTACAAACAAGGATTGTGGAAGCCATATACACATGAAGAATTATTGGAAGTTGTTTCTGCTGCTATTACCAATACTCCAGAATACTGTAGATTAACGAGAATAATTCGTGACATTCCCTCTACTGATATTGTGGTGGGAAATAAATTGACCAACTTCAGACAAGTGGCGGAAGAATCTGTAAAAGATTCTGGTGCAGTGGCTCGAGATATTAGAAGTAGAGAAATACGCAGCCAGAAGTATACAAGAGACCAACTGAAGCTAGAAGAAGTACGATATGTAACCTCCGTAAGTACCGAGTACTTTTTGCAGTTTGTACTGGCACAAACAAATCAAATTGTGGGCTTCTTGCGATTAAGTTTGCCTACGCAAAAAGCATTTATTTCTGAGCTAGAAGACTCAGCGATTATCCGCGAAGTCCATATTTATGGTGAACTAGTAAAACTGGGAAATCGTGAAACTGGCAGGGCACAGCACCAAGGATTGGGATCTGAGTTGATAGATCGTGCTAAAATTATTGCAAAAAATGCGTCATTTAATAAACTGGCAGTTATTTCCGCAATAGGCACTCGACAATATTACCGCAAACGGGGGTTTACTGATGGTGAGTTGTACCAGAGTATGGCGTTATAGTAATCCCCCACTTTTCATTTTTCGCCTCAACCAGTAATCTAGAGCAGTGACAAAAGAACAACAAAAATCATCACTCTGGTTTGCTGCTATAACGATCATCCTTACTCTAGCGAGCATCCTCACAACACAACGAATCTCTACAGCAAATCTTTCTCAGATTACACGAGCTGTAGCGCAGTTGAACGATGCACTCGGTGCTGAAATAGATATGGGTCTTGTGACGTTTAGCACACGCTAGTGTGTTAATATGGTTGTAAGATCAATGAAAAATA
>OMIS01000085.1 GCA_900299155.1 bacterium
ATTTTTTACTTTGCAATAGTTAATAACTATTTCTTTCGGGAGATACAAGAAATGTGAAGTTCTGGCTGAGTTTAAATGAAATTGAAAAGGGTTCGAAAAACTATCCTATATCTCTAATGGTGACCCCATGGAGAATCGAACTCCAATTACCAGGATGAAAACCTGGCGTCCTAACCGTTAGACGATGGGGCCGTTTGGACAAGACTGTATTATACACGCTGCCACCCATATTTTCCAAGATCAGTATTTTGAAAGATCCTGTATACATAATCTGGAGTCTATACAAAATTATCTAAAGTTACGATAATACAAATAAACTTTCCTGCATGTTACATCAAGAAACTTGGTTGTTACCAAAAGAAGTGATATTAACTACTGCGCGACAGCAGCGGGATAAAGAAAAACCTACGGCTCAAGAACGACAATCGTGGTCTGAGTTGCGTGCTGCAGCTCTCTTTGCGTATGCGCTGATGAAACTCTCCCAGGAAGAGTATGTATTAAAGCCAGTCCCTCTACGCGAGCATGCCCCTGATGTTACGATGGGAAAGCTCACCGCTGTTGATTCAGTCAATGCAATTATCAATGAACAACCCATCGAGGTGGTAAGTTATACTGAGTTTTCAAAACGGGAAAATTTGGCTGAATTCCTCTGGAGAACTAAACTGGATCCGCATAAAAAATGGTATGGATTTCAGACATTAATACTTTGCTATGTTGAAGCGTGCCACATATTAAATTGGGAAAAAATACACACGGAACTGCAGTTAGCAGCTGTGCCAGCATATACTGTGGCAATTATTCATAATCTGAATAATTTAGGCCTGTATGAGGCGGGCATTATATATCCTGAATTAGCTTGGCGAACAACATTTCAATTTTTCCCAGATGTATACAGAATCGAACAAGATAGAAAATGCACTGCTACTTCCACCATGTTACATTCTCAAAATGCTCAATCTCATCTGGTAGCACTGCGATCACATCAAATCTGTACTCACCCACCCAGTGATGTGTACGCAAGTATTCGCGCGCCACAACTTGCATAGATTTGAGTTTTTTTGTTGAAACTGCACGGCTCGGATCTCCGAAAAATGAGGTAGAACGGCTTTTAACTTCACAAAAAATAAGTGTTTCGCCTGGATTTGTACCAGCAGAGTTTGTCACTTTTGTTTGTTCTGTATTTTTTGAACCAAGTGAGGCGTCATCTGACATCCAAAGAGAATTTTTATCTTCCAGAGGTGCAATTGCAATAATATCCACTTCATGCAAACCAAAACGGACGTTGGTATCTACAATTTGAAAGTTTTTATTCTGGAGAAACTGTATAGCACGCTGTTCACCGAGTGAACCAGCAGAAAAATTATGCAGCCGCTGTTGAAGCGACGTTAGCTTTCTTTTCTCTAATTCTGGTGGCTGCTTTACCGATACGTTCACGCAGGTAGTATAACTTACTGCGGCGGACGTGTCCTTTACTCTTTACTTCAATTTTCTTCAAACCTGGTAAGTGGAGTGGGTAAATGCGTTCAACACCAACACCATTGGTACCAACGCGGCGAACGGTGAAGGATTTCCCTGCACCAGCATTTTTGATAGCAATTAATAAGCCTTCAAAAATCTGAACGCGAGTTTTCTCCCCTTCACTAATTTCTTGGTGAACACGGATGGTGTCGCCAACGGTAATACTTGAGTCTGAGTGTGTGAATGATAATGCCATACGAAGTCTGTATTGTACTTGACTGAAAGAGATAATGCAAGAGAAGGGTTTAGGACTAGAAGTTCAAGTATGCTCTGAAATAGACCCAGATGAGTACCAAGAAAAATCCGTCAGGGGCAAGTTTCACCTCTGTTTTGTTATAATACATATTTAGTGCGTAGAATATGCTCTTCTCAGCAAGCAAATTGCATAGCATAAGAGAAAAATCATGGCAGAGGAAAAGTGCACAAAGTGTATTGAAAGGGAATATGGCATTCAATATCATTGAAAGAATGTTTAGAAGAAGTGAGGATGGTGGCTTAAATGGTAACAGTTCAAGTTCTACCAAAGCAGCTGAAACTCTCTCTGCTCCACTTCGAAATGAAAAACCAACTAAAACATTCCCACAGGGAACAGTGAAAAGTGAAGGTGGGTGTTTACACTTTAAGGAGGTAGCTGATGCCTGGTATACGTTGGCAGAGCTACACAGATTACATCCAGAAATTGCTGAAAAAGCAGCGAAGGATGGATCGCTTAATGATCACTTCAGCGGATTTATCCACTAACTAAGCCTTAAACTTCGCAACTGCCTTCAAGAACTCCACAAAAATTGGGTGTGGTTTGAGTGGCTGAGATTTATACTCAGGATGTGCCTGTGTAGCAATGAAAAATGGATGCATCTCTTGAGGAAGTTCGATCATTTCCACAAAAAAGTCATCAGGTGATGTCCCTGAAATCACAAATCCTTTATCTTCAAGTTGTTTGCGGTAGTCATTATTAAACTCAAATCTATGGCGGTGTCGTTCAGAAATTAAGTTTTTCTTGGCGTCCTTGAATGCGCCATGTTCTTTGTAAATCTTGTGTGCCAGCGTGCCTGGTTTCAAAACACAGTCGTATGCACCCAAGCGCATACTTGCACCCTCACCTTTAATTCTTTGGTACCGTTCATCAAATGGAATACTATGAATAATTGGATACATCGTGTTTGGATCTACTTCAGTTGTGTGCGCGCCTTTGAGACCACAAACAGTACGAGCAAACTCAATTGAAGCAAGCTGCATACCATAACAGAGGCCAAGATATGGCACTTTGTTCTCACGAGCATACTTAATAGCAGCAATTTTGCCCTCTACACCGCGTTCTCCCCAGCCGATTGGTACAATAATACCGTCAGCAGCTTCTAGGCGGGCCTGAACTTCAGGTGCTTTTTTCTCAAGTTGTTCTGCATTTATAAAATCTAAATTGATGTCTACTTCGTTATTCCAGCTGGCGAAGTTTAATGACTCAATTAAGGAATAATAAGAATCTTTTAATTCATAGTCACCAGTGGCGATGTACTTGGCGATGATAGCCACCGTAACTGTCTTTTTCTGTGGTGTTTTGATTTTTTCTACCAGTTCACGCCAAGGTTGGAGATTCCCCCGTTTTAGTGGCAATCCCAGCTCAGTGAGCACCAACTTATCAAACTCTTGTTCATCAAAAATGAGTGGCAGTTCGTAAATAGTTTCACAATCAGGATTGGAGATCACATGTTTCTTATCCATGTTGCAGTAGTACGCCACTTTTTCTTTACGCTTCTCATCAATCATTACCTCTGCTCTACCCACAATAAATTCAGGCTGAATACCCATACTATTGAGTAATTTTACGGAAAGCTGTGTGGGTTTTGATTTTAATTCATTGATATGTCCAGGCATTGGGAAGTATGTAACGTGAATGTGGACTACATCATTGGGCTGCTTGAGCTTCATGGTACGGTATGCTTCATAGTAAATAGCATTCTGATATTCGCCTGCTGTACCGCCTAATTCAACTAAAATGATATCAAAACCCTTGGCAGTTTCTTTAATACGGCGGATGACTTCGTCTGGTACATAAGGAATAGCGTCCACGGTAGCACCATTAAAGTGTAGATCTTGTGTGCGCTTGATCACCGTAGTGTAGATTTGCCCAATCGTTGTGAAGTTGGCGTTCCCTACTTCTTGTGAGAGAAACCGCTCATATGAGCCTAAATCTAGATCTGCTTCAAGTCCATCTTCACATAAAAAGACGTCACCATGCTCGACAGGATTAATGTTGCCTGAATCTAAGTTGAGGTAATTTTCACATTTAATATTGGTGACAGTAAAACCGCGGTTTTTAAGCAGTAACCCAAGAGACGCAGCAGTGATACCTTTGCCGAGCCCTGAAAGGACGCCGCCTGAAACAAAGATATATTTTGTGGGATTTTGTTGTGTTGTGTTTGAGTTTGTACCATGCATTTGCATGGAATTACATTATACTAAGAGCTCCACATATGGGAAGAGGGAATTTATTCGGTCTTAGCTAAGAGTTGTTGTACCTGTGTTTCTAGGTCTTTGTCCCATGCGACACCGTAAGGAAGGAGCATCCGTTGGGGTTGTGCGCCGTTGGGGATCAGTACTACTACACTATCATTTCCTTGATGTGCTTTGAGTAATTTACCCAGTTCGCTGAGTGTGGATTTACCCGTATGTCTAGGTATAAAGATCTCGTGGTCTGCGTCGTGAGCCTGTGGTGCAGCTTCACTTTCCGTCGGCACCGATACTTTTTCAACCACGAGCTGCATGTCATCTTCTCGTTTATCAATCTTTGCTTTCAAGAGCATGACTGAGTCGTTTTGAATGAGGGTCTCAAAGTCTTTATAGGTGCGGGGGAAAAAGACGACATCAAGTGCCCCAGATCCATCATCAAACTTGCCAAACGCCATGGTGCTATTGGTTTTTTTGGTCTGGACGGTGCGCAAATTGGTGAGGATTCCTCCAAAGTTGAACGTTTGTCCCATATGGATTGTGTCATCAAGCTCTTCAATTTTTTTGTTGGCACGCTTACTGACATAGGTTAATGCCTGTGCCATCGGGTGATCAGTGAGATAGACACCGAGCAGTTCTTTTTCGAAAGAAAGTAGCTCTGCCTTGGGGTATTCAGCCAGTTGCGGGAATGTATCGTGTAGTTCACGAGCTGCACTTACTCCTTGAAAGAGTGAATCCTGCCCTTGATCTACTGATTCGAGTTTTGCCGCAGAATTCCTGATGTCCTCGAGATTCTCTAGCATACTTGAGCGTGTGCCAAACCGGTCCATCGCTCCGACTTTGATTAAACATTCAATCGTGGTTTTATTTACTTTTCTGCCATCGGTTTCGTTAATAAACTGCGTGAAAGATGTGAATTCCCCTACTCTTGCACGAGTTTCAATAATATTATCAATTGCCGCAGAACCTACATGTTTAATAGCGGTAAAGCCAAAGCGTATCGCCATCCCTTCCAATGAATCCTTAACATGTTCAATAGAAAAGTCTGCAAAAGATTTATTTATATCTGGCGGGAACAGTTTGATGCCCATTGCTTTACAGTTTTCAACACCCACAGCAATTTTCACATCTCTGGTAGCTGCCCCAGAACCAGACTCAATACTGAGCAGTGCGGTCATGTACTCAATCGGATAGTTTGCCTTGAGAAATGCAGTCTGGTAGGCGATCATCGCATAGCAGGTAGCATGGGCTTTATTAAATCCGTAGTTGGCGAATGCTTCAATAAACCCCCAGACTTTTTCTGCCACTTCACGTTTGTACCCTTTTTCTACGGATTGATCAGTAAACCGCTTTTTATTCTCATCCAGCAGCTTTTTCTTCTTTTTACCAATCGCGCGACGTAAGATGTCTGCTTCACCCAGCGTGTAGCCTGCCATGACATTAGCAATCTGCAAGATCTGCTCCTGGTACACCATTACTCCGTACGTTTCTTTAAGAATTGGCTCAAGAGACGGATCTGGGTATACAATTTTCTCTGGCGCGTGTTTGCCCTCAATAAAAGTGGGTATCAGCTCCATTGGCCCTGGGCGATACAACGCCACCATAGCGGTAATATCAGAAAATTGGTTGGGGCGCAGTGTCCGAGCCACTCTCTTCATACCTGCAGATTCCAGCTGGAAGACGCCCATTGTTTCACCAGAGGAAAGTAAGTCAAACGTCGGTTTATCATCAAGGGGGATGTTATCTATATCAATCTCGATATTCTTTTCTTGTTTAATGAGGAGCAGTGCTTTTTGAATGATCGAGAGGTTGCGCAGTCCCAAGAAGTCAAACTTTAATAACCCAATCGCATCATCAGAAACGTTACAGTCCAGGGCGTACATATCAAATTGAGTGATAGTTTTGCCTGTTTTACTATCACGCTGAACTGGGGTGTAGTTGTCGATAGGTTTGTCAGTGATCACAAGTGCTGCAGCATGCACAGAACTGTGCCGCACGACACCTTCTACTTGCATTGCTAAATCAATTAATTTCTTGAATTTTGGTTGCTTGTAATACTCAGCCAGTTCAGGAACAGTTTCAAGTGATTCTTTCAAGCTAGTCTTTTTGCCAGGATTGTTGGGAATGAGCTTGGCAATAGTATCTGGATCTTCATAGGGTAGCCCAAGTACGCGCCCAATGTCTCTGATGGCCACCCGAGCTTCCATTCTTCCGAAGGTGATGACGTGGCCGACGTGATCGTTGCCATATTTTTCTGCCACATACTCAATGGTTTTTTCACGCGTGGTATCAGCAAAGTCGATATCAATATCTGGAGGTGTGGGACGTTGCGGATTCAAAAACCGTTCGAAGGCAAGTCCGTGCTGCATGGGGTTGACTGTCGTAATATTTAAGACATAGGAAACAAGTGAGCCAGCTGCAGAACCTCTTCCTGGACCAACCGCCACTCCATGTGTTTTTGACCAGTTTACAAAATCCTGCGTAATTAAAAAGTATGCTGCATAGCCCTTATTGATAATAACGTCCATTTCATAGTTCAGCCGATCTTCAAGCTCTTGGGTAACTTCCTTGAATTTCTTACGAAGCCCCTGTTGTGCCATTTTCTTGAACTGGGTGATGACTGTTTCCCCAGGAGGCAGTGGGAAGGCTGGAAAGATCAGCTGACCAGTGGGAATAGTGATTTCACAAGATTCCGCAATTTTCACGGTGTTGGCAATTGCATCTGGGTAGTCTTTGAATAATTCCAGCATTTCCTCCGTGGAACGAAGGTAAAAATCTGGTGAATCCATCATCGTCATCCGCTTTTCATCAGAGATAAGTTTGCGGGTCTGCACACAGAGTAATGCATCTTGGGCAAACGCAGCATCTTTGGTCACATAGTGGACGTCATTGGTGGCCACGAGCGGGATATCCAGTTCACGAGCCAACTGGACTTGGAGTTTAGTGAGTTCAGTCAACTCCTCAATTGCAGGATGTGCTTGGATCTCAACATAGTACCTGTCTTTGAATAGATCCTTGTATCGCTGTAGTTCAGCACGAGCTTCATCTAATCTGCCATCTCGTAAATAGCGGTTGAAGATACTACTCATACAACCACTCGTCGCAATCACCCCATCAGCATGCTTGCTTAAGACTTCAAAATCAATGCGAGGGCGGTACGAAAAACCTTCTAGGTTGCCAATCGAAACAAGCTTTAGAAGATTGCGGTAGCCATCCAAATTTTGAGCAAGGAGTGTCAAGTGTGCTTGATCACCACCCATTTTAGATTGCTTATCAAAACGTGAGTTTTTAGCGATGTATGCCTCTACACCAATGATGGGCTTCATTTCCTGTTTGCGGCACTCATTATAAAAATGCAGTGCCCCATACATGCCACCATGATCAGTTAATCCAATTGCAGTCTGTCCCAGTTCTTTGGCTTTGGCAATCAGCTTCGGGATACGGCATAACCCATCAAGCATGGAGTACTCGGTATGAACGTGCAGATGAACAAATGCTTGATTTTCAGTGGACATGACACTGACAATCCTACTTGGTTTTGAGGATTTTGCCAATGGTCTCTCGGACGAGTTGTGGATCTGGTTTAATGCCTCCAAGTTGGCGCATTGTCTGTCCCATCATGAAGCCCAATACTTGCATATTTCCTGCTTTGAATTTCTCAATCACATCAGGATTTTCTGCAAGCACTTTCTCTACTGCCTGCTCAAGTTGTGAGGTATCCACTGTATCTGTCTTGAATTGTGCAGCAAACTCCATCAATGTTTTCTCGATACTTTCTGCGGTAGGCCATGTAATGCGTTTGTTATAGACGCTACTGGCCAGTTTATTACAATCCAGTTTTTGTGTTTGAGCTTGTGAAAAGAGTGTTTCAAACACAGCTGCTTCATCTTTTTCAGCAGTCAGAGGTTCTGCGAACCGAGCCTCAATCTGGTACTCACGTCCCCATCGAGCAGCCTTGGCAGCTGGCAATTCAGGAAGGTCTGCGGTAAATCCATCAATTTGTGCTTGTGTGAAACGAATTGGTGGCAAATCTGGATCAGGGAAATAGCGATAGTCTGCAGCATCTTCCTTTGCACGCTGGCTAAAGGTTTTGCCTTCAGTGGCGTTATATCCACGCGTTTCTTGCGGGATTGACTCTCCAGCATCAAGGAGTTTAGCTTGACGTTGCATTTCAAATTCTATTGCTTGCTCGAGGAAGCGGAAGGAATTGATATTTTTCACTTCCACTTTATATTTGGGCAAACCCTGCTCTCCTACTACACGGAGTGAAGTATTGGCTTCCAATCGCATCCCGCCTTGCTCCATGTCACAATCAGCAATATCTAAATAACGAATGATCTGGCGCAATTTTTTTGCATACTCTTTAGCTTGTGATGCCGTCTTAATATCTGGTTCACTGACAATCTCTATTAAGGGCACGCTACTTCGATTAAAATCAATTAAACTTACTTCTGCACCATTGACTGAGCGATGGAGGAGTTTGCCCGTATCTTCCTCTAAATGAATGCGAGTAATGCGAACCGGACCTTCAGAAGTTTCTACTACACCGTCATAGCAAAAAGGGATGTCATATTGGCTAATCTGATAACTTTTTGGCAAATCTGGGTAGAAGTAGTGCTTGCGGTCAAATTTTGAAAAAAGATTGATTTTACAACCCAGAGCTAATCCCAATTTAATCGTCCACTCAATCGCTTTTTTATTGGCCACAGGCAATGCTCCAGGCATACCTAAGCAGACAGGACAGGTATATGTGTTGGGTTGTGGGGCGTGAAAAGGATCGTTTTTGCAGCCACAGAACATCTTTGATGCTGTTTTTAATTCTGCGTGGATCTCGAGTCCACAGACAAGTTCGTATGTATTTGGCATAATTTTATTTTCTTGAATAAGTACCTTACACTTTCCTCCAAGTATTCCAACTGGTAGCTTTTTCGTAGGCATCTGCTACGGTAATTACCTGATCTTCACGCCACATTGGCGCCATGATGTTTAATCCAATAAATAGATTGGTGGTTGTGTCATGGAAGCAAGGCACGTTTATCCCCGGCAAGCCAGTGATAGAACTTGGCTCAAGTAGCATATCTTCCAGCTCTCCAAACATAGCAGCATTTTCAGATACTCCAATCTTCTTGGCAAATGATGGTGAAGTGGCACTAATTAACACATCATAGTTACTGAATAATTTCTGAAAATCTTGCATGAATGCAGTGCGCACTTTTTGAGCAGTGGTGTAGTATTGATCCGCATAGCCTTTGCTCAAGGTATATGTACCGAGCATAATTCTTCGTTTTGCTTCATCGCCAAAGAATGAACGGTCATTGCCATAGCGAATGCCATCAAAGCGAGCAAGATTACTACTCACTTCACCACGCTGCACTACAGTGTAGACACTTATCGCGTAATGTGGATCCATGGCTGCAACTGGTTCCACAACTGCTCCCAACTCTTCTAAAACTTTGGCAGCTGCCTGAATATGTGGATTTACCACTTCAAGGCCAGCTATATCCTGATAGAGTAATCCCACTTTTAGACCTTTGATAGATTTTCCTAATGCTTGCGTATAATCTGGCACACTTTGCGGCGAAGTTGTCCCATCATACTTGTCATGTCCAGCCATATAGTTTAAGAGAATGGCTGCATCTTCCACAGTTTTTGTAATTGGCCCTGGTGAGTCTGTAGATGAAGCCATTGCGATCACTCCTGAACGACTAACTCGTCCATAGGAAGGTTTCAAACCCACTACTCCACACCAAGCAGCCGGCTGGCGGATCGATCCAGCGGTCTCTGTCCCGATTGCAGCAATACAAGTATCTGCAGCAACCGCAGCAGCACTACCACCAGAAGAACCTCCGGGAAGATGTTCGGGATTGCGCGGATTAAGGGTTCTGCCATATTGTGAAGTTTCTGTAGAAGATCCATGGGCCCAAGCATCTAAGTTGGTCTTGCCAATAATACTCATGCCAGCAGCCTTAAGTTTGGTCATGATAGTGGCATCATAAGGTGGCACAAATGTATCAAGCACGGTAGAAGAAGCAGTGGTGCGCATGCCTTTTGTGGAGATATTATCTTTCACGGCAATCGCGGCTCCTGCTAATGGTTGGGCACTCCCTGCCTCAGTTTCTTGAACAGCCTGTTCATTTTCAGTGAGGTATATGTTTAGATCAGTATTTACTTTTGAAATTTCTGCTTGAATAGCTTGTGTAACTTCAGTAGGTGAAAACTGTTTTTCAGCTACACCTTTAAGATACTGAGCAAGTGTCATGGTGTGTGTATTAGTCATTGTCTAAAATCCTTGGAACTACAAAATAGCCACTACTGGTGCGCTTGGCATTGGCGAGCGCTTCAGCTTGTGAAAACATGTGTTGTTCATCTACTACATCTTCACGCATAACATTTTCTAAGCCAGTCACCTGGTGTGTTGGCTCAATTTTGGAAGTATCTACTTCTTTCAAGTTTTCGATCACTCCCAAAGTCTCTTCAAAAGCTCCTACAAAATTTTGCGCTTGTATATCTGAAATTGGAATATTTGCTAACTGTGCAACATGTTGTACCTGTTGCAAGGTAATTTGAGTGGTCATACGCTTCCTTGTAAGTTACGTAGTATTGTAATACGTTCTGCAACTGGGGGGTGGGTCTGAAACCACCCAGCAAACCAACCGATCGCATCATGACGATTTTTCAATGGATTGGCAATGTATAAATGTGCGGTAGCTTTGTTGGCAGCTTCAAGTGGTTCAGTATCTCCACTGATTTTTTCTAAAGCTCTGGCTAGTCCTTCGGGATTTTTTGTCATGGCTACCCCACTGGCATCGGCTAAGTATTCACGCTTTCGTGAAATGGCTAATTGTATTAACTGGGCGATAAGTGGTGAAAGGAGTGCTAAGACTATCCCTGCCACGACGAAGAGCATCTGTAACTGTCCGCCTTCTCTGTCGTTATCACGTCGTCTCCCCCAACTCATACGCAGCATCCAGTCTGCAATAAGTGAGATCATGCCTACTAATATAGTAACAATAGACATAAGACGAATGTCGTAATTCTGAATGTGTGAAAGTTCATGGGAGATCACCCCTTCAATCTCAGAACGGTTCAAGCGGCTAAGCAGTCCAGTAGTGGCCACCACCGCCGCATGTTCTGGATCTCTGCCTGTGGCAAAGGCATTCATGGCGGTATCTTCTATGACATAGAGCTTGGGAAACGGCAGTCGTTGGCTGGCTGCAAGGTTTTCTGTAACGGTATAGAAATCAAAAAACTCTTCTCTTTTAGCTGGACGAGCTCCGGAAATCCCAAGGATTATAGAATCTGACCACCAGTACGAAGCAAACGACATCACTCCAGAAACAACTAACCCAATGCCAACAATATCTAATCCATATCCAAAACCTCGTGCCATGACATAGGAAGCGCCAGCAATAAATGCCACAAATAATGCAATAATTATTGCAGATCTTCTTTTGTTACTGGCCACTAAGTCATAATGGGTCATGAATAGTCCTTGAGATGTTCTAAACTACTTCGGTTCTTATGGAGTGAGCAGGAGGTCTATGGAGACTCGAATGTTTAGAGCTCTACCTTATGATCTTCCATCTCACTACTACTGACTTGCACATGGCTTCCTTGCAAAGGAGTATCAAGTCCTTTCTCAGGAGCAAAGCCAAACATGCCAGCAATAATATTGGATGGGAAGGTTACTAATTTTTCATTGTAGCTCTGTGTAAGATCAATCACGGTACGACGGGCATACATTAATTTATCAGCAGTATCGGTTAACTCTTGCATGAAGCGGTTAACAGTACTATCGGCTTTCAGCTCTGGATTATCTTCAACAGCCACAGAAATTTGTGGGATGACATTTTGTAACTTGGTAATAGCATCATCAATATCTTTTGCTGAACCAGTTTCATTAGCATGCGCTACTGATTTGCGTGCATCAGTAAGCATTTGAAAAATACCCTTTTCATGCTTCAAATAACCTTTCACAGAAGCTTCGAGGTTAGGAATTAAAGATGCTTGGCGTTTAAGCTGATTCCCAATTTCTTGGATACTAGCTACAATTTGTGTCTTTAAGCGTTGGAGCGTGTTATAAATACCAATCACATAAAACGCGATGACAACTGCTAAAACAATGACGATGAGAAGTGGTGACATACTTTCCTTTCAGAAATTAGTATCTGTAGTATAGCGTACATTTTCTAGCGATGTAAGGTATGCATTCTGTCGCCTCATTGTCCTATATATTTTAAAACTTTTGTGAAAATAAATTATTTTTGTGTAAAGTGTGAAATATAAATCTGCTGAAAATGAACATTGAAGTGCGAGCTCCGTGGGAAAATGCAAGAAGATTACTCTACAGCTATGCTCCAGTCTGGTGAGTTTCCAATTGTGTCCTGGTGCTTGGCAAAAGAGTAAGTTATTCGTATAATGTGCTCTGCTTTTCTTTTATAGAATGGCCCTGTGGTGTAGCGGTTAACATGCCTCCCTGTCACGGAGGAGATCGCCGGTTCGATTCCGGTCGGGGTCGCAGATTGAATTTTAATCAAGCTCTTCCTAATATATCTACCCTTTATTTGTCCTATATTACGCTGTCTAGTTAATTCCTGAGTTCGTATTTCTAATTAAGGTGATTTGTAGGGTAAGTAATTAGGTTACTATTTTCTTGTTATAGTGAGTAAAAAGTGCGTATACATGTTGCAATGCCTTGATTTACTGCTATAATCCTGGCCATCCTGCCCGGATACAACACATTTATTATGCAGCAGGATTGGTTAGTTTCCGCTCTTAAATTCATTCGTCTCAATCTGGGAATACTCTTAGTTTCCGTAGGTTTATTTGTGGTGTTAGTATGGGGCGGTTTGAGTTACCTTAATTCCCAAAAAACTTCTCAAGTTGCTCAAGATGTACAAGGACAGATCTCTGCAACGGCTACGATCGTTCCTACAAGTAGTCCAGAAATTGTTGTAGATGCTTCAGTTTCTGCAAAAAGTGTAGTTCCTAGCGCAACAGCTGCCGCAGTTCAACGCACAGCCACTCAAGCTGCTCAGCCTAAACCTACCACTGTACCTAGTGTGAAACCCACTCCATCTCCTACTCCAAAACCTATATTGACTCAAATTCCTGTGTCTTCACCAACTCCAATTGCTACCACAAGTGCTCGTCCTACCCCACAACCTACTGCTACTCCTGCTGCAACAATTAAGCCTATAGTTAAAGCAACCGCAACGCCAAGTGCGAGTGTGGCCGTGAAAACTTCACCAAAGCCTACTGCTCTTCCTACACCAAAACCTATAAGTACACCTAAGCCTACTCCAGTACCTACCGCCACTCCACAGCCAGTTACTGCCCCTGCACTTAATAAAGGTGGCTTGCCAGTAAATGGAAGTGTTACAGAGGCTCCTACTGCTCCATCTACAAAGGGTGGTACCTATACAGTAGTAAAGGGCGACTCTACATGGAAGGTAGCTCAGAAATTCTATGCTAATGGTTTCCGCTATGTAGAAATTGAGAAGGCAAATAAACTCAAGCACAACCAACATCTGCGCATTGGACAGGTACTCGTTATCCCTCATGCTCAGAATACTGATGTCGTGAAAAGCGATTCTACAAAAGTTGAAAACGGACAAGTACAGCACTCTGAAGCTCAAACTATGCAAGCAACTGGTGGAGAGTATGTCGTCAAAGCTGGTGATTCACTATGGAAAATTGCTACTTCAGAACTACATGATGCATACCGCTGGACAGAGCTCTATACTGCAAACAAACAGACCGTCGGTCATAATCCAAACTTGATCTATCCTGGTCAAAAGTTACACTTGCCAGCTGCCAAAGCTACTGGCCCGAATCGAGGCAAATAATAAGCTACATACAGCATTTTACGTTTCTCACAGACAGATCAGTGAGAAAAATTAAGACTACAGCACTGACAAATTCTAGTTCCCAGTGGACATGCAGGCCAACACGCAGTTTTGTAACTCCAGATTTATAAATTTTTTGGTACAATCGCTTGGTACAATATATTTGTGCGAGATTAGTATAGTGGTAGTACGTCAGCTTCCCAAGCTGAAAGTGTGGGTTCGATTCCCATATCTCGCTCTCTGGTAGTTACCGTGAAAACCGGTACCTCCCTTGCCGGGATAGCTCAGCTGGTAGAGCGGCGGTATCGTAAACCGTAGGTCAGGGGTTCGAATCCCCTTCCTGGCTCAGTCTTTACAGAGTATCATGAAAGTACTATACAATTGATATGAACCAAGATTTTTCTGCCAACACTATGCCAAAACCTGAGCGCGTCTCTTCCAGACTGATTAAAAAGGAACGAAGCAAGTTACTAAAGCAAACGATTTGGTTTGTAGGTGGCGGTCTAGTTCTAGTTATAGGCTTTATCTTTTTTATTCTGCCCAACTTCATTAGGTTGGTAAATGGTGTGTTAGATACAAATCCAATTCCTGAAGAAAATGCAGTAATTATACAACCCCCTGAATTAGTCGCTCCAGTAACCGCTACATACAGTGCCCAGCTCACTGTTAAAGGTGTGGGAACTTTTGGTATGAAAAGTGTGTTAGTAGTAAACGGAACACAGGGTTCTGAGATCACCCCTGAAGCAGATGGTAGCTTTTCGAGTCCTATAGAATTAAGTGAAGGTGAAAACAGTATAACTGCTTTCACTAAAGATGATACAGGTCATGAATCAAAAATTGGCCGTAGTTACACCGTGATACTAGATACGCAAGCACCCCCGCTGGAAGTCACTGAGCCACAAGACAATCAAGAATATGAAAGTAAGCAAAGCACTATTACGGTTGCTGGTAAGTCCGAGCCAAATACTAAGATATACGTAAATGATCGCTTCTTCTTGCCACGCGCGGATGGTAGTTTCTCTACAACCTTCTCAATTAACCAAGGTGATAATCCATTAAAAATTAAAGCAGTTGATCAAGCTGGTAATCAGGTTGAAGTATCACGTACCGTGAAACGTAAGTAACTGACAATAAATAGCCCAAGATACAAAACAATATAAGGATGCAGCAAGGTGTTGTTGAATTGACTTTGCACCATCACTGCAACTACTGCAGCCGCTAGAAGTGGCTCACGCTGTCTGAGCCATCTGAGTGATAGGTATAGAATATATACTCCACTAATAAGTCCTATAACTCCAGTTTGTGTGAGGAGCAGTATGAAAATACTATCAGGGAATACAGCTCTGTCACTCTGCGAACTTAGTTTGCTTGCCTGTACTTCAGAGGCAAATTGTTCAGAAGATATACCTTGTTCAGTAGCCTCTGTGACAATAGTATTTGTTGGCGTATCTGTAGTAAATAAACCCCTGCCCAATATCCACTCCGTGCCTTTGAGCATCTGGACTGCTTCTGTGGCAGTGTGTATTCGTGCAGTTATAGTACTAGTCCGAAGTAAATTGACTCCCTCACCGCCTGGCTTGGGAATTATTGCATATATACCGAAGACTAAGCTTAAGCTCACAAGGCAAATCGCTGCCATTATTCTTGCATTTTTTCGGTAGAAATTGGCAGCAAGTAGCTTTTGTACTGATATTTTTTGTGTACCAATAACAAGGTACAGTAAGCTTACTGTAATTGCCATATAGCTTGCTCTAGAGTATGTAAGTATGCAGCTAAGCAGTAAAACTGCAGTAATTATTTTGCCAATTAACCACTTCTTGCTCACCGAGTAGGTTACGTATGCTGTCAAACATACCAAAATACCGGTCAGCCCAGGGTCATACACTGTGCCAATCATGCGGTAATAATGATCATCCCAACCATACAACCAGAGAAAACGGGTGTCTGGCAGTAAGATATATTGCAAGATGGCCAACCACCAGTACCAGATCCCCACCAAGAGTAGCCATGTACGTAACCCCCGTGGGTGTGAATTAAATAGAACCCCTACTTCAATACAAAATAGTACATACCAAAGTAATCGGATGAGATACAAACCAGGTGTAATCGAACCATATTGCACAAATGCCACAACAATACCCAATAAAATCCAAGCAAAACTTGCAATAATCCACCTCAACTTACCTGAACTCCATACCCCATGAAGAATTGGTTTGCACAGCGGCAGCAACAATACAAGTGCAGGTAGCATGAAAAACTCATGTAAGTAGAAGGCCTTTCCTGAACTCACAGTAACTCGAGTCAACTGCCCCAGCGGGACTGTCAGGAAGACACAACAAGCTAAAACCCAGCCCACTACTTCATTCCATTTGAGTGTGTGTGCGGGAGATAGAAGGTTACGAATGTTTGATAAAAACTTTCTCATAGAGATAAATACGTACCAATGTTGAGTGCAAACTCATACATGCAGCATAGACAACACCATGCCAGCCATCAACAAGTCCACCTTGAAAGATCAGTCCATAGATAAACTTTGCAGGAGGATAAACTATCAGTTCAAAGAGAAGCCGTTTGAATGATATCGGTTTTGCTGCTCTCTCGGTGGCCACTTGATCAGCATAAAGCGCAACTTTACTAATAAACTCATGAATTGATGGATGTGAATAATGTAGTATTTTTATACTACTTGGTTTTACTAGGCCAGCCACATCCGCCACTTCATGGACGGTACCTGAAAATTTGAGTGCTGTTCTTTTCCCGAGTCGTACAACCAGCTGGTTACCCGCTTCGCCGTACTCAAGTTCTTTGCCCAAGAACACATCACAGCGGCGTATTCCATACGCTGCTGCCGTAGGGGTTGTCACAAGTTGAGTAAGTTCAGCTAGTGATGCTGGATCAATTACCTCGTCACTATCTAGAAACAATACCCAATCATACTTTGCATGTGTGAGTGCTGTGTTACGGACCAATGAGAAATCAGTAATGGGTTCATCCCAGGTTAAGATTTGAAAATCATACTGGGTATGCAATGGTTGTACTGCATCTTCAACATGATTTGCCACTACGAGCACATCCGCAGCACACTGTGCACTGGCCAATGCCTGTTCAAATCGTTCATCAACACGATTGGTTAAAAGTATGATGGTAAGAGGTATTTTTGTCATGTGTGCTTCAGTTTTCTAACAACTAACCACCCAAGTATGGGTAGGCAGATCAAGCGTGCAAAGAATACTGCCATCGCTGCACCAACGAGTCCTGCACTTGAGCCTTGGGCAAATAAAATGCCTACGAACAAGATAATAACTAATGCGCGGTGCAGATTCATTGTAAAGTACTCTTGGAGTGAGACCAAGAGTGTGTATCCTTGGTTGGCGATGCCATAGAGCACCGCGCCAGCCACCAGCCACGGTACCGCAGGTACTAAACTCAACCAAGTATCTCCAAGTACTACTCTAATAATCAGTTCTGGAAAAATTATTATTGGGACTGCCACCGCAACTAACAGCACCGTTAATCCAAATAGCGAGCGGTAAAATGCCTTGTGCAGTCGTTCTCCACTTGTGGCTAATCGAGAAAAAATCGGCATCGTGCTGTGGTTCATGGCTTGGGCAATTCCAAAAGTGGGCTTGTGACTGAGTGCATACCCATTTTGATATAACCCCAAGGTACTGACTCCCAGCAATTTTCCCACCAAAAAATTATCGGCATTATCATTTAAGTACGATAACAATGCCGCAATACTTAAGCCTTTGGCATTCGCAAAAATCTGCGCTGCACGGTTGGGGATCCACTCAAAGTGTGGTCGTGTTCTGAAAAAGGCAAATGAGATACAGACTTCAAAGATTGCCGCAGCCACCATTCCTACGATAAACGCATTCACGGAATGGGTCACGAGTGCCACTAGGCTTGTCACTACTGCTTCTACAACAATTAAGGAAAAACGATATGCACTATCTCGGGAAAACTGCAATTCTTTATGAAACGTAATGACTGCTGGATTTATAAAACCTTTAATGATTGGTACAACTGCGGCAATCACAACCCAAAGCTGTAAACTTGGTTCAGCATAAAAATATGCCATCCCTACCCCAAGTAGGCTCATCACTATTGCAATCACAAAACCACGCAAAATAGAGATCACCCAGGCTGTATTGATAAAGTAACTGACACTCTGCTGAGATTGAATAATAGTAATGTTTATACCAGTTTGGGTAAGCGCGTCTGTCACGCCAAGTGCAATGGCCACAAGAGAAAAGATCCCAAAATCATGCGGAGTAAGCAGCCGAGCCAATACCATTAACTTCAATCCAGTGACAATCGTCATACCCACAATCAGTGCACTGTGCCACGTAAACCCTGCAATCGTTTGCTTTGTATAACCCATGGTAGTATTATTGCGTTTTAGATCTTGAAACACAAAGGGGTAAACTTCATACTAAGGCTCTATGTTACAAATGGTAATAAAATCTGTTAGTGCGCTCTTTTTGGATCTCATCGAGACGCTGGTTATTGGCATCTCAATTTTCCTGGTTATCTACTTATTTTTCATGCAGCCACATCAGGTTAGTGGTCAGTCCATGGAAACTACTTTGATGAATAAAGATTATGTGTTAACAGATAAAATTAGTTACCGCACTGGAGAACCTCAACGTGGCGACATTGTAGTGGTACATGCCCCAGAGGCAGCCAACTGTCCGACTGGTACTGGTTGTGACTTTATTAAGCGCATGATTGGTTTACCTGGAGATACCGTGGAAATTAAGAATAATGGTATTTATGTTAATGGCAATAAACTGGAAGAACCATATATTAACGAAGGTAACCAAACTTTGCCTGGCAACTTTACTCGTGATCGAGCAATTACCCTTGGTCCAGATCAATACTTTGTAGTAGGTGATAATCGTATGCACTCTAGTGACTCTCGTGCCTGGGGACCTGTATCTCGAGATGATATCGTGGGCCGTGCATTTTTCCGCTACTGGCCATTAAAATCAGCCCAACTCCTAGAACACGCAAAATACTAACGTTGCTTGAAGGAAATAATCTATAACTCGCTAACTCGACTATACTCTTGCTTCTAGCCGTGTGACTTGGTCATAGACATGAATCGCTCAAGATCTTTTTGTGTTTCTTCAGGATCTCCCACCAGTGTGATGGTAATGCGCGTATTACGCTGTGACCGAGATAATTTAATCTCGGATTTAGTAGTCAAAATCTCTTTAAGGCGTGCTTCCCATTCTTTGATTTTTGGATCAGAAACTTTGGTCGTAGTGG
This sequence comes from bacterium, assembly GCA_900299155.1. Lineage (GTDB taxonomy): Bacteria > Patescibacteriota > Microgenomatia > UBA1400 > PJMF01 > OMIS01. Next base: position 19,086 of record OMIS01000085.1, read on the forward strand.
GGCGTAAGCGATACATTGGCGACGTAGAGGTCTGCTGTTTGTATTGACGAGCCAGTTCCTCTGCTCTTCGCACTGAAGCACTTTCTTTGAGAATCTGTTTATAAATGCCGATCATGGAACCTTGATCTTCAATTCCAAAGATAGCGCGTGCATGGCCTTCCGTAATCATCCCACCTGCTAAGCCGTCCTTCACTGCATCTGGAAGTTTTAGCAACTTCAAACAGTTACTGACGTACGCTTGGGATTTACTGATGCGCTCTGCAATATCAGCGACACCTAGGTTAAAGTCCCGCATCAATTGATAAAAAG
>OMIS01000086.1 GCA_900299155.1 bacterium
ATCGTGATCTATTGCAATATCTATTTTTCATTGATCTTACAACCATATTAACACACTAGCGTGTGCTAAACGTCACAAGACCCATGGTTTTATGTGACAAACTAGTATAGAAAGAAAGATGAAAGAAACCAACGTACCTGCTTTGGCCCCTGATCGTGTAGAATCCCAAAATTACTCATATATTACTGTTTTAATAGCTTTTCTTTTACTACTTTCTCTATATGGTACTATGGCAGAGCCCACACATGCTCAAGAAGCAACTTATGGAACTATTCCCACCTTGCATCCTATTCCTATTCGTTTAGTAGTTCCAGAAGCAGTAAGAGCTGGTGACGAATTTACCCTTACAACAGTATTTACAATTCAAGATAGTCTAATGCCACTTTTGCAATTAACCCTCAATGCTATGGATGATCTTGCTGTTGTGACTCAATCTCTGGAAGTGAGTAGTACGACACCAGTGAAAGATCTAAAACTTTCAGAAGATTACACATACGTTTCTGTACCATTAGAAGTTTGCCCCCCAAATCAGATCGTAGCGAGTGTAGTAAGTGAGCACCTCAGTCCTCAGCAAAAAGACGTTGCTACTACTTTAGTGTATTTGCTAAATAGAGCTGATATATTAAATCCTGGTGATGTTGTTACTGCTACAGCGGTTTTAAAAATGATATCTGACTCTGGAGTAGTCCCATCAAGTCCTGTAGAAATTCTTGGTTCAGTCTGGGCAAATACAGCTGATGGTCAACATGGTTGGTGTGATTCTTATGGTGGAGTTTATGGTACAGTCGACATTAAACACGAAGTGTTTGTACCCCTCATCACTAAAAATTAATCTGTACTCAATTCCTGTAGTTTCGTACTGAAAGTTTTGCTGTCCTATCTTAAATTATCTACTTGCAGCTTCACCCCACAAAGCTCTACTATGAAGTATAGTATAAAACCCTCAAAGGGCGGTTTAGTCGTACAATGCGTCAGCGTGCAAGTAATATATTCATGATTGGTTGGGAGTATCCACCTCATAACAGTGGTGGGCTTGGTGTGGCATGTGAGGGGATGACCCAATCTTTAGCAGGGTTGCAAAATCACATCTACTTTACGCTGCCCTACTCCCTTCAAATTCCCGTAGGTCACATGGATGTCCTCGAGTGTTCAGACCCAAGTTGGTTTGTGGATGGTCAGACAGGAGCACCACCGTTCTCAGTATATTCTGCGGTAGCACAAGCACAGCAGACACTTTTTAATTCACACGAAGTTACTGTAGATGCCTTGCAGGTTTTGCCTTCTTCAGAATTAGAAAATAAAGTAGATCGCTATGCCGAGCTCGTTACGGATGCTGGCTTAGCGCACCGCGCGGACGTAGATGTTATTCATGCACATGACTGGATGTCCTTCCCAGCTGCACTTAAACTTTCACAGAAAATAAAGAAACCATTTGTGGCACATATTCACTCCACTGAGCTAGACCGCATTCCTAATGGCTACGGTAGTCAGTACATTATGCAAACTGAGTATGAAGGCATGCAGCATGCCACCCGAGTGGTAGCGGTAAGTTACTACACAAAAAATTTACTGGTAGAAAAATATGGTATAGATCCAAATAAAATTGATGTAGTACATAATGGTATTGCACCACTTTCTGCCGCTGAACAGCGAAAGATTACTGCAGAAAAGTTTGCTCCTGATCGGCCAGTTGTGGTTTTCATGGGCAGATTAACGATGCAGAAAGGTGCTGACTACTTTTTGGCAGTAGCTAAAAAAGTTCTAGAAAAAATTCCTGATGCGTTATTTATTATCGCTGGTGACGGTGATATGTACCATGAATTATTGCTCAGTACTGCATCTAAGCGCTTGTCTGCTTCCCTACTCTTTAGTGGCTTTGTCCGAGATACTCAAAGAAATAAACTCTTAAATCGTGCTGATGTGTTTGTGATGCCATCCTTATCAGAGCCGTTTGGGCTGGTAGCTCTTGAAGCGGCTCAGCGTAACACACCAGTACTTGTTTCAAAAAATTCTGGAGTTAGTGAAGTGATGCCGAGTAGTATTAGTGTGGACTTCTGGGACATAGATAAAATGGCACTAGAAATAATCCGCCTGCTCAAAAAACCTGACGTGCATTCCCAAATTATTACCTCACAACTCTCAGATTTGCAGCAAGTAACCTGGGAAAAAGCAGCCCTGCGGTTGCGAGAAGTGTATAAACGAGCGTTTCGTGGTGCGTAATCAGCGCTTGAGTTGCAAATTTCGGAAGATTGCACGGTAGTTTGAATACTTGGTAGGTTGCAGTTTGTGCTGTGTGCTGATATACCTGTAGAAACACTATGCCTCAAGTTTGTATTTATCTACAACTCCACCAGCCCTGGCGACTAGGCAATTTCTCCATTTATGACTTAGGGCAAGGTGCGTCATATTTTGAAGATGAAACCCAGCACAATAAACAAATTTTTCAAAAGGTAGCGCAAAAATCGTACCTGCCCATGCTCACCTTGCTCAAAAAATTGATTGAAACTGAGCCACATTTTTGCTTTGCACTTTCACTTTCTGGTGTATTCGTCGAACAAGCACAAGCATTTGAGCCGCGCGTTATTTCTCTGATTCAGGACTTAGCAAAGTCAGGAAGAGTCGAGCTGTTAGCGGAAACATACTACCATTCTTTGGCTGCTCTGTACTCAAAATCTGAATTTGAAGTACAAGTTTGGCGACAAGTGCAATTGATGCAAAAACTATTTGGCTACAAGCCGCAGGTTTTTCGTAATACTGAGTTGATTTACTCCAACGATATTGCCCAAAAAGTGGCAGATTTAGGATTTAAGGGGATGTTGACGGAGGCAGTAGGACGGTATCTTTGGGACAGGCCAAAAACTCAGGTCTATTACAGCTATCCGACTAAAAACTTGGAAGAGTCAGCAGCAGTTTCTCAGTCAATTTTACAAGAGACTGAGGTAGTACATTCAAAAAAAACTTCCAAGAGAATCCCAACAAACCTTCTCACGGAAACTGTTATTCCACTACCAGCAAGTACTGCCAGTGCTAAACAAACAGCTGTGTATACCCCGCTCCCACTTCTGCTCAAACACGCCCAACTTTCTGATGATGTAGCCTTTAGATTTAGTGATCGGCACTGGGATTGGTATCCGCTGACGGTGGATCGGTATCTGGAATGGGTAGAAGTTTATGGCGAAAATGAAATTATAAATTTGTTTATGGATTTTGAAACCTTTGGTGAACACCAGTGGGCTGACACGGGCATTTTTGAGTTTTGGGCTGAGTTTGTCCATCGATTTACGCAAAAGCCTTGGAATACCTTTGTCACTCCAACACAAGTTTTTGAAAAAGCTGAACGTGAGCGCAAGTATGCAGACAAATGGTCCAAAAAACCTGCTCCAATCCCAAAGCACTTACTCTATGATGTCCCCGAGCCTATCTCTTGGGCGGACATTGACCGTGACTTAACTGCCTGGCGTGGAAACCAGCTCCAGTGGGATACTTTAGAAAAAATTTATGAAGTACAAGACCAGATGTACAAACGCAATGATGCTACTGTTCTTGATAACTGGCGGCGGTTGCAAACCAGCGACCATTTTTACTACATGTGCACCAAGTGGGCAGCGGATGGTGACGTGCATGCCTACTTTAGTCCGTATAAGTCACCCTATGAGGCATATAGACGCTACAGTGTGGTGCTAGCCGATCTAATGGGAAAGCTGCTCTAATTTTATATTGTTCGCAACCTAAAAATTAAGTATACTTACATCATGGCACGCGCACTTACTCTCGGTAATGGTTCAATGCTTGTCTGTTTAGATGAGTTCGGTTTTGTCCGTGATTTCTATTTTCCCTATGTGGGTCTTGAAAACCATGTCGCAGGAGAGCGGCATCGGATCGGGATTTTAGTTGGTACACAGTTTTCTTGGATAGATGATGGTAGCTGGCAAATTACAATCGGCTATAAGCCAGAGACGATGGTGGGGTACCTTGTTTGCAAAAATGAAAAACTTCAGGTCACCATTGTGATGGAAGATATTGTGTACAACGAAGCTGATATTTTCATGCGTCAGGTAGATGTTTATAACCACCGCGATGAAAAGGTGGATATCAGAATATTTTTCCATCAAGTTTTTTATATTCAAGAAAGTAATAAACGCAATACTGGATTCTATGATCCTACCCACAATGCAGTGGTGCACTATAAGGGACGACGTGTTTTTATCGTCAACGGTGCTACAGAAACCGGTGGTGAGATCGATGATTATTCTGTGGGAGCGTATAAGTTTGAAGGCAAAGAAGGTGTGTATCGTGATGCAGAAGATGGCAATCTGACCAAGAACGCAGTGGAGCATGGCTCAGTGGACTCGGTCATCAGGTTTTGTGGTGCATGTGAACCAAATGCCAAAACACGGCTTTACTACTGGATCGCAGCAGGTAAAACACTTGAAGAAGCATATGCGCTCAATGCCCTGGTACATGAAAAGCAACCTGAAGCTTTTATGCACTCCACTGAGAGCTACTGGCATGCGTGGCTTAAAACTAAAAAGTTTGATTTAGCAGCACTTTCTGAAGATCAAAGAAAATTATTCTTCACTTCTCTCTTTATTTTGCGCTGTCACATGGACAACAGAGGCAGTATTATCGCTTCTGCTGACAGTGCCATGATTGAGTTTGGTAAAGATGATTATTCATACATGTGGCCACGAGATGCGGCATACATTGTAAAAACAATGTGTAAAGCTGGTTTTGATGAAATTACCAAGCCTTTTTTCTTATTCTGCAAAGATGTTTTGCACCAGGATGGCTATCTACACCATCGGTTTAGACCTGACCAAAGTTTGGGCTCAACCTGGCATTCCACTACAACTCAACGTGAGTGGCTGCGCGATAAGATTTTACAACTTCCCATTCAGGAAGATGAAAGTGCAAGTGTGCTGGTAGCACTTTGGGAATACTATGATGCTTCACAGGATTTGGAATTTATAGAAGCGTTATATAAACCACTGATCGAGAAAATTGCCCAGTTTTTGGTTAACTTCAGGGACAAAGAGACTGGTTTACCACTTCCCTCCTATGATCTGTGGGAGGAAAAGTTTGGTGTTTCCACCTATACTTGTGCTGCGGTCTACGGTGGATTGATGGCAGCGGCGCGCTTCAGTGAAATTCTCGATAAGCGCAATCACATGCGTGACTTCAAGAAGGCAGCTCAGGAAATCAAGGATGCGGCTTGTAC
>OMIS01000087.1 GCA_900299155.1 bacterium
AATCTGACCTAAAACTGTGCTTTAATCGACTCATCGACGCTCTGCAGAAATCACCGCAGACGGCACTCCAATTCCTGGCACCGTCCCTGCCCCACTAAAAAATAAATTGGAAATTTTCTTGTGTTTATTGGGTGGACGAAATGGGCCAGTTTGCATAAGCGTGTGCGCTACTCCGCCCAGTGCATTGCCCGCATAACTATTATATGTGCTTGCAAAATCTGACACAGAAAAAATTGATTTATACACAATTTTATCTTTGAGTTTAATACCAGCCTTTTCTTCTAGATACTGCAAAATATACTCACCATACTTTTCTTTAGAAGCTTGAGTCTCTTCCAAGCCACACGCCACAGGCACTAAAATCATCACCGTGTGTTGTCCTTTGGGAGCGACACTTGGATCAGTTATGGATGGCACATTAAGATAGACTGAAGGGTCTTTTGGCCAACTTGGTTTTTCAAAAATCTCTTTAAAATGTTCAATCCAGTTTTTACCAAAGAAAATATTGTGGTGCTCGAGCCCTGCCACTTTTCCTTTGACTCCCAAGTACATCAAGAATGCAGATGGGGCAAAGGTGCGATTCTGCCAATATTTTTCATCATACATGCGCAAATTTTGATCTGTGAACAAACGTTCTACATGCGCCATATCTGCATTGGCCACCACTGCTTTAGTTTTAATCACACCATCTTTCGTACGAACTCCAGTAATTTTTTGACCTTCAGTAATTATTTCTAAAACAGGAGTTTCTGTCTGGTACTTTACGCCATACTCAGTGCCAATTTTTACAAATGACTTCACTACTTCAGACATTCCACCCATTGGGTAAAACGTATGCATCGTAAAATCGACGTGAGAAATTAAGCTATATAGTGCAGGCATATTGTGCGGCGCACCACCCAAGAAAACTAACGTAAATTGAATAATTTGTTGCAGTTTTTCAGAAGTAAAAAACTCCGCCACATATTTTTGCATGGAGTCAAATGGGCGCAGCATCTTGCCATTTTTTAACAAATCCCAACTAAAAAAATCAAAAATTGAATCAATGTTTTTGTACAAAACTGTGCGCACCGACAACTCATACTTCACTCGTGCTTCATCCAAATAATCTTGAAGACGCTGCCCCGCTCCTTTTTCTATTTTCTCAAAAACTGCTTTGTTGTGTTCTAAATTTGGCAACATATCCACATGCGTTTTATCTGGAAAAATAATCCGATACTGAGGATTCAGCTTTACTAAATCCAGATAATCAGCTGGCTTTTTGCCAAACTCTGCAAAGAACTTTTCAAAGACATCTGGCATCATGTACCATGATGGACCCATATCAAACTGGAAGCCCTTGGCTTTCAAAACATTTGCTCTTCCACCCAGCACTGCATTTTTCTCCAAAACCACAACTTTTTTGCCATCTTTAGCTAGGAGCGCAGCGGCAGACAACCCACCAAATCCGCCACCAATCACCACAACATCATACTCAGTAGTTCGAGTTGTGTGTACAGATTTTGCTTGCGAACGGGCGCGCGATTTTTTGACAGATTTCATGCTACTTTCTTGAAATTAGTGTGTACTCCAGCACTGCTACTCTACCATTTCACTTGCTGAAAAACAAACTGTGTCTACATAAGTTCAAGCAAACTTACGTACTCAGTTTTTTGGTAGTATTCGTATTTCGAAACGCCCTTCATGTACATTGCACAAATACGCAGTTCTAATATGCAATCTGCTTTCTATGTTCCCCAATATCAATTGGATACTCACCATCAAATGCAGATGTCATCACATTTTCTTTGGGCAGGCCAATCGCTGCAAGCATCCCTTCTAGACCTAGATAATAGACGCCATCAGCTCCAATGTGCGCTGCAATTTCCTCTGGATTTTTGTGTGCCGCAATCAGTTCTGCTTGCGTAGGAGTAGCAATTCCATAAAAATCTGGGAACCGCACGGGTGGTGAGGCAATCAGTACATAGACCGCTCTTGCACCAGCTTTCTGTAATTTTCTAATCAATGGACCCAGGGTGCTGCCTCGTACAATTGAATCATCAATCAGAATGATACTTTTTCCTCTCACTTGATCTTCAGCCACATTTAGCTTGAAGTTGAGTGAAAGTTCTCGTTCTCGTTGGGATGGCTGAATAAAGGTTCGATGGATGTAGGGACTCTTAATCAGCGCGTTGTAATATGGCACTCCGCTATAGTATGCGTATGCTTCTGCAGATTGGTGTGCTGAAGATGGCACCGGTACCACCATATCTGCCGTGATACCATGTTCGTTCCATAGCTGTTCTCCAAAATTTCTTCGTATTTGATAGACACTTCTTTGAAATAAAGTTCCATCTGCCAGCCGACAAGTGAAAATACTATCTGGGCGAGCAAAATACACCGCCTCAAAAGCATCTGGTTTTTCTAGATACTGAGCAATTTTATGTGAAGTAACACCTTGCTCGGTAATAACCACAACTTCGCCAGGTTCTACAGGCCGCACCAACTTGCCGATAGAGTTCCAGGCACACGTTTCTGAGGCAAGCGCATATCCCCCGTCAGCAAACTCTCCCAATACCAGTGGTCGCACTCCAAACGGACCACGCACCCCCACTAGCTGGTCTTTCCAGAAAATGACCAAAGAAAATGCCCCGATCCAATACGGCCAGCACTGTTCAATGGCAGACACAATATCAGAAGTTTCTTGGAGAAAGTACCAGAGCAACGCAGACATCAACATTGTGTCGTTTCGACCAGATATATCTACACCTTTTTCCTGCAAAAATTTAATCATCGGTTCAGGATTTGAGATATTGCCATTGAGTGCGAAGGCCAGTTCTTTGGTATGACTTTTTCCTGATCTGCGCTGGTTGCCTTCGGTGATGGGTTGAGCAAAACAAACTTTGTTTGCATCTGAAGTAGTATACCGATTATGCCCAATTCCAATGTTCCCTGGCATACGACCAAGTTTTTTTTGTGTGTGAACTTGTGGTACGAGCCCCAAGTTCTTGTGTACTTTCATCGTATGAGCACCATCACCCACTGCCATGCCAGAAGCATCTTGCCCACGATGCTGGAGATTAAATAATGCAAAATATATTAAGAGCGCGGCACTCTGTTCTTTGGGGAGATAGACTCCAAAAACAGCACATTCTTCAGCCAATTTGTCTTCAGAAATATCGGGACGGGTCATAGAGGTCATTGTAGTACTAAGTACTTCAATTTGTCACTATGAATCAATTATTTACGCATTTAGTACGTAGGAGTGCAGGTACACTACGTAATTACTTCTAAGATTGTGAATTTTTATCTCGTTTTAACACTAAAAGAACTATGCCCAAAACAATAAGCATTAAAACATTTCCAAGGTAAAAAATACTGTTTGCCAGCGCAATTGTTTCACTCATAGTAGAGGTCCTTAGATTTGAATTGTATTGAAAAGAACAGACAAATACAAGTTGAAAGCACAAATACTACGAGATTGATAACTCGAGTAAAGATGTTACTACTGCCAAAAGTCTGTTGAACAATCGCAGAAAGTGCAAAACCCTTTGCAAGTTCAAATGAAAAATCAGACAAAATATATACTTGCTCTTTATATAGCTTCATATAAATCATTGTATCTATGAAGCTTGCAAAAAGCGTAGGATTTTACCTATCTTCAGGAATCACAAGCCAACAAATAAGATATGGCACTAAACCAGGCAATCCTCCCGGAAGCAGTAATAGTACCCAGATAAGGCGCACCAGTGTCACATCAATATCAAAATAATTGGCAAATGCAGCACACACACCTGCAAGCTTTTTGCCTTCTTTAGGAATAAGCAATCGTCTGCTTGAAAAATTGGATTGTTCAGTCGATGTTTTTGGCATACTTAATATTGTACACCCTAAATTTTCTTGAGCACCTGACCATTTGCGGTATCTTCTACTGCATACTTGAGCGCAAGCAGCTTGTCACGCAGCTCGTCTGACTTTGCAAAGTCCTTCCCTGCGCGTGCGTTTTTGCGATCTGCAAGTACTTGCAAGATTTCTGCAGGAAGTCGTTTATCAGTTTCGCTAAATGTATTCTCACTCTGAGCGGCTTGCAAATCAGCCAGCTGCTTTTCTGCCATTTTCAAACCCAAGCCCAACACTTCATCAAATTCAATGAGTAGATCATATTTATCTGGACCAGGAATATTTGACTTGGCCACTTCCCAGATAATGGCAACACCTTCAGCAGTATTGAGGTCATTTTCAATCGCTGCAAAAAAGCGTTTGCGGTATGCATCAATCTTAGCCAGTTTATCCTCACTCAAGACCGTTCGATCCGCTTCTTTTCTAAACTGCACAACCATTTCCAACAAACGTTGATATGTTTTTTCCATACCTTCTAGTGTACTCCACAAAAAGTTCATCTCACTGCGGTAGTGGGTTGTTAAGAACAGTAAGCGCAGTGCCTTTGGACTAAAGTTTCGCTGCAAAACATCATCAATCGTGAAAAAATTCCCCAATGACTTACTCATTTTTTCTCCATCCACCCGCAAGAAATTATGATGCACCCAGTACTGTACAAATGGTTGCTTGCCACTTGCTGCTTCTGCTTGCGCAATCTCATTGGTGTGATGTACCGGAATATGATCGATGCCCCCAGTGTGGATTGTTATCGCGTCTGCTTTCTCCCAATTGAAACTGCCATCAGGTTGTTTGACATCTGT
>OMIS01000088.1 GCA_900299155.1 bacterium
TAATGAAAATTATCGTAATGAAATGGTACAAGCTATCTACAATCAAGATAGCAGACTTCTGACTCAACTCATTGATAAATATGATATAAGCTATATTTTAATTGATAAAACTGTTTTTTTACCCAATGTTCCTTCAGAAGATTTTTATATTCCTGAAAGCGAGCGCTTAATTGAGAATACAGGCTTATTTGACAAGAAAATTGCAACAGAAGCCTTAGATTTATATGAACTAAACAATGTAGATCATGAGAAAATTTTTGTGCCAACTAACTTTTCTGAGGCAGATATAACTAGCGACCGTAAAATTATTGATCCAATTTATCAACATACACCTAATTATATTGAAACAAAGTCTGGCTCAAATTTTATTTACTCAAGTCTCATGAGACCTACTATTACAGCAGTTACCTATACTCAGGACAAAGTGGTCCTTTCAGCTCCCATCACTAGTGATTCCCCTGTTGTAAGACTATCTTTACCTAGTTTAGAAGGCAAAAATGTGAGTTTCAACATTTTCTTTTTGCAAACTGAAACTACCTCTAAAGTTATGCTTGAACCTTTGCTGCCTGACATACAACTTGATAGCCAAAAGATCTTCAAGGTCCCGACATTAATGATTGAGCTACCAGAGAGACTACCTTATTCTCAAACCGATGAAGTAATTATCAATGGAATCACATTTACCTTTAAGCCATACTCCAATCAAATTATGCCTATTGGGACACTACAAATACCATATCAATCTTCAGTTATACTTCAAGCTGGAACAAGTACCGCAGTGACCGACTCAAACTTCTGGAATCCTTTAGCTGATTTACCAAATAGTATTAAGATACAGCCACAGTCTAAGTCTTTGTTCAATGCAGCAATTCCAATTCAACGTGTATATTGGGATATGGAGGCATCTAATGAAACTTCTCTTATAAATTGTGGCTTAAATAAGAATGGAATGATTACTAAAAAATTTACTCCTGTGGGTATGGAATATACTGCACAAGATAAAGGTGCAGGCTGTGACTTTATCTTTATAGATAATTTACCTATTACTCAAGGATACCTCGTACATCTGAAAGGAAATAATGTATTAGGTGATCCAGTAAAATTTGTTGCAATTAACAATGGTAGTAAATACCCAATTCTCACACAAAAAGTTACTGAAGGTGACTTCGACCAATGGTTCCATATCTTACCTGGTTCACAAACTGACAATTCAGGTTACCAATTTTTACTTGAGAACCAATCATATGGTTCACAAGAAACAAAAAATATTATTACTGAATTTAGTGTGTATACTATTCCGTCAGAGTATCTATTGCAAATTCATACTGGTGATACACTAGTATCTTCCACTCAAGGAGTCATTACTAAACAACGATTTATAGGTAGTGGGCTAGCTATTGCTGTAGCTGAAAATATTTCAACTCAAGAAGCTCCTATAGTGCTGTCAGAAAGTTATAACCCAGGTTGGGTTGCGTTTGATGGAATTAATTTTTCTCACTACCTTAAACACTTCAGATTTAATGGTTGGGCTAATGCGTGGATGATACCTCCAGGCAAGACTCAAATAGTAATTATCTATTGGCCACAATTAGTTGTTTGGATTGCGACTAGTATACTGCTCATAACGAGCATTTATTTATGTATAAAAATTTATTATAAAGAATATTTTTGGGAGCAAAAGAACTCGGTGCCAAAATATCTATATAAAAAAACTATGATGTTAGCACGAAACTTTTTGCGAGGTAAAAACTAGAAACCACCTTCCTACACTTTTTGTAAGGATTCATTTGTATATTCGCACATACAAATGAAAAAACATACCTCACTCCCACTGCCCGCTTGCCTCCCACAGAAGTACCGCAGCACACCCTCAAGTTTTGCAGCCATCACCAGCTGGTTTACCAGATACAGAACACTTTCCAATTACTTCCAGCGCATCGTAGGCAGCTTTGCAGTGGCAGCAATATTTCTCTTCTGCACCACGGGTCCAGCATTCGCCCAAGTCATAATCTCTGAAGTCTCCCCCAACCCCCTCACTGGCGAAAGCGAGTGGGTAGAACTCTTTAATACTAGCAGTTCTGCCATCCCACTTTCTGGCTGGAAGCTACAAGATAAACTGAGTAGTCCCAGTGATATATATCTATTCTCCAGCCAAATCCTTGAGCCACAACAATTTATAGTAGCTGAACTGAGTAGCGCCAAACTGAATAATTCTGGAGACGGAGTCACTCTTTTCAAACCAGACGGAAGCATCGCAGAAACAATGGACTATACCAGTAGTGAACAAAATAAGACCTGGCAGCGCACTTCTGTCAGCAGCACCACGTTCGTACTCACCACCCCCACCAAAGGCAGTAACTCAGCTCTGTATTCTTTGATTACTATACTTACACCGAGCAGTTCACCTACCACAACTCCATCAGCTCCGCCTATACCAAGCCCTACTAGTACTCCAGAACCAACTCCGGCTTCTATTCAGAGTACAGCATCCACTTCCACACCTACACCAAACTCCACCAGTGGTAATCAAACGTCCCCCCCCACCACTTCTACACCAGATCTCACTACAAGTACCCCCGTTCCTTCACCTGGCATGACCACTGCTGGAGCTACCACTCAACTAATATCTGGCACAACTACTGCAACAACCACTTCATCCCAAACTTCTGCCACAACTGCTACGCCTGTGCCATCACCTTCCCCAACCCCACAAGCCACTTTCACCTCTTCAGCTACCCCTACACCGCTGCCCACTCCTACACCGACTCCAACTCTCTCAGTTTCACCTGTATCAAGCCCCTCTCCTACACCCTCACCGGTACCTGGCTCTTCCCAGGATGTGTCCTCACTCCTCCAACTCTCGGAGATCATGGCTTGTCCTGCGAGTGGAACTGAGTGGGTGGAGCTCTATAACCCCACCGCACAAGATATCACCCTCACCAACTGGCACATTGTAGATGAAGCAGGCAACTCCAAAACCCTCTCTGGCTTGCTACAAGCCCAAAAATGGGCAGTATTCAGCTGGACTGGATCATTACTCAATAACTCAGGTGATAGCTTCACAATCACCACCTCAAATAACCTGACTATCGCCCAGGCCAGTTATGACAGCTGCACAGCAGGACAGTCCTTTGTTTTTGTCTGGGATGCAGGCAGTACCACCACGGGCCATTGGCTTGCCACTGCCACACCCACTCCTGGCTCAGAAAATATCCTGCCCGCAACCACTCAAACGCAGACCACTTCTAATCCCAGCACTCCGTCTGCCCAGCTTCAACCACCCAAAGCCACTACCGCCACCTCTAAACCGCCTGCAGTTACTCTACAAAATGCTCTATCGGCTATACTGCCCACCACGCCAGCAGCAGCCACTTCACGGTCACGCGTTTTAGGTAGAACATATACTGAATCTCCCCTGCATGACCTCGCATTCCCAGACATCTCTATTCACCAGGCAGTGTTTGGCACTTCAGGAACTTCCACCAAATCTGCAATTTTCATTGGTAATTCGCACTTGCCGCCAAAAAGAGTTGTCTTTGGTGGTATACTGAGTGGGCTCGTGACGATCGGTAGTTCATGCGCAGCACTGTATGGGAAAAAAATTCTTACACTCCTTACTACACTTCAGTAAAGCTTGGCTACCTCCATTTTTGTGGGCACTTTTGATCTATATTCTTTCTGATCAAGGTGTTTTACCCAAGCTCGATGAAGACTGGGCAGACTTTATTTTCAAAAAATCTGCACATATGTTTGTGTATGGTGTTTTATATCTATTGTTCTATCGAGCCATTTCTGTAACTAGTTCAAAAAAATATACAGCGGGAGCATGGAAGTTCGGTTTACTCTTAACGCTCGTCTATGCAGCTAGTGATGAACTTCACCAGATGTTTGTTCCTGGAAGATATGGTACGATACGCGATGTCGGATACGACATGCTTGGAGCAAGTATTGCATTATTGCGGCAGTATCAATATATTTAGAGGATAGTAGTATCATTATAACTGTGAGAAGACTCTTGACTTGGTAGAGCAATCATTTACACTCTCAATACGCAAAACCAAATCAAAACGTGCAGCTTATGAAAGGAGCAACATGACAAAATCACAACTCATTACGATTGTGGCCAAAAAAGCACATCTTACAAAAAAAGCTTCTAATGATGCAATTGAAGCATTAATTGAAGAAGTCACCCGCGCTTTAACCAAAGGTGAAAAAGTTGTTTTATCTGGCTTTGGTACTTTGTACGTCAGTCCAGTAAAAGACAAACAGGTCGTGCCATTTGGTAACGAATCAAAACGCCAGACCATCAAAGGTCACCGCGTGGTTAACCTCAAAGTAGGTAAACCTCTTAAAAAAGCTGTCTGGTAATTTTGTAATTACTCCAGCATTTTTATACATGCAATTAAAACCCCTCACCAGAGGGGTTTTTTGTGGCCTTCACTACTGATCATAATTCAAAGCCTTTCTTACTACAGTCTGTGTAAGGATCTCAGTATAGTATTGCAACTATGTGGGGGTGCTGCTGGTGCAGAGTCACATCTACGAAATTTGGCTAGCGGGTTCAATTCCCGTCACCTCCACGATCTAAGAACACTCATACCTTGACAAAAAATAAAATAATGTAATAATTAAACTTATCGTAGATGTGGCTCACAATTGCACCAGCAGTTAGCCAAGTCATTTAATCCCGCTATGGCGGGATTTTTTGTATCTCATCTA
>OMIS01000089.1 GCA_900299155.1 bacterium
AAGCGTTAACTTTGGTTTCTGTTTCATATGCACCTCTCAACCAGTATTTTACCTGGTCAAGTGGTGCTTTTCGTTTGCGAACTCATGATGAATTTCCACACCATACTATGTAGTTTGAGATATTGAGGAGGAAAAATGGTGCAGACGATTGAAGCTGTATCCAGTAATAGAAAACCGGACATTGAAAACGCCGTGATTGTTTCTGCACCACAACAAGTCGCGCAATCAGAATATATTTTCGATCCACAAGAGGCGGCAGAGGGTACTTCACCAGTTATGGCTGGTATAGGATCTGCTCTATAAATTGCTGCTGAAACTACAAAAGCAATTCCCGTAGCAACGCTGCAAATTATTAGAAAGCAAATAGAGGACGGTATTTGGACAGGACGACCCAATCTTCGTAATGATTTGGGGGTTACTAACGCAGATTTGATGGAACACCCACATTATGAGTTGGTAGTGTTATTACTAGGATATAGAGGTGGTGGGACAGTTATTGAACTACAAAGTCAAGAAGTGCGAATCCTTCTGGGGTTATTGTATGCTTCACTTGTTACTGAATTTCAACGTAACCCAGCAGCACTTGAAGCAATCAAGCAAACGCAAGTGTATGCATAACACCATAAATGAGTATCTACGAGATTATCGCTTTTTTACTGAGTTTGTAGTACTATAGCCACATGGTGGCAGACGCACACACTCCACGACAAACTCCTCCTAATATTTTACTTATTGTTGCTGCGGTTTTTATTGCCATTATCCTATCACTTGCGGCATTTATTTTTGGTTCCCCAATAGTTACCAATTCCTCACAGCAGAATGACTCCATATTAGTAGAACCAAGAGCTACAACGCCCGCCAATCCTGATGATGGCGTACTGTGCACGATGGATGCCAAACTCTGTCCAGATGGTACCTCAGTAGGGAGAATTCCTCCAAATTGTGAGTTTGCGCCGTGCCCAGGAAATTAAATACTCCACAGAAAGCAGAACTATCGCTACAATACAATTCTCATACAAGGAAGCTATGACTACTATGACGAATCAAACTACTCCTTCTGTTGCAGCAGTAATTTTGGCTGCTGGAAAAGGTTCTCGACTAAAGTCCACAACGACTAACAAGGTGACGATCCCGTTAGGTGGAAAACCAATGATTCAGTGGTCGGTGGAGAATGTTCGTAAAGCAGGTGTAGAAGAAGTAGTTGTGGTTGTGGGTTTTGCGCGTGAATCTGTCCAAGCCATCCTCGGAGATACCGTAACCTACGCAGTTGAAGAAGAGCAGCTCGGCACAGGTCATGCCACCAAAATTGGTGTCGATGTGCTTGCTGCTGATGTTACTCAAGTGTACATCATGTATGGCGATCATTCCGCATTTTATCCACCTTCATTTTACAGAAAATTGCTTGAAACACATCGCAATCGCGGTAACGCCATGACACTAGTTTCTATGATGTATCAGAATCCTTCAGAATTAGCTTGGGGGAGAATCATCCGAAATGCTGAAGATGATGTGGTGGCAATTGTAGAAGAAAAAGAAGCCACAGAAGAGCAGAAACAAATTCAGGAATTAAATGCAGGGTTATATGTTTTTGATCGAAAAATTATTGACGAAGGATATTCTACACTTATCCCTCAATCTGGTGGTGAGTACTACTTAACAGACTTAGTGGCGTACTGTGTGCAGCGAGGTTTGCGCGTGGGTGCAGTGGTGGCAAGTCAGCATGAAGTGGGGATTGGTGTAAATACTCCAGATCAAAAAGATGCAGCAACCAAGCTTTTTGATCAAATTGCAGCCGAATAAATATAGATTCCACTTCATATTTTGTCGTAGAAGTATTTCTTAAAATACCGGTAAAATCTGCGTAAGAAAACAGCAAACTCAGCGATGACTAGCATACAATTTTAAAACCAGATATACTGACGGTATGAAACGCCAGTGGAAAAAATGGAAGTACAAACAACTGACGTATTTTTTTGTAAGTATTTTGATTGTTTTTGTGCTCATCAAAATCCCAATGGTTCATGCACTGATGCATGAACTGAGCAGAGCAGGGTATGTAGGTGCATTTGTGGGCGGCATGCTGTATGTTTCTGCATTGACTAGCGCGCTCGGCGCTTTACTACTACTAGCTATGCTTGAGTCAGTTGAAATTATGGAACTAAGTATTTTGGCTGGAGTAGGTGGTCTGGTTGGAGATCTCATTTTATTTAGGTATATCCGCTCAGGAATCCATGCTGAATTAACGCACATATATAATCGAGTGGGCGGTAAAGGTATCACACGTACTTTCAAACGTACTCCTGTGCTCAATTGGATCGTGCCTATTATCGGAATGATTATTATTGCATCACCATTTCCAGATGAAATTGGGATTAGTATGTTGGGATTCAGTCAAATTAAAACAGTACATTTTGCTGTTGTAGCATTAATTTTGGATATTGTGGGCGTATATGCACTGCTGCATATAACAAGTCAAATCTAAGTTATTGAATACAGAAATTAATTTTAGGTTAAGTACCGCAAATAGATAATCCCAAACGTAATCAGCGAGTTGATAATTACCAGTGGAATGCCAATTTTGAGATATTTTCCAAACGAAAGATGATACCCTTCTTTCTCAGCTTGGCCAAACGCAATAACGTTACAGGCAGCGCCAATTGGAGAGCCAGCACCACCAATAGAAGTCCCTAAATTGAGTGCCCACCAGAGCGGATAGACTGTCAAACCAGTTTTTTCCATTGCTTGAATTGCCGCTACCATGGTGATGTTGTACGGCACGTTGTCGATAAAACTCGAAAGCATTCCAGATCCAGTACTAATTAAGAATGTCAAAAATGTCATGCTCCCGCCAGAAATATGCACCAAAATTTCACCCAGCTTCTCGATTAAGTGCGTAAATTCCAGTGATCCGACCACTACAAATAATCCCATGAAGAAAAACAGAATTTCCCAGTCGATTAACTGCTGAAAGACTTTTTTTGGTTCTCTATGAAAGATCAGCATCGCCAGGAATGCGCCACCGAGTGTAACCGTCGCATTATCAATGGTTATGCCCGTAATCCGTGCAATCTGCTCCTTAAAAACCATCAGCAGAATCACCAGTGCCAAAATTGGTGTGCCGCGGTAGAGAACTCGTTTGTTGCGCAGTGCCGCCGCAGGACGAAACAGTGCGACGTCTTTGGGATTAACTTTTGTGCTGCGTAGTTCTTTGCGAAAGACAAAAAACACATATGCCAGAACAACAACAGATAAGATCATCACAATCAGACCTGAGTTTGAAATTACTTCAGCGAAACTGAGCCCAACGGTTTTGGCTTGATAATAGGTAGTTGGATCTGAAATTGGTGTGGCTGCGCCGCCCAAATTGGCCATTGTCACCATAGTAAATAGATACGGCATTAGCGGTAGTTTCAGTTCTTTTACTAAAATTAAAACGATCGGTGTAACAATTAAGATGGTAGGAATATTGGAGAAGAGCATGGTCATCAAAAGCGTTAAGTATCCAAGCACCACCAAGAGCCAGTAGTGATTGCCTTTAATTTTCTTAACCAGCCAAATCGCCAGCGCTTCGAACATCCCTGAATCACGGACAATGCCCACCAAAATCATCATCCCAATCACAAACCCTAAAATGTCCAAGTTGTGTGAAATAAACGTAACTGCATTTTCTTGTGAAGTCCCAGAAGTTGTGCGAAATACTTGCGCCAAGACTAAAACAATCGCTCCCAATCCTGCCACCAAAACTTTGTTAATTTTCTCGGTTATCAAATAGTAATAGACCACCAGCAAAACAATCAGAGAAACAAGTGAAAAAATGGAGAGGGGCAGCTCTGGCATCATAGTGTATGTTTCCTAATTATCTCTTGAGTCCCATCCCATATGCAAGTGCACGCTTAATCTCAGATCTCGTCACGACTCCAATCAGCTCTTTGTTTTCAATCACTGGCACAATGTATAGATCTCCGCGCAAGAACTCTGCAGTAATAGACAAAATATGATCATCAAGCGAAACCTGTTCAAAGTTCTTTCGCATTACTTTGGTGACTGACTTGTCCTTTATTTCTGCACACATTTCGTGAAAGAAACCTTGCTTATACAGTGCTGCAGCCATCCCCAGATTCTTGCGAAATTGACGAGGTACAGTGGCTGCTGCAATATCTGGAATGGCCAAAACTCCTACCACTTTTTTAGGATTATCTTTTTTTGTCACGATCAAACCATTCACTCGTTTGTTGATAATGACCGTGAGTGCATCTTTGACTGTAGCGTCATCTGAAATAGTAACGGGATCTTTATGATAGATTTCTTTAATCAACATACGCTTATGCTACAAGGAATGTGGCCAGGCTGCAAGAGAAACTACAATTATTCAAACCACTTAATCAGTGATGTGGCAGCCGCATACTTGGGGGCTTTAAGCAAACTGTGCTCCTGGAGATGCGCGATCTGATCAGTATAGGTAGGGCGTTCCACTTGATACAAAATCCCAATGGGGAACTTTTCTTGCATAGGCTCTGCACATTTTTGCAGTGCTGCCTCAAAGTTGGTTGGGTCGTGGTCTTTCAGTTGATAACTTTTTTCAAAGTAGTAGCCATAGGTATTTACTTTATTAAATGACACACATGGTTGCAAAATATTGACTAGCGCAATCCCGCGGTGTTTCATGGCAGCAGTGATGAGCTGTGCCATTTGAGGAAGATTGCCTGAAAACCCTTGAGCAATAAACGTCGCACCTTGAGTGAGCGCGAGCAGGAGAGCGTACACAGGTCGGTCGATAACACCATCTGGTGTAGTTTTGGATTTATATCCTTGATGTGCCACGGGAGAAGTCTGACCTTTGGTTAAACCGTACACACCATTATCGTGTACGATCAATGTAATATCGTGATTACCACGACATGCATGCAAAAAGTGGTTGCCGCCTTCACCGTAGGTTGCGCCGTCACCACCCACCATCACAACAGGCATCTCATGATTTGCGATTTTACAGCCCACTGCATTTGCAATCGAGCGGCCGTGCAGTGTATGCATAGAACTTGCATTCAAAAAATCATTCATGTTGCCAGAACACCCAATATCAAACATAACGTTCACATTGGCGGGAGTGAGCCCTTGTTCAGAAAGCGACATCATGAGCGCGCGACCAATACCCCAGTTGCCACAACCTGGGCACCAAGTGGGAGTGTAGCCGCTAAAATCTTGAACTGTTGCCATAGGTATCCTCAATGCTGTCAATACAGCTCACTAACATTCTGCTTCAGTACGCAGTGCTTTTTCAACTGCAGTCATCACTTCTTCAGTGAAGATCGGTCGTCCATCATACTTGAGCAATTGGTGTCGTGTCTCAAAGCCAGTGGCTTGTTTGATCAACTGTCCAAACTGGCCAGTGGAGTTATTTTCCACGAGCAAATATGGTTTTTGATAACTAAAGTATGACTTAATTTTTTCAGAATCCAGAGGGTAGACGTGGGTGAAGTGCAAAAAGGCGATATTGCAATGTTTCCCTCCAGGACGAGGTTTGCCATGAAGTGCGTGCCAGCGGTGATCGCTGCAGGCTGCATTCTCGGTACACTCAATCTGGCGAAGTGCTTCTAAAACAGCTCCCTTAGTGCCACCCCAGCCATACAGAATCAAGTCAGCACTTGCGATATCCCCATACACAGAAGGTCCAGTAAAATCATTGGTGAAGTACGTCTGCATTTTTTTAGCACGCTTTTCTACTTGCTGCATCCGCTCAAAAGCATCTTCAGTTGTGTGTGAATCTGGCTTGTGCTCGTAGGAATTGGCTTGGTACCAAGCAGGGGATTGGCCAGGAATCAGACGTGGTGAGATTCCGTCATCTGTCATAGCATACCTGAGATAGGGGTGTTGGTCAGAAACCGCGATCAACTTACCACGCTTGCTGGTACGTTGCATCAATGATTCGAGTGTTTTTACTGAAACACTATAGTGTGATTCTGAAAGTACTTTATCTGACAAAACAATAACTGGAGTTTGATAGATATCTGCCAAATCAAAGGCACGCATGGCTAGATCAAGCATTTCTTCAGGATCACCAGGTGCTAAAACAATCTTGGGAAACTCTCCATGTCCTGCATGAACCGCAAAAAGTAAATCACCTTGTTCTGTCCAAGTGGGCATCCCAGTGGCTGGGCCTGGTCGTTGTGCTAAAAAGACAACCAGTGGTAACTCAGCCACACCAGCGTAAGAAAGCGTCTCCACCATCAAGGCAAAGCCGCCGCCTGAAGTGCCTGTGGCAGCGCGCACGCCAGCAAAGGAAGCCCCAAGTGCTTCATTTACCACACCAATTTCATCTTCAGCATGGCGCACTACCATGCCAGTGTGTTTTTGCCATTCTGCTAAAAATTCCAAAACAGATGAAGATGGAGACATCGGGTAGGCGGCATAAAAACGACAGTCAGCTGCCACTGCTCCCAGTGCAAACGCATCATTGCCTGCTAAAACTGAGCGAGCTTCTGGATCTGGTTCTGGAGTAAGGATAGGACGTACTACGGACTGATAGTTTTTGGTGACATGTTCAAAGCCTGCCTTGGCACAGTTAGTGTTAAGCGCAATAACTTCATCACCTTTGCGTTTGAATTGCTCCGTGATGAGCTCAACAAGCAGTGAAAAATCTCCACCCAGTAAGGCAAAACTCGCACCCAAGCCAATCATATTTACCATCACTTTTTCTGCCTTGAGTTCGTTGAGCAACTCTTGCATGGGCACCTCAATTTTTTGTGCCACTGTTTCAGGTTGAAAGGTATGTGGATCAAAAACAACCGTACTGGCTGGAGTAAGCCGAGTTTGATGAAGATTGAATGTCAATTCGTCAAAACAAACCAAACAATCCACCTCATTTTTAACCATGCTGACAGGATCTTTGGAGATATTTACTTCGTAGGTATTGTGCCCACCTTTGATTAAAGAGGGGTACTCTGTGTAATCGTAAATGTGATATCCCGAGCGTGTCGCTAGTTTACTTAACGTCAAACCAGTCGTCATCACGCCAAGTCCTGCAGGAGCGCCTATTTTCCATAAAAATTGTAGAGCGGGAATTGCCATGTTTTTTAGTATACACCAGAAAACAGTGGTATGAGTAGGTTATGCGCGGACCTTTTTAGCAACTTCTCTTGACCATTCTTTGATCTTCTGGGTGCTTTCAGGTTCGTACATGTAAAATTGGTCAATCTTCAAAGAATCGTGGAATAACGTACCCTGAAGCTGGCTAATTAACTCTTCCAAATGTTTTACCGCACCGCAAAAGTAGGTGTAAGTGCTGTCACCCAATCCCAATACCGCAAATTGTTTATTGGGGAACGTGTTGCCTTCCATGGTTTTTCGGAAAATAAGGTAGTCTTCGTGGGGTTGGCCTTGGTCACCGTGGTAGTCCCAACTTGGGGAGGCGAGGATAACGAGGTCTGCCGCCTGGATATCTGAAGGTTGAACATCACGTGCCAAAATCACTTGTGGCTCAAGTTCTGCGTCTCTAAATTCTTGTTCTGCGATGTGCACTGCAGTAAAGGTACTATTGGAGTAGGTGGCGTATACTAGCAAAATTTTCATACAACCCTTCAATAACTTTCCTCATTATACGCTAGATTGCTGGTATTTCCAGATCACTTGATTGCTAATGATATACTATAAGATATATTTTGATAGGAAAATAGAAGTCCCACATTCGCAGTTGAAAAGCACCACTTGGCTAAAAAATAAGATTTGTTTGTTCTCGTGCTAAGGCTTCCGCCGGGGTACGAAAATC
>OMIS01000090.1 GCA_900299155.1 bacterium
AAAGTACTTAGTCGCTTACTTCCTGTCACAAAAACAACCAACAAAAATTGCCAAATTAGCAACACGAAATTTCTATTAACTCCCTTTACCCACATGTGCTGCACGATGGCCATCTGTATTAGAAAACTGAGCAAGATTGTGCTCACTAGCAAATGCTTTGTTTGCTTGAGAAATTGATCCATAATTCCACAGAAAAACTTGAGTCATCCAGTTGTAGACTTCAATTCCCACTCGATTTCCAGATTCTGGATCAATTCTTTGTAAAAATGTCTGAATATCTTCCAGTGAAAATCCATGAATTAGTTTAAATCCTGGATGAGGAAAAATACAGACTGCTTGGTTTTCAGCTAATGCACGAGGTGCTACATCTTCAATTGTATGCAATTTTTCTCTGTCATCTTTTGGTTTCTTGGGTACATACCATTGAGAAAAATTTTCTGCTTGATCTCGATCAGGAAAAAGCAGTAGTACATGACCTTGAGTTGTGGAAACTTCTACACCCAAGATGGCTAGTAACTGATGGTAGTGCTGGACACTTTCAGCAGCTGTCCAAAATTCTTTCCAACCATCAAGTGTATCGTGATCGGTAAGAGCGATAATAGCAATCTTTTTCTCTAATGCTGCAGTAATTATTTTACTAGGTCTACTAACTCCATCACTATTTCGAGAATGAAAATGAAGGTCTGCTTTATACTGAATAAGTTCTCTTTGCACATTTGCTTTCTACAATAAGTAACAAAAATAATTTTAAGGAAAGGATATAGTAATAAAAATTTTTAAATCAACAATATGCAATTGGTAGTATTACCGTGGTGTAGTTCTTGCTTCGTAATCTTTCACTACCTGCTGACAATACAAATAGCGACCATAGTCAAAGGCGCGCTCTTGCAAGCTTTGCTCACCTGAGGCTGTACCCACCTGGACTGCTTCACCAAGCACTTTACCCACAGTGCTGCTCAATTCTCCAGTGCGTTCACCCACAGTTTTCAGTTGTTCCGAGGCATTTTCAGGCAAAGTAGGGACTTCTACTGCTGCGATAGAATCTGTAGGAAGCTGCAGAGCGCCAGCAGTTTGGCGAGTCGGTAAAAAGCGCAACCGTTCCATGACCACAGGGGGAAGCTGGCGGCCTCCAGTATAGTAGATATATCCTGCACCAATTGCCAAAACGATACCAAGTGCCAGCAGAATACGTACAATCATAGCTTTATAGTATCATGCATGCTGATTGTTTTCTGTATGTAAAGAATGTTATGCTGTAGCAATGTTCAGAACGACCGTAATTCTCAGCGCCTTTATCTTTTTAATTGTCTTCACCATGGTCTATCTTCTGCAAATGGTGGACATTTTACCGAGTGATTTAAGTAATTTCATGTAACTTGAAGTTTTGATTTTTTTCGTTTCTGAAAAGTGCGTCGTTTGCGCCAAATCAGCTCCATGGCACGTTTTAATGTCAGGTATCAATTGTTGTATCTGACGTGGCTCTGGCTTATTCGTAGCGGAGCGCTTCAATTGGAGAAAGGTTTGCAGCACGTCGTGCTGGTGCTGCGCCAAAAATTAATCCCACTACAGTCGAGACGCCCAGTGCCAGTCCCACCGCAGATGGGGTAACTTCAGCTGGGATAAATGATTGCAAGGCGAGTGTGCCCAAGAAAGCGATCGTCAATCCAATCCCACCTCCAATAACGGAAAGTACCGCTGCTTCAATGAGAAACTGGAACATAATTAAGTTGGGCGTAGCGCCCAGTGCTTTACGCAGCCCGATTTCACGGGTCCGTTCGGTAACAGAAACGAGCATGATATTCATAATGCCAATGCCCCCCACGAGTAGAGAAATGCCAGCGATTCCACCAAGTGCCGCCGTAATGATCCCTAATATTTGATTGATTGTGTCTAGAATTTCTGATTGATTAACCACAGAAAACTCATCTTTTTTGAGTCTCTTCTGCAATTCTTGTTCAATATTTTTGGTGTGCTCAGCCACCCGTTCCGTAGTCTTGGTTTTTACAATAATACGAACAATTGAAGAGGTGTCATATTTTTTGAAAAATGCCTTGAGGGGAATATAGACATAGGTGTCAAAAGATGGCCCACCAAAGCCACTACCTTTTTTCTTGGCTACACCAATCACTGTATATGTTTGTAAGCCCAGCTTAACGGTTTTGCCAATTGGGTCTACTTTGCCAAATAACTTAGTGGCCACTTCATAACCAAGTACAACCACTTGTGCGCCATCCTTTTCTGCTTTTTCATCAAAAAAACCACCACGCTCTACAGGAATATTAAATGCAGTATCTAGATTGTGCGTAGTGCCCAACACCGTTACTGTTTTTGAAGCTTGTTGAAATGAGATGGTATCTGATTGCAAATTAAAGGGAGCTACTTCACTGACATCCTCACGCATCCGCTCCAGTGTGCCCACATCGGTCATCTTGAGCTTGGAGTTGGCTAGGGCTGATGCAGTACGCTCCTGACTAATTCCTCCGTTATCACCAAAAATATCACCGGGGAAAACAAGCAGCGTATTTGCCCCAAGATTATTAAATTCCTTAGTGACATAGTTGGAAAGACCTGTGCCGATCGAGGTCAAAAGCACCACAGAACTCACCCCAATAATAATGCCGAGTGTGGTCAAAAACGTCCGCACTTTATTGGTGAGGATAGCTTTAATTGCAATTAAAAATATGTCTTTCATTATTCTTGTATGTTGTATCCCATTTACTGTTACTCTCCAGTTTGCATGGGCAAGTTCTTTTTGTACTTGGCATATTTATTTTTGCCATCGCTGACAACCTTACCATCGCGAAAAACAACCAGCCGCTGGGCTATCGCTGCTACATCTTCCTCATGTGTCACCATAATAATGGTGCGGTTTTCATTATGTAGTTCTTGTAAAAAGCGTTTAATATCTTCGCCAGATTTAGTATCTAAGTTGCCAGTAGGTTCATCTGCAAAAATGATGGTGGGATCATTAATCAGTGCCCGAGCAATCGCTACCCGCTGCTGTTGTCCACCAGAAAGTTGTGCAGGGGTGTTCTGTAACCGGTCTCCCAACCCAACTTTTTCTAACATTTTTTTTGCACGCTCTCGGCGTTCATTTTCTGGAATTTTTGCATAGACGAGCGGGAGTGCAACATTATCAAGGGCAGAGGTGCGAGGAAGGAGATTGAACTGTTGAAATACAAAACCAATCTCTTTATTGCGCAGTCGTGCACGTTCCACTTCGTTGTATAAGGTGACATCTTTTTCTCTGAGTAAAATCTTACCACTGCTTGGTTGTGCCAACATACTCGCAACCTGTAAAAACGTCGATTTCCCACTACCTGAATGGCCCATGATGGCCACAAACTCACCTGCATTAACTTTCAGATTTACGCCATCCAATGCACGGATGATAGTGTCACCCATCTGATAGTGTTTGGAAACATTCTCTAGTTCAAGAATCATGACGGATTTTCTGGTGAAAGCACTTCGTCTTGCTCTTTGAGACCAGAGATCACTTCCACCCGTTCATCTGTTTCTAGTCCCACTTGAATTTCGCGCTCTGCATAGGTTTTTTCACCAGTTCGTACGTCTACATAGGTCTTGCCATCACGCTGCCGAGTTGCGATCAATGGAATTGTGATGACATCTTGTTTTGATTCAAGTTCAATTGAAACATCTCCATTCATGCCAAGTCGGATCATATTGCTGCTTTGGTTTGGTGACAGTGCAAAGGTCACTTCAAAAACAGTGCCACTTTCTCCTTGCTTACTTGAGTAAGAGATTGACTTGACGGTACTTTGGAGTATTTCCTGAGGAAACGCATCAAGAGTAAGTTTTGCAGCTTGTCCTATCTGAACCTTTGAAATGTCAGCTTCATCCACTTCAGCCACAAACTCTAAGGTTTCTGGATTCACTATCTCAAAATAATCTGACGCACTTAAAACGATGCCAGGTGTAGTGGCTGGAGCATTGGTGATAATGCCAGGGAAAGGAGCAGAGAGAACAGTATTACGAATGGCAATATCTCTAATCTCAACATCTAAAACTTCATTATTTAAGTCCCACTGGGCTTTATCACTTTGTCTGATTTCGCGCTCTGCTAAGGTCCTGTCTTGAGTATCATCGAGCCTTTGTTCCCAGTCCCAGCGCTGCTTCATGTAGTTGTTAAGATCTTGTTGGAGTTGTTTTTGTAAGGTAGCTTGGTCAATGACTGCGATAGTTTGCCACTTTTTAACCGTATCACCTTTTTTAACATTTACTCTTACAAGCTTACCGCCTGCTGCGAATCTAAGACGAGCTTTTTCTCTAGCATCAACAACGCCTGAAATATCAAGTGTTTTCGTAATACCTTCTCGTCTCGGTTGGATAAATATCAGTTGCTTATCTTGAGCTTTTGCTTGTGAATACCACCAAAAACCACCTCCTAGAGCGAGTACTACGAGAACCGTAAGTAAGAGCCAGTTTTGTTTGGTGACTTTTAGTGCACTAGAAAGAAAGGACGACATAGATTACATCATCATAGCACCCACAATGGGTAAGAGAAAAGGGTATATAAATGGCGCTGGTCTCAGGTTATAATGTACGCGCGCTTGCAATGATGTTAGTGGTAGCTAGGCATCTAGATACACTAGTTATTCTTAAGCCATGTATGCGCGTATAGCTCAATTGGTTAGAGCACCGAGCTTATACCTCGGGGGTTCTAGGTTCGAGTCCTAGTATGCGCACCGCACAACAAAAAACCCTCACTTTTGATGAGGGCTTTTAATTTTCACGAAAAAGTAATTTCAGTTCACAGGTACTAAAGCAGGAGTAGTAATACTGCACCCACACCCATTGTTACAAGTCCTGCTTTGAGCCAGTTGCCCCAATCTTCAGGACCAGTTTTTGGTAGTTCTTTTGGTGGTACTGGTTGTTGTGGAGCTGGAGTGCGTTGAACCACTGGTGCAGTACAGGTAGTAGAAGTTACATTGGTATCTAGTCTGCATCGGCCACCATCAGTTGTTTGGTAACAGACGTGAGCTGAGTTAGAACAATCTGCGTTACTTGTACAGCGAGCGTTACAACCCACAGTTGGTGTTGGCGTTGGAGTACTCACTGTTGTTGTAGGAGTCGGAGTAGGGGTTGGTGTACTCGTTGTGGTAGTGCATGAAGCTGAAGCGGTATTGCTTGATAAGCGACAGCGTTTGCCTTCAGAAGTATTTGCACAAGAATAATTAGAATTATATGTCTTGCACTGTTCATCTCTGTCACAGGTATGATCGCAGCCATATGATGGAATGGTAAAGTTAGAACTACAGACAGAAGGTGTGGCTGAACTACCTGCTGTGGAAACACTCACGGTGTTGGTAACTTGATTAAAGTAACCAGATTTTACTTTTACTTTAATCTCAGCGGTTTTATCACCTTGGAAAGCGTCATATGATGCTACATATTTACCATTCTCAAGTTTGAACACCCCTGGATCTAATACCTCTAGGGCAGCAGGAACGGTATCTGTAATGGTGACCTTACCTGTCGTGGTTCGCTCTGCCTTAAGTAGAATTCTGTAGTAGAACTCAGTGTTCTGATCTAAGGTACTATTATCAGAAATCAGGGTAGAAGCAGCATCCTTATTTGCACTCAATGGAGCATTGTGCATTTGTTTGTTAATACACTGAGCAACACCATCTGGCTTAACCTCAATTGTGTGTTTGCAACTCTTATCTGGTGTATTTGTCCCAGTTGTAACTTCAACTGTATTATTAAAGCTACCTGGAGCGACATCAGCAGCCAGCTTGACTCTAAAGATTATTTCAGCAACTTCTGGTTTACCTTCACTTGCAGTATCCCCAAACGTGTCTGGCATGATTTTTGTCACTACACTTCTGCCATTTTCCAGTTTTCCGGTAATTCCAGCAGTATTTCTACTATCACCTTCCACTAGCGTGAGTCCAGCAGGAAGCGTGTCCTTAACTGTAACTGCTTGATCAATTTTGCCAGTAGCTTGGATTTTAATTGAATAGTAAAACTCACTACCGCGTACGACAGTATCACCACTACCAATCACAGAAACTTTGTTTGCAGCGTCAACTGTGTAGGCGGTTTTTTCTTGACAACTTGCCACACCAGTCGGAGATGTTTTAAGGGTAATCGTACATTTATTGGTACTAGGTTGGCCATTTCCTATATCAGTCATAGAAACTGTATTAGTGAAGCTAAATGGCTGTACTTTTGAAGCGACCTTAACACGATATTTCGCAGTTTTTGTAGTAGCTGCAGTAAAAGCTGGGAATGTGATTGTTAGGGTACCACTTGCCTCACTTATAGTAGCTTCACTGGTAGGTTGGTTCTGTGTTTCGTAAGTAGTGTTTGCGTCTAATTTATCTGACAGTTTAACTTGTCCTGCGGTAGCTGCTCCTGCAGTGACTGGAATATGATATTCGATAATGCTACCAGGAGCGACAGCCGCATTGGCGTCTAGCTTTTGCAGAGTTCCATCTGCTTTAACTAAGTATGCTTCTTTTGTGCCACATTGAGCGGTGCCCTGTGGGGTATCTTCACCTACAGTAAAAGTCAATGTACATGCTGCTGGTGTATCATTAGCTGCTTTTGGTCTTGAAGCAGGTGCATTTGGAGCGACAGGTCCTTGTGCGATTCTTTGTTGTTGTGAAACTAAAACTCCAGCAACACCAACCACTAAAAAGAGGACTGCTGCTAATGCTCCACCAATTACTTTTAAATTCTTCTTTGTAGAGCGAGTATGTAAAGAACTACTAGAACCAGTAGTCTGAGCTATTGGCTCTTTAGAGTATTGTGCTTGTGGTTCGGTTATTTTCTTTAACATAGTATGCGGTTACATGTTCGAATTATTTGTATCAGTGCCTGTTCCTGGTAAGCTGGCATCAGGATTGTCTTTGCAGCAGATCATAGATTTGCCATCAATTGTGTTAGGACAACTTACATTATTTACTGGAGTCTGATAGCGGGCACAGCTTCCAATATTGCATTGTCCTCCAGAATCCTGACAAGCTTTCTTTTGTTCATTTATAGATGGTTGTGTCGTTGTCCCACCTGAAGTAGTAGGTGGAGTGGTAGTCGTACTACCAGTAGTACTTGCTGAAGTCACATCACAGCGTGCTGCATATGTTCCTGCACTTGGAATTCTGTAGGAAGCTGTAAATGCTGAACCATTTTGAGTTGCTGTGAGTGGTGTGAAAGCCCCACCATCTTTTGATACTGAGATTGAAACAGTACCCACAGAGCCTGAATAGTTACACTTAAAGTGTACATACTCATTAAGTTTAGCTGTTCCAACTTTTCCGCCTCCAGCAGGGCATCCAGAGAAGTCTGCATTTGCTGTTGGACTTGCGACCCCGCACAGATTGAGACACATTCCTCCAACTGGGGTGTCTGGTTTCTTAACAATTGTAATAGGCTTTCCACATTGTCCGCAGGCTTCAAATCCACTGGCACATTGAGCAATAGATGGATTTGCACTACACCACTTTGTTGCACTGAGTTGTGCCGTTGCTGCAACGTAATAACTGCCTGGTGCAATATTTGCTGTATCCCATACAAACTCACCTTTTGTAATGCTTCCAGCATCTATCTCTACCCATGGATTGACTCCATTTACTGGACAGTAACTTGCTTGAGTAGGTGAGTAGTACATCTTTGAAGTAAGTAAGTTGGTGCCATTTACTTTAATCGTTACTTTATCACCTTGAGTAACGCTATCGGGTGCAGTAATGTTGTTACAAGCTCCTGGAGCTTCAGGTGCAACGATAGTAACTTCTTTGCCACATTGCTTGCATTCCTTGAAAGCGGTGCCACATGCACCACTTGGGTTAGATGAACAGTGGAAGTCATTCGCACCATGAGCATTCCCAGAAATAATATACTTGCCTGCTGTTAATCCTGCTGTGTTCCAGGAAAACTCGCCACTTGCTACACCTGTAGCGACTGGTTTCCAGACCGTAGTGGTACAGTAGTTCGCTTGAACAGGTGCATAGTAAAGGTCATAGGTATTGATATTTGTGCCAGAGACTTTAACGGTAACTGAACTACCAAGTGTAACGGTATCTGCTACATCAATCATGTTACATGATGCTTGAACTGGAGCAGTACAGCCTTTTACACGGATGAAGCCAGCGCCAACAATATTATTGTAGTTATTCAAACTTGCGTCACCAGATCCATCGTCTACAAATACATCTAATTGGTATACACCACAGTCATTATTACCTGGCTTCCAAGAACCCTCAATTTTCCCAGACTGGCCTGAGGGGATAGAAAAGTTCTGCCAACCACCATCATATACCTGAGATTGACGAGTTCCAGTACTTGGATTATTTTTGTCAGCATTATGAATATTATAAATTTCTTGCTCACTCTTAGCCCAATCTTGATTTACAGCAACCCACTGTCCACCTTCATTTGCTTCATTAATTTTATAAACAAAAAACCGATATTTACTGCCACGCGGCTCTTCATGCGTATTTTTTAGTGGAACTGAAAAATTTACTGTCTCACTCTTAGAAACATCATAATATGTGTTTGGATCTGAAACATTGGTACTTGCTGGCTTATATCCAGAGTACTGTCCATTATTTAAATATCCTTTTTCAAGGCTGCTTTTATCTGGTACATCAATCTCTAGACCGGTAGTCCCAATTTTCCCATCCCATTGAAAGTAGGAGGCTCGTTGGCGTGTATCTTGATTTTGTGTCTGCAAATAGTACGCAGTACCACCGCCAATTAACGTCAACAAAAACAAACCAATCGCGATCAAAATCTTTCCATTAAAACCACCTTTTTTAGGTGGAGGAGTTACCGATGTGTCTACGGTAGGTTGTTCAGTAGGTGTCATTGGAGGAGTACCAGCAGGAATACTATCACTGAGTGTTGGGGTAGCTTGTGGATTGATTTTATCTGCTAATGTTTTGTTCAAACTTTCAATGTCTTGGTGAGGTGCATTCATAGGACGAGCACCCAATGTAGATGGAGCACTATGAGATGGCAGTACCTTAGGTGGCATCATGGCAGCTTGTGGTTGTACAGGAGTACCTGCTGAAGCTGGTGAGATTGGTGTAACAGGGGTAGCTGGCAGTGCAGCCATGTTCGTATCTTTTTCAGGCATAACTGGAGGCATTGGAGAACCGCCTGAAGTTGAAGTACTGCTGGTTGAAGCTGCTGCATTAATCATTTTGTAACACCAATATGCGCCAATAAAATGGCTGCTCTAATCAGAATACAAAACAATTGAAACAACGGTCAAGTAGGTAAAAGTTGATTACAACAGAATTTTATGTAGTTTTGCTCAACAGCGGCTTAATTCCAGGCAGAACCTCACCACTGAGCAATTCTAGTGCCGCACCACCAGCGGCTGAAACATAGCTGAACTTGTGTTCAACATGAAAATGGTGTGAAGCAGAAATTGTGTCTCCACCACCAATGACGGTTGTAGCAGTTGTTTTGACAATTGCTTGAGCTACCGCTTTTGTTCCTGCCGCAAAGAGTGGATTCTCCCAAACTCCCATTGGCCCATTCCAGAAAACTGTTCCAGCTTTTGCAATGATTTCTGCATACAACCTGCGCGTTTTTGGTCCGATATCAAGATAAAACAACTGGACAGATTCATCTTGATCTGCCATATGGGTGTGGAGGTCTACAATTTTCACGCGTGATTCAGTTCTTGTATCTAGGCTTGGAGCTGCCACTACGTCTACAGGATAGAGAATTTTAGGCAGGGGTATATATCCATCTTTCAATATTTTTTCAGTTTTGTGTTCAGTAATGATTCTTCGGGCCACTTTGCTGTAATCTTTCTCAGCTGCTCCTGCCCCTACTTTTTCTTCCACAAATGAACGATAAATCTCAAAACCTTCTGCTTTCAAAAAATTATTGGCAGCAGCACCCCCAATCAAAACGATATCCGCGAGTTTGCTCAAGTTCTGTAATGCACCCACTTTATCAGAGATCTTTGCTCCGCCAAGTATCACCACAAATGGCCGTTTAGGTTCTTCCATCAACGCATGTAGTGCAGATACTTCTTCAGTCAAAGCCAGTCCTGCATAGGCAGGCAAGTACTCAGTTACTCCCACCACAGAAGCATGTTCTCGGTGTGAGGCAGAGAATGCCTCATTGATGTATACCTCCGCAGCACTTGCGAGTTGTTTAGCAAAATCTGAATCATTTTCCTTCTCTTCTTTGTGGTACCGCAAGTTTTCCAGTAGCAATACCGTGCCAGGCTGTTGCTGGCGGACAGCATCCTGAACTTTTTGACCCACGGTAGCAGGGACAAAGGTCACTGGAAGATGCAGTTTCTCGGTGAGATGTTTGGCAATTGGTTCTAAGCTGTACTTTGCATCTTCTGGTGTTTTTGGCCGTCCAAGATGGCTTATAAGTACGGCTTTTGCATGGTTCTTAATCAGGAGTTCAATTGTGGGTAGGGCACGCTGTAGGCGGCGGTCATCCGCTACCTGCCATTTTCCTCGTACTTCTGTGAGTGGCACATTAAAGTCCACACGAACCAGCACGGTTTTGCTTTTGATTACTTCTGGTGTGACGGTGTTGAGTTTGAACATATCTAGTTGATTACAGCAGTAAAGCTCTACGGCTGTAATCTTCGTGTTATTAAGCTCTTGCTAGGCCTGACGGAGTAGCATTGCTGTACTTGTTGAAGCAGATCCTGATATATAGAGCGCTCTTCTTCAAAAAATTTGCTTGTTCTTTCGTCTGTTTGAGTACTAATCTGTGCACCTAATTGATCTATTTTTGCTTGAGCAAGTTCTATGATCTTTGTGCGTATGGGAGAATCTTGAGTAGCAATTTCATTAATACTACTCCAGATCTCTTTAACTGATGGTAATTTTTCTTCTACATAGCTAGCTATAGTATAGCCTTCAGGTACGGTTCTCCCGTCTTTAAATGCTTCAGAAGTAAGTGGTGTTGTATCTGTCGCAGATGAAAAAATCAACATTCTACTCACGAAATTAATCTGTGTAATAGTACTTAAAAATCTATCTACAGTAATAGGCTGGAATTGATATAAGCCTTTGAGTAGATCCTCTATAGAATTCAATTCACCAATAACATTCCTCTGAGTTACGCCTATACTTGCTTGTATCATATTCCCATCGTAACAGTGTTTATTATAAGCTTTAAGAAATTTATCTATACAAATTCTAACTGGAAATGCAAATGACTTTTCACGATTCTCTAGCATAGTATGTATTCTTCCTTTTATTAAATTATACGCACTCTCTTGAGAATTAGTACAGTACATTCTCAAGACTCTGTGGTATACTTCACATCACTCAATTTGAAAGGAGAATAGTACAATTTATGGCTAAAAAAGCTAGTACACCCCCAGAAGAACTTACAAAAGAGGCAGCACAAGCTGAACCTCAAAAGGTTGAAGTTACAGAAGAATCTCAACCTGTAGAAAAAGCTGCAGAACCTAAAAAATCTGAAGCAAAAGCAGAAAAATCACAAAAATCAGCTCCAAAAACCATGGAAGAATTAATGGCTGCTCAGGCAGGTGCTGTGACTGTACCACAACGTGGTTCCACAGTTTCAGGTATGATTACCGCTATTACTAAACGCTCAATGGTCGTTGATATCGGTGGAAAAACCGAAGCTGTTGTGGCTGATAAAGAGTTTGATTTAGCACGCGATTACATCGAAAGTTTGAAGGTTGGTGAAAAAATTGAGGCGCAAGTCGTTTCAGAAGAGAACAACCAAGGTCAAGTTTTGCTTTCATTGAAGCAAGCTGCTCTTGATTCTCGCTGGGATTACTTTGCTGATATGATGGAAAAAGGCACCATTCTTGAAGCTAAAGGTGTTGATATAAACAAAGGTGGCTTAATCGTCGTTGTCAATGGTGTTCGCGGATTTGTTCCTTCTAGTCAATTTGGTAAAGCATTGGTGGGTAAGTTTGCTACACTGCGTGGCAAAACCATTAGTGTCAAAGTGATTGAAGTTGACCGTGAGAAAAACCGATTAATCTTCTCAGAACGTCATGTCTCAGAAGCTGATGAAATCGCACAAAAATCACAAGCAATTGATGCTGTTAAAGTAAACGAGATCTATGAAGGTGTCGTTTCTGGTGTCATGCCATTTGGTTTGTTTGTGACTGTGGAAGTCCCAGTGACTGGTGAAGCCGAAGGTTCAGTGGGCCAAGTCGAAGGTCTTGTTCACATCTCAGAGATTTCATGGGAAAAAGTTTCTCATCCAAAGGATTACCACAAAGTGGGTGACCGCTTAAAAGTACGCGTCCTTGGTCTCGATGAGAGAACTGGCAAGCTTAACTTGTCTATCAAACAACTCAGTGATGATCCATGGGTGAAGGTTGGTGAGCGCTATGAAGTGGGCATGAGTGTAACAGGCACTGTTTCACGCATCGAGCCATTTGGTGCATTCATCAATGTTGAACCAGGAGTTGATGGTTTGATCCACTCTTCAAAACTTGATGCACAAAACACTTTGAAAAAAGGTGATAAAGTGACTGTCAACGTTGAGAGTGTTGATCCAGAACAACGTCGCATGAGTCTCAGTCTTGTTTTGACTGAATTACCAATGGGTTATAAATAAAGATAACAGGAGGTTACTATGGCAAAACAAAGAATGATCGTCACTGACGACCAACTATTGATCGACATGGAGCTCTTGTTCAACGCAATTCGTGCAGCCAATGGTGATTGGGAAAAAGTAGAGCAGGATATGAATGCCTACTTAGAAGCGATCATCAGCATGACTCGCCCTCAAGAGTAATCTGAAATAGAAAAGTAAAACTCCCTGTGAGTGCAGCGCGTAGCTCTCTACTACACCAGCACTCCAGGGAGTTTTTTGTTACTAAAAATACCCAAAAATAGTCGAAAAATAGATTGATATATGATATAATACGATCCTATTGAAAACGAAAAAGGATTGTATGACATTTGTGATTGCGTGTGGTGACGAAGGGGTCCAGATCAACGAAGGTACTCGATTAGCTGTGGCAGGAAGTGGTTTTAGACTGGAAGGTTTCTCAGAAGTTGTTTCTATTCTCAAAGATTTATTTGGAAAAAAATTAGTTGTGGCTGCCAATGAAGAAAACGAATGGATCAAGCAAAAACTTGATCTTCGTACTTGGGAGCAAGTCAATGCTAGTGCGCAGCAACATATTGAAGCTTTAGCTGATCTTGAAAATCTAACCTACGCTGGTTTCTTACCCTTTGCTGATCCAAAAGAGTTACAAGGTGGGATCAAAGGGCATATGGTTCGTCCTCATGGCGTCCATTTTGCCAACAAAATCACCTTTACTTTGGGTGGTGGTGAACAGAAGTATAACTTAGGCAGCTATGTTATCAGTGCTGACTGGGTGGCTCAAGCACCTCCTAAACTTGTCAAAGCAGTGATTGGTGCACAAGTAGAGTTTTACAACAAGTTGGCTGGCAGAGAACTCGAGGTTATCACTGAAGAAGGTGGTACTCTGGGTGAAGCCGTAGCCCAAAAGAATAAAGTTGTTCTCCAAAAGTTGGGGCTTATTGACTAAGTTACTCTCTATATAGAGAATAAGGTATGCCTAATACTGAAGTGAATAATGCATCTCCAGTTGAACGGAGACATAGTCGTCTTAATAGATTTTTAATTATTGCAGGTCTAGTAGCTGGAGTTTTCACTGGCTGTGACACTGGTAGGCCGCCTGTAGATACTGCAGCAGCTACAAAAACTGATTCGACTTCAGTAGTTACACCTACTCAAGAGCCTACTCCACAAGAATTTCCTCCTACTATAGTTATAGAAGACCAAGAAAAGCCTACTGAACCCACAATCAATGATTTCTTTCATCTTGATTTGAAATTTAAATATGCAGCAGAAAAAGGCACAAACTGGGATGAAGTTCGTGATAAGTATGATGCACTATATAGTGCTACAAAGATCCCAGATTATTTAGCTGAAGTTGCCAAAAAGATAGATTTCAAACAATCTGACTTGCGGTTCAATGTATATTGGGAAACTAGTGATACAACCTCTAGCATGCAATCTAATCAGGATCAAACAGATGAGCCAACAGAGGAGCCAAAATATTCTTTACTTACAGCATCTGAGGAGGATGAAGACCAAATGTATATAAGTTTGCGGCTTCAATTATCTGGAAATTCTATAGAGTTAATTTCAATAAAAAAAGATCGATCAGGCGCTTTAAGATATCTCGCGGTGGATCCTAGTACTGTGAATCTTGAACATCCAACATATGTTGATCTGAATGCTGCTCCAGGTAGTAATATATTAGATGTAGCTGCGCTAGCTAAGTGGTACCAATTTCTTGAATCTGGATTTGGCTTATTTCAGAATCAACCTCTTATGAAAGGTGTTGTGTCTGAAGCTCTAGATCAGGCAATTACAAAACGGCAAACTGCTGCTCAACGACAAGGTTTAGATGTTACTGTTTCTATAACCCCAGATTTAAAAATGGTGGTTGTCTCGAATGTGGAGAACTAATTTAGCCCACTTGCAATTGGGTAACTTTGTTTTATAATAGTGTTTCTGTTCGGGAAAACAGTCGACATTGTGCCGAGTACAACACCGTCACAATCCCTCACAACCCTTTCAACAAGTGAATAACAAGAAACAGGCCATAAGAGATTGGGCCCTTAGCTCAGTTGGCTAGAGCGCCTCATTTGCAATGAGGAGGTCAAGAGTTCGAGTCTCTTAGGGTCCACAAGTAAACTACTGGGTAGTTAACTAGAAAACGGCGGGTACGCCTACTGTTTTCTAGCTAGCGACTCATATGATTTGCTCTTTAACAAGTGAAGAAAAGAAACTGTCATGACGTTGAGAAATCAACGAAGTGGTCAGCATCTTTAAAAAAGCTTAAATTTCAAATTTAAAAATTTTTAAAATTTCAATTTCGTATGTAAATTAACGCAGATGGGGGATGCCTTGGCTTGTTTGGCCGAAGAAAGACGCATACTCCGCGAAAGTCGTCGGGGAGCTGAGTAAAAGCTATGATCCGGCGGTGTCTGAATGGAGCAATCCCTGTACACGAAAGTGTACGGAGCCAACTATTTATAGTTGGTAGACAACCTGGGGAACTGAAATATCTAAGTACCTGGAGGAAAATAAATCGTAAGAGATTCCCTTAGTAAGCGACGAGCGAACAGGGATCAGCTCAAACCGGTCTTCGGACCGGGGTTGTAGGACCTCAATATGAGATTGTATTTGGTTAGTAGAATGCTGTGGAATAAGCAACCATAGGGCGTGAAAGTCGCGTATATAAAAGCCAAATACACTCTAGAGTGTTCCTGAGTAAACTGAGAGACGGCAAACTCTCTGTTGAATCTGGGGTGACCACACTCCAAAGCTAAATACCAAACAAGACCGATAGTGAACGAGTACCGCGAGGGAAAGGTGAAAAGAAGGGTGGAAGACCCCGTGAAATAGAATCTGAAACCATCTGCTGACAATCAGAGAAAGTCCGAAAGGATGATCTCGTGCCTATTGAAGAATGAGCCGGCGAGTATTTGCGCGTTGCAGGTTAATCCCATGCTGGGAGAAGCCATAGTGAAAGCGAGCCTGAATAGGGCGAATTTTGTAGCGCGTGAATGACCCGAAACCGGGTGAGCTTACCATGACCAGGATGAACTTTACCGAAAGGTGAAGGAAGGTCCGCACTGGTGTCCGCTGCAAGGGGCTCGGATGAGTTGTGGTAAGGGGTAATATGCCAATCGAACCCGGAGATAGCTGGTTCTCCCTGAAATATATTTTGGTATAGGGTTACGTGTACCTTTACGGGGGTAGAGCACTGATCGGGAGTCTTTGTCGCAAGGCAGAGCTTCTAGTCAAACTCCGAATACCGTAAAGAATTGCGTGGCACTCAGCACCTGGGAGCTAAGTTCCAGGAACAAAAGGAAAACAAACCAGACCTACAGCTAAGGTCCCGAAATCAATGCTTAGTGGTAAAGGAAGTGTCTATCCTCAGACACCTAGGAGGTCGGCTCAGAAGCAGCCATCCTTTAAAGAAAGCGTAACAGCTCACTAGCCGAGGATATATGCGCCGAAAATTCAACGGGGCTCAAGCATTGTACCGAAGCTTAGGATTTATAAGTATTAACTTACCTATAAGTGGTAAGGGAGCGTTCTGTGTGCGTTGAAGGTAGCCCGCGAGGAGCTGCTGGAGCGATCAGAAGTGAGAATGCCGGCATGAGTAGCGAAATTGAAGTGAGAATCTTCAACTCCGAATGACCAAGGTTTCCGCACCCACGTTCGTCGTGTGCGGGTTAGGCGACCCTAAGGTGAGTCCTGCGCTCAGCGCAAGAGTAGCCGATGGATTACCGGTTAATATTCCGGTCCTTTGTATAGATCGTTTGACTTGGGGAGGGACGGTATTGGATAGTTTGTGATATGCGGTGAATGTATATTCCAAGCAGCAAAGCAGTCTGGATAGGAAAATCCGTCCGGGCGTTTATCTGAGCTGTGATGGGGCGAGTTCTTTATGGACTTGCTACAAATGACTTCAGTATCCTGGAAAAGCTTCGCAAGAAGATCTATATAAAATCGTACCGATAACCGACACAGGTGGTCTGGTCGAGTAGACTAAGGAGAGCGAGAGAACGTAGTTTAAGGAATTCGGCAAAACAGCTAGGCGTAATCTAGAGAGATGCCTTCCCCATCGCAAGATGGGGCACAGCAAAAGCCGTGGGATTGACTGTTTAACAAAAACACAGGTCCGTGCAAACTCGTAAGAGGATATATACGGGCTGAGGCCTGCCCAGTGCCGGAAGGTTAATTGCGAGGGTGCCACCGCAAGGTGGAGGCCTTCAATCGAAGCCCCGGTGAACGGCAGCAGTAACTATAACTGTTCTATGGTAGCGAAGTTCCTTGTCGCTTAATTGGCGACCCGCACGAAAGGTTTAACAAGTCTCATACTGTCTTGAACTACGACTCGGCGAAATTGAAATGGCTGTGAAGATGCGGCCTACTGACGGCAGGACAAAAAGACCCCGTAGAGCTTTACTACAATTTGACACTGTCGATGTATATGGAATTGTCTAGTATAGGTGGGAGGATTCAGGTTTTCCTGAGTCCACAAGTGTAATACCACCCGTTTTGTGTATATCAACTCACCCAACTTATCTGCAAACGATAAGGGGAACACTGTTTGATGGGTAGTTTAACTGGGGAGGTTGCTTGCTAAAAGGTAACGCAAGCGCGCAATGGTACTCTTAGCCTGGATGGAAATCAGGCTGGACGTGCAATAGCATAAGAGTGCTTTACTGTGAGGCATACAGGCCGAACAGTTGCGAAAGCAGGTTATAGTGATCCTCGTGTGTTTTGTGGAAGACACCGGGCTTATCGGATAAAAGTTACCTCGGGGATAACAGAGTTATCGCGCCTAAGCGTCCCTAGCGTCGGCGCGGTTTGCTACCTCGATGTCGGCTCATCGCATCCTGGGGCTGAAGAAGGTCCCAAGGGTTTGTCTGTTCGCCAATTAAAGCGGTACGCGAGCTGGGTTCAGACCGTCGTGAGACAGGTCGGCCTCTATCCGCCGTCAGCGTTAGATGATTGAAGGAGTCTGTCCTTAGTACGAGAGGACCGGGATGGGGAAATCCCTAGTGTGCCTGTTGTCGCTGTCAAGCGCAATGCAGGGTAGCTACATTTCTGATGGATAACCGCTGAAAGCATCTAAGCGGGAAGCCGTTCCTAAGATTAATCATCTCTATTGAGACCCGTGGGAGACTACCACGTTGATAGGCAGCGGGTGTTAGCCTGGTAACAGGTTTAGCTGAGCTGTACTAAGTGTCCATTGAACATACTTATTGAAACGTTGACTGCTGAACGATTTCTCATCGACCATGACAGAATACTTTTCTTCACTTTTTAAGGAGTAAATCCTTGAATCCTTAACATAAAGTTTGCTAATACAACAGAGTTCTTTGAATTTTGTTGGTATGGTAAACTGCGCATTAAAGCGTTTTGTTCTGGTCTTTGGAGCGGGGTGGAACCAACTCTTCCCTTCCCGAACAGAGTCTTGAAACGCCCCAGCGCTGACAATACTTTCCGGGCAACTGGATGGGACGATAGGTCGAGGCCAGAACAAAGCGCTTTTTTTGTGCTTATTTTGAGTTAATAGAAATTTCGTGTTGCTAATTTGGCAATTTTTGTTGGTTGTTTTTGTGACAGGAAGTAAGCGACTAAGTACTTTCTTTTTTGT
>OMIS01000091.1 GCA_900299155.1 bacterium
ATCATACAATTCATTTGTTGTGTTTAAAGAACCCTTAATTTTAATTGTTCCTGGAATACTCTACATCTATTTTCGTTGGATCAAACAACATCTTGATTCGCTCAAAGGCATGTTCGTTTTCTTTATAAGTACTTTTTTAATAATTTTTTGGGCAACCTGGCGAACTGTAACTCCTATATATGGAACAATCACAAGTTCATATGGTGAGCAAATTGGAACTATAAATCGGGGTGAGGCATTTATTCAGATAATCGTTATTGCTTTTGGTTTATATGTCATACACATTTTATACTCTGGTTATCTGTTGCTGAGGACAAAGAAAAAGTATGCTCTTTTAAATTTACTAAAAGGTATTGCGGCAGTAGTGAGCATACTAGTACTTGTACCATATGCATCATTTGCAACCTTACTTGTGTTTAAATTTGTAGTGTTTGAAAAAATGTTTGTACCAATTACCTACAGTGCTTCATACATTGATCAAAGTAAAAAATTAATTATTTCAGACTCGATCTATCCAATTCTTGAGTGTTCATTGCAAGAAAATAATAATCTGATAGTACGAGTATTCCAAATAATAAATGGCAACTCAATTGCAATAACAAGCACTATCAGTGGTATATATAATGGGAATGGATGTGTTGGAATACTGCTCCCGGCTGATGTATCTATTTCAAATCCTACTGAGATTAAAAAGATGGCAGTAGCTGCGGAAATACTTCTGAGGCGTACCTATGGTGATTCTATTGTACAAAATACTAATAAGGCTCCACACCAGATTATAAATCTCACTAATAACTCTGAACTCTCATTCGCGCAAGGGCTCTACAATCGAGACTCAAATAGTATTTTCATCACAAATTCTGTAGTTTTTTTGCTTGAAACAATTATTCACGAGCAGTTGCACGCGTTTTCTTCAAATTTTCTGCTACCCCTTTCTTATAATCCTAGGTCAGGTTTGGAAGAAGCTATGACACAGTACCTAACTAGAAAAGCAATGCAGGAAGTAGCTGTGCAAAGCACAGATACGGTGTACACAGATCAAGTGGCCGCACTCAAACAACTACTTCGCTTTATAGATGAGAAGACACTAGTAGATGTATACTTTAACGACCAGTTTCAAGATGTGAGTGAGAAGGTAGACGCAGCTACATATCCAGGTGCATTTTGTAGTTTCAATTATTATCTTGATAATTCTGTGATATTTCTAGTTGACACACATGATTTTGAGATGGCACATACCTATGCCCAGAATGCTAGTAAGGTACTTGAAGATAAATCTTTGAGTGTGTCTGCTGAGTGGTGTAGATGAAATGCAGTATCTGAGATCTCGTAATATATTTATTGTATACTAGCCTCATGAATTCTGAGTATCATTATGGATCTCCATCTCCCGAACATGAACAAGCAGTAGCAAGAATATACTTTCTTGCAGAAACTTTTTATAGATCATCCAGAGTTAGCCTTAGATGTTAATTCACGCATTCCACAATGGAGTATTAGCGTCAACGAAATGACTAATATACCAGGTTTAGCTGATGCACTATTAAAAAGAATCGACTATATATCAAAAATTGATGAGGAAGAATATTATCAAGATGTTGCAAGTGAAGTTAATAATTTATTGCAGCAAGAAAAAAGTGACATAGTATATTTCGTGTGGTTGGGAAAAACTGGAGGCAGTGGCCCATACATCTTCAATAAAATTAGATCTTGTCTTCCAACAGAACTGCAGCACCGTGTTCAAGGTCTGCCATCAACACATGTTGATGTGCTAGCCCACTCTCGTACCACTAGTAATAAAAATATTCATTACTACATATGTGACGATAGTGCTAATTCAGGCAGACAATTGAGCGGCTGCTTGGGTGCTTTTGACTGGTATGGAAGAGATTATCCTAAAAATAAACTTAGTCGATTATTAAGCTTTGCCTTTATTGGTCCCAAGAATGTAACTGTCCATGTAAAAATGATGAGAATCACAGATCAAGGACTATCATTAATAAATGAATCCCAGAATAAAGCTAAAAATACTCACTTGAGTTTTGTAAATACTAGCCCCAGGATGCCTACAGCTGCTGACGTTTTACGCTCACTAGGGGTTGATACGGACAGAATCAATTCTGAGGTAAGAAAGGCTATCCTGTGTACTCATCATGGTTGGCCGAGTGCAATTTTAGGGTTCTTTTATCACAAAATTCAGGACAACCTTCCTCCAGTTTTAATTCCGGGTGGAGTAAAAGTGAATGGAGTAGATCCATTGCTGAACCAAGAAATTGAAAAGATGTACGACTAGCACTTACATGTAATCACGTCACTGCCCCATATATTTATTATAGTTTTGAGAAA
This sequence comes from bacterium, assembly GCA_900299155.1. GTDB lineage: Bacteria > Patescibacteriota > Microgenomatia > UBA1400 > PJMF01 > OMIS01. The sequence continues at coordinate 2,347 of OMIS01000091.1, forward strand.
CTATAACTTTTCGAAATATTTTCACTAATTCTTGAAACAATACAGGAAAAGTGCGGAGGTGGAGGGATTCGAACCCACGAAGCCTTGTGAGCTCACGCTTTCCAGGCGTGTGCAATAGACCACTATGCGACACCTCCGCGTTTAAGAACAGCTTATTTTATCATGTAAACTTGATTTTATACCGCTGCTTTTTCAAATTTGTACTACAATAGAACGTATGCATTGGATTAAAAAAATAGTTATAGCGAGCTCTATTTTGTGTTTGGCACAGGTTACAACTCAACAAGTATCTGCAAAAGAATATTCTATTGATTCTGTAACTATCAAAGCTAAAGTAGCGCCAAATGGCTCTATGACTGTTTCAGAGGAACGGCTCTATAATTTTGATGGTGATTATACGTTCGCATATCAAACACTCAATGTTCTTCCTGATCAATCAAAAAATCCTGGCCGCACAGAGTCATACCAAATAAAGAATTTTAAAATTTGCGAAGATGGGGGTGTCTGTTATAGGCAGCTTACTGAAAGTGAAGTAGAAGCAGCCGATGATGTTCGACCTATAAATACCTTTTATATAATTGATCAAAAATCAAAGTGGTATATTAAATGGTTTTATCGTGCTCATTCTGATAAAAAGCGATTCGTACTTTCCTATGAAGTTACCAATGCAGTTACCCGTCACCAGGATATTGCGGAACTATATTGGCAGTTTGTGGGTAGTGAGTGGGAGCTTTCACAAAACAATGTCTCTGTGACGGTTGATTTACCACAAGGTATCCCCGCTGATTCCCTTCAAGCATGGCTGCATGGGCCACTCAATGGCGTTGTGAGTATCCCGACTGTACAGCAAGTTACTTTTTCTGCAAAGCATCTACAAACTGGAACATTTATGGAAGGGAGAATTATATTTCCTTCTTCTACTATTACCTCAGGTGCGGTAGGAACAAACACCAAGCTACAGATTACTGGACAAGAAAAAGAGTATATTGATGAAACTATTCAGCAACTCGAAGATACTAAGAGTGCCTCTATAACTTTTGGAATAGCATCACTGATCGTTACAGGATTATCCACACTTCTTTTTACATACATCACCTTTAACTTTATTAGCTATGGCAAAGATGATCCGCTACCACAAGTAAACCAAGCAGGGACTCTTTGGGAACCTCCAAGTAATATTGATCCAGCTCAGGTAGAACAATTACTCCTTGCACGAAAACAGACTACCTCAAAATCATTTACTGCCACAGTGCTTTCATTGGTGCTAGATCGTTATTACAAAATTTTGCGTAGCGATGAAAAAAAAGGTTTTATCTTCAAAGATTATGTTTATTATCTTGAACCACTTTCTGAAGCTACCAAGCAACCTTCTACGATTCAGCAAGCGGTGTTGGATATTTTAGAGCAAGTCCCACAGGCATCAGAAATCATTCAAGGCCAGAAAAAAACAGTGATTGCAATGGATGATATTGTCACTTGGATGGGAGCGAATCGGTATCAAGCTGCCAAATTTTTTAATACAGAACTTCCAGAATTAGTACTGCAAGAAAATCTAGCTGAAGGTTTCTTTGATCAGCAAAGTCATGAGAAAAAATCATCTGGATTAGGTTCGGCAGGGATATTCCTTTTGGGAGGTGTACAATTTTTTGTAATCTCTTTACTAGGTAGTTTGTCTAATCCAGCCGATTGGACACTACTGGCAGGGATGTTGGGCATTCTACTTTCGATTATTTATTTTTGCACGAGTTTATTTTTTATTGCCAATGGTGAAAAACGAACTGCACTTGGAAACGAAGAAGCTGCTAAATGGAAAGCTTTTAAAAAGCACATTTCGGACTATAAAGTAACAGAAAAATATCCAATAGATTCAATTATTTTATGGGAAAAATATCTTGTCTATGGAACGGTGTTGGGTGTTTCACTAAAGGTGCTACAACAATTCCTTGTTAACTTTTCACCAGAACAACAGGCCCAACTTGCAGGTTATTGGGGTGGTGTCAGTACAGGTACTGGTAGTATGGATTTCGCAAATTCATTTAGTGCCATTAGTAATGCAATCTCTAGTGTCGATTCAGCAAGTCATAGTAGTTATGGTGCATCCGGAGCAGGATCAT
>OMIS01000092.1 GCA_900299155.1 bacterium
AAAAGCAAAGAGCTTAACTTTTATTTGAGTAGTATCGAATGGTCCTCCTAAACCTTCAGTTTGAAATTTTAAAAATATATCTTTTAAAACAATCGGTGTAGTAGTATTTATCTGGAATATAACTTTTGTACCCTTATTTTTGATAGGTGCTTGGAGAAAGGCAACATCAGGTTTGTTATTATCTACTATTAATCGATATCCATAACTGTCTATTTCGAAAAAATTGGTAGCTTTACTAGAGAAAAAAATACCTTGCCCAGAATGCTTATCTGGCAATGTAGTTAGTTTACCTTTAAGTAGTTGTTGAATGGATTCAAGTTCAGATGCAAATCCAAACTTTTGCATAATGTTTCTAAAAATACCAATCCCATTATCAATAATTTCAACATCCACCTTATGATCACTAAAAATCACCTGAACATGTATATCATTTGCCCTAGAATGATCTATAGCATTGTTAACTATTTCAGTAAATGTATATCTGAGAACTCGACGTGCATTAATTGGAAGTGAATTTATTTGTGGTAACTTTTCCTCAAATTCAGTAAAAATCTCATCCTCGTTTAACGGTCCATTCTCATAGCTCTTTTTAAAACTAGGAAATAGTAAATGAGCCTTATGTGGAAGTGAGTATCGGGCGTTTCTTGTAGAACCTGTTCTAAGAAGCCGTTTTTGCTTAAGTAAATTTCTAATCACATAGGTAATATGTTGACGAGAGTAACTATTGTCTATTACTCGTTGCACATCCTGAGAAGTGAATGAAAGCTTGTTTTCCGCAATACTAAATATGATTTCTTCTAATGTTTTTTTCATTCTGCTTATTATTGTAATATATTTATAATTAATTGTAAAGTATTTGGAGCATTATGACAAGCAGTAGTAATGTCTGGCTCTAAGATCCTTAACTAAGCCCTGCAAATCCTCACATACTTCAAATCTGCTATGATTACCGTATGAAGTTTATACAAAAATCATCAGTAGGTTTTCTTCGCACGATATTTTTTGCTCTGGGTGTCATAGTAGGCGGTTGGTGGATCCCCGTATTTGTCTCATGGAGTATAACTGCGTGGTTTAAGGATGCAGAACTAGGATTGCTATTCATAGTACCTGCATTGGGTATACTATCTGCGATTATATATCTAGGTATCTTATCAGCTATAGTTTTTAGACCTATGCCTGAGAAAGAACTTTTTGTTAAAAGGATAGTTCTATTTTTTAGCGTATTTGTAGTAACTGGTGTTGCGTTTCTGGCATCTGGGGACAAATTGTATGAACTCCCATTTATCCGCATCTCAAATGCACCACTTACAGTTTTTGATACTTTGACACTTGAGAAAAAAATAGGATTTAAGCCACTTTTACCGACGAAGTCTTTCCCTGGATATTCAGCTTCAAGTCGAGATATCCGCGAAGGTGTGTTATCACTTGATTTTACTAATGGAGCAACTAGGATAACTCTGAGTCAAGATACATACAGTAGATCATGTGAAGAAGTGATGCAAATGGAAGAAAAGTATTCTAAAACTGAAATTACCATTGCCAATCAAAATACCTATTTGTACGTTCCTAAAACAATTGCAGCAGATGAGATTATTATGTATTGTGCACCACTTGCTGATCGCATGGTTTCTGCATCAACTTACAGTATCGGTCAGGCCATAGATACGAGTACCTTGAGATATTGGTTAGAAAATCTGAAGTAAATTACTTATTAGTTTTGAGATACATATTCCATGCCATCCCAACAACAAACCATAGATTTTTTGCTTGACCAACTTGCTGACGCGGGCATGATGACGAGCCGCAAGATGTTTGGTGAGTACGCACTATACTGTGATACGAAAGTGGTAGCGTTTGTCTGCGATGATCAATTATTTGTAAAACCCACGGACGCGGGCAGAGCATTCCTCAAAACCGTCGTAGAAAAACCTGCATATCCTGGTTCCAAGATGTATTTCTGGATTTCAGGCGAGTTGTGGGATGATAGTGATTGGTTGAGTGATTTGATTAGAGTGACCGCCGCCGCGCTACCATTGCCAAAAATTAAAAAGAGGAAGTTGTAGTCACTATGCCAAGTATTTATCTTGTACGTCACTGTGAGTATGATAATCCGCGAAATATTTTGCCAGGGAGATTGCCAGTAGAACTGTCAGCCGCAGGCAGAGTGCGTGCCGCAGAGTTACAACGATTTTTTGCAGATAAAGAAATCACCATAATTTATTCCAGTGCAGTTCTGCGCTGTAAACAAACCGCAGAAATTATTTCAGATGGAAAAATTCCTATAATCTATGACCAACGCTTACTTGAGACACTTTCTGCATATCAAGGATTTTGGGGCGAGAGTCAAAGTGCTGAAGGTTTTGAATTTTTTCTGCACAAAGCTGAATTGGGTGGCGAGGGGTTGGTAGATATTCAAAAGCGAATGGTAGATTTTTGGCAAGAAGTGACTAGTAACCTACAAGAGAATATTCTTATTTGCAGTCATGGTGATCCACTTATGGTATTACATCATCATATTTATAAACTTCCGTTACCCGATGATAATGCTGGAGAAAATAACCTGGCTGGATGGTTGGAAAAAGGTGAGTTTGCTAAAGTTACAATTAAATAAAATACAAAAACTGTTCTAGTATTGTAGTTCCTTTATTTACTTGTCATCTAATATTTAGATGATTGAAAAAGATATACCTAAAACAAATTTAAAAACACCCAGTGCTGAAGAAAATCGCCGCTTAATATAGGTGCTGGGGCGTATATAATACCCAACCATGTCTCATTCTGTAGAACAACTTTCCGCACTTGCCGTTACGCTGAAAAGTCGCCCTGACTGGTATAACGATCCAGAATTTCTAGCATTGTATAGAGAATATTTTGTCCAAGGAGATGGAAGTGAAACGACGGATAATCGGACTGAAAAATGGGAGCTGGTTACTTGGTTTGCAGGATTGCTGGCTCAAGGTTTAATTTACCTCAACAATGCTGTCAAAAACGGATACAACGATGATGATCGTAAAGGAAAATACGAAGGCCCCGAAAAGGCCGCCTTAGTGGACACAATCGTGGTACATCATACAACAACGGATGAAACACTGACACTTTGGCAGCTTGATGCTATCAGTTTACTGCGGTTATATGTGCCACTTTTTATGACAGAAAAACCCTCTTCATTTGTCAAATTTTTAGTACAGGTTCACCCAGAATTACAAAACCAACCGCTTGCTCCTGCGTCGGGTCATTTTATGCAACGCGAGGGAAGAAAAGTGCAGACGTTTGTAGGGTACCATTATCTTATTTGGGTCTTGTGACGTTTAGCACACGCTAGTGTGTTAATATGGTTGTAAGATCAATGAAAAATAGATATTGCAATAGATCACGAT
>OMIS01000093.1 GCA_900299155.1 bacterium
CATTGTCTATGTTGGGCAGCAGCACTGCTTGTAGCTCCCCATTGAGGCTGCCAAATGAGAGCTGTTCAATAAGTTTTCGCACTTCCTCTATGGATATGTTTGATTCATTTGTTGCTATTTTGATTATCTTTGCATCATTAAAAATGGCTTGATTCATAGCGAAAAACGTAGGCACCACCCTGCTTAGCAGTATATCTTCATGACTGCTATTTTGCGAAATGATGACCAAAATCGGTGTGTAGAAGGTGTCTAAGTTACGGATTGCTGATGATTTCATTTTCTTTTATAGTGTATACCAGCGAAGAATTTATGCCAGATCCTGCCCAATCCACTGATAGACCAGGAGTGAGTATCCCGCCAACTGCGCCGATACAGATCTCCAATCAATCAGAACCAGCTATCTCAGCCGTACCCAGTGCTATGCCACAGGATATTGCTGCTGTGGCGGATCAACTTGCTTCTTCTGTAGATCAATTAACTGAAACTTCAGAGCCTGCTATGGTGGGTTCTGTTCCTGGGGTGGCCCCAGCGGTCAGTCCGCTCATAGGTGGTCCACCGGTACTTCCCCCTGCTCCACCCACCCAAGGTGCCGTTCAAGAAAAAAAGTATGCATCAGTTTTAGAGGTGCTTGTCGCACAAGGTGCTCTGTCACAGGACTTATCCAATAAATTGCAGGTGGATCAAATTACAACGGGTAAACCACTCGACACGTTACTTACAGAAAATAACCTCGTTTCTGAAGAAGCTTTAACTCGTGCTAAGGCAGAGTTTAATAACATTCCATTTATTAAGTTGACTGATGTAGGTATCTTTCCAGAAGCAATTAACCAGCTTCCTGAGGGTGCCGCACGTCATTACTCAATCTTGCCATTTACTTTTGATAAGCGTGAGGGCAGTTTATCCGTGGCCATGAAAGATCCGTTGGATCTCTCAGCAATTGACTTTGCCCAACAAAAAACTGGCCTGCGGATCATCGCCTACTATGCCATTCCTTCTGAAGTTGAGCGAATGATCGCTGAGTACTATTCGCAAACGCTTTCCAGTGAAGTGACTGCTGCACTTGAACAGACCACGCAGATGGCTGAGGCACAAGCCAAGCGTTCGAACTTGGCTGATCTTTCTAAAGAAACGATTCGCCAGGCTCCGATTACAAAAATCGTAGAAACGTTGGTGTCATTTGCTATTAAAGCTCGTGCTTCTGATATTCACGTTGAACCACTCGAAGATCGGACTCGTGTCCGCTACCGTATCGACGGTATTTTGATGGAAAAGCTGATCCTGCCCAAAAATGTGCATGAAGCAGTGGTGTCTCGTATCAAAATTTTGTCTGGTTTGAAGATTGATGAAAAACGGCTCCCCCAAGATGGTCGGTTTAACTTTGCCACCCAAGAACAAGAGGTTGACTTGCGTGTCTCCACACTCCCCACCATCAACGGAGAAAAAGTCGTGATGCGGTTGTTGAAGAAGGATGCGACAGTCCCGACTTTGCAGGAACTGGGCATGGATGGCTTGTCTCTACATAACGTAGAAGAATCTATTAAAGTACCTCATGGTATCGTCTTAATTACTGGACCAACCGGATCAGGTAAAACCACAACGCTGTACTCAATTTTGCATAAAATCAATACGCCCAAAGTCAATATCATGACGCTGGAAGATCCAGTCGAGTATCAAATGATCGGTGTGAACCAAGTGCAGATCAATCCGCAAGCTGGATTGACGTTTGCTTCAGGCTTGCGTTCATTCTTGCGTCAAGATCCCAACATTATCATGGTGGGGGAAATTCGTGATAGTGAAACTGCTGAGCTAGCCATTCAAGCATCTTTAACAGGTCACTTAGTCTTCTCTACCCTCCACACCTCTTCTGCAGCAGGTGCTCTCCCTCGTCTGATGGACATGGGTGCTGAGCCATTTTTGCTTGCCTCATCCATGACATGTGTGATGGGACAGCGTGTGTTGCGTAAGATTCATCCAGACTATACTGAGGAATACACTCCAGAAAAAGCGGTGGTAGATGATATTAAGAAGGTCTTGGGAGATAAGTTCGACAGTTGGTGTAAGCGCAATAACAAGGATCCTGAGCGTATTACGTTACGACGTGCAAGTAAAAACAGACCAGACAATGAGCCAGAATATAAAGGCCGGGTGGCTATTTTTGAGGTGATGAAAATTACAGAAGAAATTGCTAGACTGATTTTAGAGCGCAAGCCAGCCACAGATATGGAAAAAATTGCCATGAGAGATGGCATGTTATTGATGAAGCAAGATGGCTATATAAAAGTCTTGGAAGGTATTACAACTATTGAAGAGGTATTGCGTGTAGCGCAAATCTAAAAAGGACCTATGAATATTCATGACATTTTAGATCAATTAGTGACTCAAGAAGGTTCTGACGTTCATATTATTGTAGGTACTCCACCTATGATTCGTGTGGACGGAAATCTTATTGCTGTGGAAGGTGCCCCAATTCTTACTCCAGAAATGGCGGAAAGTTTAATCTTTCCTCTGATGACTCAGGAGCAAAAAGACTTTGTAGAAGTAAATAAAGAGTTAGATTTTGGATATCAGTTTCAAGATAAAGGACGCTTCCGTATTAATGTCTATAATGCAAAGGGGGCCCTTGGTGCAGCTATGCGGTTGATCCCCACCCGCATTAAAACGTTGGATGAACTGCAGTTACCTCCTATCCTTTCTGAATTTTGTAATTATCCACAAGGCTTAGTTCTCTTAACGGGTCCCACTGGTGAAGGAAAATCAACAACTCTTGCAGCAATGATTGATTTAATTAATGCAAGTCGGGCAGATCATATCGTTACTGTTGAGGATCCAATTGAATTTGTGTACACGCCCAAGCGTAGTATTATTTCTCAACGTGAGGTAAATAGTGATACTAACTCATGGGAAATTGCACTCCGCTCAATTTTACGTGAAGACCCAGACGTGGTGCTTATTGGAGAAATGCGTGACTATGAAACTATAGCGTCGGCGATCACTATTGCAGAAACTGGACACCTTGTGTTTGCAACGTTACACACTGCGACCGCAGCAGAAACAATCGATCGTATTATTGACGTCTTCCCTGCGCATCAACAAGGCCAAGTTCGCCAACAGCTGGCAGCTACTATTAAGGTAGTTGCATCACAACGGTTATTGCCGACAGTGACTGGTAAGCGTACAGCAGCTCTAGAAATCATGATTGCAAATTCGGCTATAAAAAACTTGATTCGTGAAGCAAAAACACATCAAATCGATACTGTGATTCAGACTTCTGCAGATGTAGGTATGAACTTATTTGAGAATCATCTCCAATCATTAGTGCAAAAAGGTGTGGTTTCAGCAGATACTGCAATGGAAAACGCCTTTAGACCTACTGAAATGGGCCGGTTATTGGGAAGATAATTCGAAAGAACTGCTATGCCGTATTTTACATATATTGCTAAAAACCAATTTGGAGAAACAGTTAAGGGTAAGGTTGAAGCACGGAATGAACGCCAAGCTGCCTCAGAATTAGTTGTTCGCAAGTTGTTGGTGATTGATATTCATCCGCTTACAGAAGATTCACTGGCAGCGATTAAAGAATATATGTTTGGAGTGAAGTTTACTGATATTGTTAACTTTACTCGCCAATTAGCTACGATGATCTCTGCTGGTTTACCTTTAGCCACCGCACTCTCTATTTTGGTACAACAGAGTAAAGCAGAAATGTCTCGGATGGTAGCCAACATTTTACAAGAGATTGAAGGAGGCAGTACCTTCGGTGATGCGTTATTGAAACATCCTAAAGAGTTTGATTCTCTCTATGTTCAATTGGTTAAAGCTGGTGAGTTGGGCGGTGTACTAGATAATATCCTTGAACGTCTTGCTAACAATTTGGAAAAATCCAAAGAATTCCGCTCAAAAACTAGAGGTGCAATGATTTATCCTGTCATAGTCTTGCTCGCTATGGCCATAGTGGCAGTGATCATGATGATCTTTGTTATCCCAAAGTTGACGGCCATGTATAAAGATTTCAATGCCGAACTACCCTTCCTTACCATGCTACTTATCAACCTCTCTACTTTCATGGTATCGTTCTGGTGGTTATTGGCTGGCGGTGTTTTTGGTGGCATCATTCTTTTTAGACGTTGGATTGCTACAAGTGTTGGAAGACATACTTGGGACAAGTTCTTGCTGAAAATTCCCATCATGAGTGAATTAATAAAAAAGATTATCTTGACTGAGTTTGCAAGAACACTGGCTCTCCTCCTAACGGCAGGTGTATCATTGCTGCAAGCTATGGAAATTGTTACGCAGGGTGTAAATAATATCATTTATCGAGAAGCACTCCAGGAAGCCATCAAACAAATTGAAAAGGGTGTGCCACTCTCAAAAGCCTTGGCAAAGTATGAAGAGTTCCCCCCGATCTTGCACCAAATGATTTCAGTAGGTGAGGAAACTGGTAAACTAGACGAAGTGCTAGGCAAACTTTCTACCTATTTTGAGCAGGAAAGTGAACAGGCAGTTAAAAACTTGACTGCTGCTATAGAACCTATGATCATGATTGTTTTGGGTATTGGCGTTGGCGCAATGGTGATTGCGGTTATTATGCCAATCTATAACTTAACCAGTCAATTCTAGCGGGAAAATAAAAATACCTCTTGCACTTCACTAGTAGTTATGTTTTACTTAGTAGTAAGGAAAAAAGGAATAGTATATGAATATGATTATCCAAGCACTTTCGCGTATTAAAGCAGCGCATTCCACTGCAGGTTTTACTATGATTGAGTTGCTGATCGTGATCTCAATTATTGGTATCCTTGCTGTAGCAGTTCTCTCTGCTATAAGTCCTGTAGAACAGATTAATCGTGGCCGAGACACAGGAAGTCAATCAGATGCAGAGCAGTTGTTATCTGCTATTGATCGGTTCCATGCATATCAAGGTTACTATCCTTGGTTTGTTAAACCAGATTCTACTACTGCATTAGGCTGGACAAAAGTAGACGCTACCTGGAAGGATGACCACGCTACAAGTAAATGTCCTGTATATGAGAAACTTTCTACTGCAACTACTACAGGTTGTAATGGAAGCAATGAATTGAAATCAACTTTCTTTAGTAGAATTTTTGCCAGTGGTTATAATTCACTCTATGCGTCCAGAAAAACCGGGCAAGGGTCAAGTGTGTATATCTGTTTCTTGCCACAGTCTGCTGCCTTCGCTAAAAAAGCTCAAGATAGATGTGGGACATCTGGAAATGGATTGCCAACTGACGTCTCTGATGCTGCAAAGGCAGAAATCTGTGATGACACAGATAAGCAATATATGTACTGCTTGCCATAAACTAATACAAGGACTTCAAAACCCCTGCCCTTTGGCAGGGGTTTTTGTATGGTAGACTGAATGAGATGATATTTGTTGCAACAGTAGTAGTACTATTATTTATTTTTGGAGCTGCAATCGGTAGTTTCCTAAATGTAGTTATATACCGCACTCAAACTGGTGAATCCTGGGTATACGGCAGATCAAAATGTGAACAGTGTCATACTCAAATCTGCTGGTATGACAACATTCCTGTAGTTTCATTTCTAATACTTGGAGGAAAATGTCGATCTTGTCATGCTAAACTTTCCTATTCACATCCGGTAGTAGAAGGATTGATGGGTTTATTATTTGTGTGGTGGTATATTGTTGGATTTGTATTTTTCCAGTTATCACAGCAGCCTTTTGTCTTCTTACAACCACTTTTTTGGCTGATTGTGGGCGTTGTTTTACTCTACATTGTTATCATTGATTACAAATACATGCTGATTCCAGAAACAGCAGTGGTATTCTTGACTGCACTGGTGGTGTTGTACCGTATAGCATTAACTGCTGCAGGAATTATGCAACTCAATGACTTCCTAATAGCTATTTCTGGGATGGCTGCGACAGTACTCTTTTTCTGGGGGTTGTGGTATATCACCAAGGGAAAAGGATTCGGTTTTGGGGATGTTCAGCTGGCAGTCCCCCTGGCATTGTTGGTGGGTTGGCCAGAACTGCTAGTGTGGGTTTTTATAAGTTTTGTATTGGGAGCAGTGGTGGGGTTGTGCTTAATTGCGCTCAAACTAGCCCGCTTTGGTAAACCTATTCCTTTCGGACCGTTCTTGATTTTGGGAGCATGTATAAGTTTGATTTGGGGTAACTATCTCGTAGCTTGGTATGTTACACTTATTTCATGATATGCGTGTCTTGACCACGTTTTTTACTATTTTGATTATTTTAGCGGTGCTGTTGGTGGGCGGATTTTTTGTGGGAAGAGAAATTATTCTCTCTTGGGGTGTTGGCTCATTCAAAACAGCACTCAAAAGTTTGGAAGTACAGTCTAAAAATGGCGGCTACGCTGCTCGCTGTCAGAATGAAAGTGGGACGAGTGTGACTGGCTTAACGGTTCAGACACAACTGAGATTTACTTCAGATACTGAGTACGTCTTGGAAGCAACTTGTGATCAGATTTCTACCAAGCCAATTCTAATCAGCAAACATACGTTACCTCCCTTTATTAGCAAAGTTCCTGGTACATCAGGCATTATTTGGGGAAATGGCCGAAGTGCAGTAGAGCTTGAAGTCTTTCATAATTTAGTGAATGAGATCTCAAGGGTGGCAAATATAGAAGTCCCTTTCTTACAAAAGAAAGCAATTATTGGAATTGATGGTATGGAGATCACTCAGCTTAATGATAAAGAAACAGATCTGGGAGCTGGACCTGTCACTAGCTGCACAGGATATGGATACAAATGCTGCCAACAAGAAACTCAGGTGGGTGTCGGAGCTAGTATTGATGGGTTAAATGAATGCCCCACCACCTGTTTTAGTTCATGTTCAGCCCGTCCAGTGGTGCTCTCATTTAACACCTCTCCTTTCCCAGACCCACGCACAAGAGAAGTTGCTTCTGCCAATGGTGGCATGGTGGACTTTGCGTATGTTGTAGATACTCCAGGGGCAAGCTCAGCACAGGTAACGATTGATTTTGGAGATGGTACTACTCCAGCATTGATGAATGAAACTACGGGCAAAGTAACACATAAATATACCTGCGAAATGCCCAACTGCATGTATATAGCCAAGATAACTGCAATAGATAACTGGCAAGTAAGTACATATGATGCTGTGCTAAATAGCATCAAAATTAAGGTAGAAAATTAAGGTCAATTTGCTTTTGGTATTGAAAAAGCTGGTGCCGCATGACTAAGATACAACTATGAAAGGTAGCATGAAACAGCGATTTTTTAGAGGATTTACATTATTAGAACTTCTGGTGGTGATCTCAATCATTGGTATCTTGGTGGCGATGGGTGCTGTGGCATATAGTAATGCCCAGAAAAAAGGCAGAGACGCAAAGCGTGTGGGTGATATGAAAGCCATTCAAAGTGCGTTTGAGCAGTATTATGCGGTGAATTCCACCTATGATGAAAGCTGCAATACTATGGCACTAGGTGGTGGCTTGCCAGCTCTTCCGAACGACCCGAAACCAGGCTACGTTTACAACACCAACAATGGCTGTTCAGTAAATGGCTACTGCATTTGTGCTCAACTTGAAAGTAGTACAGGTAATGCAGACGCACCATCAGGAACCTCTTGTAACTATGGTTCTAATACTACTTACTTCTGTGTGAGCCAGCAACAATAGGAGCAGTTATGAATATATATAGAAAAAAAACTGGGTTTACCTTGATTGAGTTGTTGGTTGTTACTACAATCATTATTGTGCTTGCCACAATTGGGATGGTCAGCTTCACGAGTGCCAGTAAGAGTGCCCGTGATTCCAAGCGTAAAGCAGACATGGAAACCATCCGTCAAGCGTTGATGCTAAGTAAGCAGCAGACTGGCTCGTATCCTCTCTCATATGAGTCACTTGCTGGTACTTACTTAAGTGAACCAGTTCCGCGAGATCCTTTGCCAAGTGGTACATACACTTACACCCAGAGCTCAGGCTGTATTTGTGCAGTATCTGAAGTTACTAAGGGAAATAGTAATAATGCTACTTGTACTAGCTGGAATACTTCTAACACTGGGACGCACATCTGCGCCAAAGGTCTGTAAAAGATGCCAAATAAACTGCCTGCCCGGGCTGGGTTCACTCTGATTGAACTGCTCATCACCATAAGTATTATGGCACTAGTTATGGGCGGCGGTATCGCAGCATATTTGGCGTTTCAATCCAGACAAGAAGTCCTAGCTGCAGCAAAGAATATTCAGCAACTTGTGCGTACCACACAAGGTAAGGCTCGAGTAAGAGAAACCCCCACAGATCCAGCCTGCAATGGTGCAAATAAGCTACAAGGATATAGGATTAAGCTAACAGGTGGCTCTATCAGGATTATTGCGCTATGTGGACCTACCTTTGGATCATTTGGAGAATCAGTGGAGGTGTATAGAGAGAACTTTCCTGCGGGAGTAACCTATTCAGGTAGTAGCCCGACAGATATTGATTACTATACCCTCTATAAAGGCGTATACATTTATCCAAGTGGACCCCCTTCTAGTACGCTTGAGTTTATCAGCACAAGTGATTCAAATTTAAAGTATAGGTTTACTGTAAATAATGGCGGCAGTATCTCAGATGTTGAAGCCTACACAAACTAGAGTTTAAACAACTATGTATACAAAAATGATGAAACAAGGAAACACTGTTATAGAAGTATTAGTCGCTACAGTCATTGTAGGGCTGATTTTGACGGCTTTAGCTATAAGCATGACTAGTTCCATTCAAAATAGCTCAGAAGCCCAATATCGGGAAACTGGCACGAGCTTGGCTCAGGATACAATGGAAGTGTTTAGAAAAGACAAAAATATCATTTCATGGACTGAGTTTAGTTCTAGCCCAGGAGCAACTCAAATAGCAAGTGCAACGATAGATAGCATTAAGTGTGTCCCCACCACTTTTACTACCGTCACTCAAATCACTGGCAGCACGCTTGGTATAGGTCAAATTTCAAGCTGTGCTTCTGTCGTACAGAATAAAATCACCTATAAACGTGCAATCAGCAAAGTTGTTTCAACAAATTCAGTCAGGATTAAAGTACATGTATATTGGAATGTAGGTACAAACCAAGTCCGTTCTACTTCAATTGAGCAAACGTTCTATAAAACACAGTAACAGGTATCTATAATTACCGCAAAAAATCATAAAAAAGTGGATAAAAAACACACTTTAGCAAACTAAAGTACCTCAAGTATTGCGGAGTTGAACGGTTGTAGTATAGGTATCAGAAAAGTTGGTTGTATCTTGCTGCCACTGAAGTGTGAAATCTATTTTCACAGATTTCTTTTGTGTTGTACTGCTCCCATAACAGGTGATATTTGGACTTTGTGGTATCACAAAGCTTGAATTTAGATCAGCTTTAGCATTACTACCATTTTGCACTTTAATTTTGTTGTCTTCATATGAAATAGTAAACTGATTATTTTCTCCATCCTCAATTACGATCGGAGTACTTGCCAGTTGAAAGTTCCCACCCGTACAAGGTAAAGCTGTCCCATTTGTATATTTGACATTCTTAGCACTTCTGAATAAAAACTCAAGCTGGCTAATCATGGCTGTGCCTTCTGCTTTGAGTTGTCGGCGGATATTGGTTTGGGCGTTGCCCACCAAAATCGTCATAAACATAGAGGAAACACTCATAAGTAAGAATATGACCAGGGTAGTAACAACCAGCAGTTCAATTAAGGTAAAACCAGTTGGTGTACGGCGCTGTTTGGGCAGAGTAAAAATACGCATAGTACTAGTCTATCTTGTTAATTGACTTCTCTCCACACCATTTCTGTGGATTGTAATAATTCTGGAGTGTTAATAAGAAAATCAGGCCGGTATAAGAAGCTTTCTACTGGTGTAGTGTTATTGCGGATACGACCCAATTGGCCTTTTTCAAAGGTGCGTTTCAGCTCTACTCCACCCCACCCTACAAATGAGCCAGCGCCGACGAATTTTTTATCATCGCTGCCTGCACTCTGTGTGATTATCCGACCACTGGCGATAAAAACCCCTTCAACATTTGGTTGCAGACTATTACTGGCCACAAGATCAGAAGTACTGGTATGTCCTACTGTAGGATCAAAGATAATATCGCCAGATACAATAAATGCCAAAAAACCTCCTGGTTGCACTGTACTGATGGAGTCAGGTGTTTGTGAGAACGTCAGGTTGCCGTTTACAAATATTACACGCTTTTCACCAGAGGAAATATTCCAGGTTTGGCTAGGGTTAAATGTCAAGTCACCATTTCTATAGGATACTTTCGCCCCACGTATTTCAGTCCCTGCAGGGATCTTAGCAAGTGTATCGATATACGAAGTAGTAATGTCCGCAGTTGGTGTTTCTCCAAGTTTATTCATGAAAAATGTGTAATCTTCATGTGTGATCTTGGTCTTGGCATCTACACCGTTATTGGCGCGTGCTGAGTCTAAACGATCTGTCCACCACCCTTCTAGATCAAGTAACGCACCTCCAGAATATGGGATTCCGGCACTGGTATCAGAGCCATTGATTAGTTTTCTAATAAGATATGGCTCGCAGTAATCTCCTGTATCCTCACAATCTTTATTTTTCTTACTCTTTCCCTCCACTGGCAACGCTGAGCGAATGCCAGCATGACCATAGACTAAGCCGCCACGTGCCTGCCACCAAGAGTCAAATTTCAGGTTATATGATTCAAGGAAAAAGTGGGCAGTTGTGGTCGGTCCAGCTGTGCGAGGTCTCTGGCAAGCCCCAGTGGAATCCGCAGGATTACAGGCAGAACAAACTAAAGTCTCGGATTGCCCAGCTTGATCAAACTTAAGCCGAGGAGAAATATAGTCACGCGTTATTGGGGAGACTGTAATGGAGTACCCAGTACTGGTTGCTGGGCTAGAGTAATCTTGGTTTGTTTGGCTATCAGTAATCGTCACTACTGAACTCGAGCTGAGTGAAACTGGCTGCGCATTGGTCAATGAACAGGAATCTGATTTATAGAAATTTCCCGCAAAAACTGCGTTTAAATCTGTAGGTGGATTAGTTGGCCAACCTGGATTATTGGGCGGGGTGACGGTAGGATCTGCAGGACTACCATATACCTCAACGGATGCAGGACAGGTCAAATTTAAACTACGGATAGCAATAACAACTTTTCCTGAATTAAGAAGTGCTTGTGGTAACGTAACTTGAGTTGAGTAGATATGTGCTGGGTTACCTTGTGCTGCAGGCGTTGTGAAGAAGACAACATCTTGAGCCCCCGCAGTGTAGGCGGCAGCTGCCTGTGCAGCAGTAGCATAGGCAGTAGTTGAGTAGATCACTGTTTGATACGAATCAACATATGATGCTTGGGTATTAGTTGAGGATTGTTGTCGCCAAGAAATAGTTACTGCATTATTAGAAACTGTTAGTGGTTCTCCAATTTTGGGTTGGAGCATCTCCACTTGGTTTGGAGTACCTCTACTACTCCCTACTGAACAGCTCCCGTTACAGCCATCAGGACTCCCCGATAAACTACAAACACCACAGTTCGGTACACAGACAGGATTCTGTACACATGCCTGGGCTCCAATCTTTATTGCCGCACTTGCTGCGGGATTACTGACAATAGTGTTGCCAAAAAAGCTCGTCTCAATTTTCGTGGAAACAGTGAAATCCTGTGAAAAGTTATTTTGAGTGACCCAAGTTTCCAAATCAGAGAGTCGTTTCTGATTTGCTTTACTGCCACCAATCACCTGGGTGTTGTCCCATGCAAAAGAAATTTGATTAGTACTCAGTGTTGTGAATGTGGCAATCTCATATGCGAATTGATCCCCATCTTGTGGTGCTCGTTTGTTGGTATCCCAATCAGACCACGATGGTGTGCCTAGGAAATTGCGAAGATTCGCAGCAGCGGCATTCCACTCTAGGTGAAGGTAGAAGACAACTCTCTGAAGTGAAAGTGTTTTTGTATCAATATTGCCTAGTACTAAATTGTATGAAAGTGGCTGAGTGCTAGTTCTTGTTACACAAGAAGCCAGAAGGTCTGCGGTGGCTCGCTCTGGTGTCTGACTACAAGCTTGAAAGGTAATATCCTTTGCGCTACTGAGTCGTGATCCATCCCAGAGTACAACACTATACGGAATGTTGGGTTTCAATATAAGTGGGTTTGGCGTCTGTGGACTGCGCGGGAAAAAACCACTGGGTGCAGTTAGTGAGGTCGCACCTCTTGTTTCTTTACTCCAAAATCTCCCCAGGCTGGAGTCCCAGCGGTTGGCAGCTTGTGAGTCAGATATGGCCACAGTAGTAACAGGTACTGTTGGAGTATTCCAATCTACACGCAAAATATCCCCAGCTTGTTGGGTAGTATTGGGGACGACACAACTCAGTGCCGTTAGTTTGGGTTCAGGCACTACCACGGGCGTGCTCTGTTTTTCTACCGTCCAGGTGACGTTTCTAATATGAACGTGTTGTTCAGTACTAGTAGCTCCTGCTGCTGTCTTTCTACTAATATTCAGATATAAGCTGGAAATTGGTTCATTGATATCAAAGGTATGTACGACATAGCAGTCAGCATCCTGGCTAGCATTTTGTGGGTAGTGATGATCATTTATCTTAGTCTTGAAGTTTAAATCTCCACAGCGGGCACCATTTGCTGTCTTGATATCGATATTAGAGAGTATATTGGGTTGCTGGTTTGCATTTTTGCGCAAGTCAAAAACTAAAGATTCATCATGATCATGAAGTTCAATAGAAACTTTTTGCACTAGCCGTGAACCGTTTGCACTATCAGGTACGGGCAGTGGAACTACAATTCTTGCATTTTCTGCGTTTGTATTGCTGTTGCCATAAGTAGGATCAAAAAAGTTAAGCCTACCAACATTCCCCGCTGTATCATCACTAAAGTTCTGAGTGACAGTTTCATATACTTGTGCCTGAGCTTGATTCACTTGGTGAAAAAACATGGTGGCACAGATACAAACTGCTAGCAAGTACTTTGTAAAGCTGAGTGGAAGGCGTGAAAATTGCATAGTCTACAAGACTCCTAGTAACTGACTGCCAGTGGGTATGTTACTAAATACTTGGCTGGTACCTTCATATATTTTGATAAAGTGATAGCTTGTGGAAGCTTCAGAGTGGCCTGTTTCATCGGCACGCGTGCTAATAATTGCAGCAGCTTCCCCTGAAGGTGAAAAGTGAATCGCCTGAGAACCTGGAAGTGTTAGGGCATACAGCTCTACTCCTGTATCAGAATAGAAAGTAATAATTTTTTCAGTAATCGCGGTATTTGAGTACTGAATGGTAGCAAAAACTTTTCCATCTGCTGACCAAACAATAGTTGGTTCAAAGCTATGTCCTGATTTAGGGAGCAGTGTGGCTATAGGTGTTTGAGAGGATATACTGGCGAGCTCATAAGTATCTCCAGCCATACGCACTACTTTTTGCCGAGGTCCCATGAACTGAACTTCAGCAGTATCTATAAGATCATAATTCTGATTGCTGTTAAAGCGTTTTCCACTAATCTTCTGTGTCTCTGCAGTGATATGTGTGAAAATTACTTCATTCTGTGCAGCATCGTACCCCAATATCTTCAAGGATTGGGTAGTAACTGTGCCAAAGTTTTGGTATTTTAGGGAGTCGAGCGCGAGCGTAGCGAGCGCATACTCAGTAGTGTCCGTAGTTTCAGCAGATTGGGTTTTGTCGGTAATTCGCAGTACTGCCATCGCATTTTCCCCGATCACTACTTGCGATACTGTTTTATCTGCATTCCCGATCATTTTTTCCAGACTTTCGTCCAGTCTTTGTAGTGTGTCTTTTTGCCAGTTCACCAAATACCAATGCCGCTTCTGAGTCTCAGCAGCTTGCGTCATGATAATCCAAAAATTGCCATCTGCTGATTGAGTCATCTGCTGGACTGGATCGAGTAATTTATCAAAAGAGCCAGCGAGTGAGGCTACTTCCCCACTGTTCACTGACATGAGTTGTACCCCAGTCGGAGTAGAAAAAATGACGCTGTCCGCTCTCTGGGGTTGTTTTCTGCCAATCTCTTGTAATTCCTGCAATGGTTTATCTTGTGTAATGAGTGATTTTGAAGTGTGTGAGAATATCCACCAAGCTCCAACTCCGATCAGGCCAACTCCCACAACCACTAACAACACAAGGACTATTTTTTTCATACTATGCGTATCCAGCATACTGAAAACTAGGGGTACTCCGCAAGTACTAGAGAGAAATATGAACTTCTGTTTCAGACTACCTATTTAGTCTACTTCTTTCCAATCCACGGTGGCCTTTTGTAAGAATTGAGGTGAGTTAATCATAAAATCAGGGCGGTAAATAAATAAGTCTGTAGGTGAGGTATTATTAAGTGCTCTTCGGGCTCCACCATCATCGAACTTGCGCTCTAAGTTCACTCCGTTCAAGCCCACAAAGGTGCCTGCTCCTACAAATTTGTAGTCGCTTGGAGAGTCAATCCCAGAATTTTTACTTTGAATTACCAAGAAGTTTGAAGCAATATAGACCCCTTCTACAATTGGTGTGTTGAATGATGCTACACTTGTCTCATCATCATAGCCGTATCCTAAGTCTGGGTTAAATGTAATATTGCCTTTGCTAATAAATGCGAGGAATCCTCCATTTGTTACTTTAATCAAACCTTGTTGTGTAGCTGGCAGGTGATCACTGCTTGGACCAGTGAACGTTAAGTTGCCTGGCACAAAGACCACCCAGCGCTCTCCAGCTGGTACATTCCATTTCCCAGAACTATCACCCAGATTTACTGTTAAATCTCCAGTCACCCAGACTACTTTTTCACCATTACTGCCCAGATCTCTGTAGTTTGAACCGAAAGCGGTCTGCAACTCTGCAGCCGTAGTAATATTGGCACTGATTTGAGTAGCTGGACCAGAAGGATTTGCGGGGACTGGGAGATCACTGTTTACAAGGAAGTAACTGTAGTTCTCTAAAGTAGGTGCAAAGTTTGAGGATGTATTGGCGGCATATGGGTTGCTGTAGGCAGCATTGAATATGTTTACATTAGCGGAATAGAATCCACCAGCACTTTCAACTACTCCATTACTAATCGGCACACCTGCTGAGTTGGCCTGTGTACTAATATTTGCAATAATTCCTCGAGTACAACCGACGCCGCTGGTACAGGCATCAGGAGAGTTTGATGTAATCTTATTTTTGCCAAAGACATTTCCGCCCCAGGTTTGCCACCAGGCACTATTGGAAAGGTCAATTAACTGTACATAGAAATTAACATTCTGTTGTGGCACATACGTTTGGCCTCCTCCACTACTTGGTTGACAGGTAAATGCATCTCCGTTTACACGATTGCATGCTGCGCAAATATATGATGCATTGGATGGTGTTGTAGTGAGCTTTAATTGCGGAACCAAACTCTTTCCCCAGTACTGTGGTAAGAATGGTAGCCATGAGCTAAAGTAATTTGATCCACTGAAGTAGCCTTTGGATGCATCTCCATTGGGTATACTTTGACTTTGGAAGTATGGCACTTGGTCATTTGTATCAGTGACGACAACTTGAGAAGCATTGGTCAATGCAGGGTATATGCCGCTGCCAATATCACTACCCCCAGAACATTGATTGGTGGTGACTGCTTTAATTTGACCACTTATGCCACTAATTAAATCATAGTTGTTATAAGCCACTGAAGCTTGAGGGGTGCCACAGGTAATGTTATTGGCGCGTACCGCTGTGGTCAGCTTCCAACCTTGATCTGCCAGTGTATTAACTGTTGTAGTATAGGTTTGTTGCCCAATCACTGCAGGGACTTTCTTATAGTAAATATCACTTGCACCAGCTGTATATGCAGTTTCTACTGCAGTGATATCTGCATACTTGTTTTGTGGGTAGGTAAAGACATCAAAGTTATCTGTCTTGTCTGCTTCAGAAATTGTCCATCCGACGTTGTATGAAAAGTTTGGTGCTGACTTAGAATTCATATCTTCAGAACGATATGGATCCGTGATGGTGATAGTGCCTGGAGGTCCAAACTGGGTCCCAGCAGCACATCCTGTTGGATTACCACAGCCATCATCATATGCAGAAGCTGCACAAACGTTGTTACATTGTGGCTTGCAGGAAACTGTTAGTGTGGCATGATCATGAGGATTTAATGAATCAAGCTCGCAATCCTTGTAGCTGCCACAATTTACTGATCCACCATTGGTGCTACACAGTGGATTGCCTGAACAATTGGAATTACTAGTCGGATCTGTTGGGGCTGGTTGCCCTGGAATGGCAGCAGCTGGTGCTACATCACAGAAAACATGATAATTGCCTGTATCCAAGATACTGAGGCCACTCACAACTGCCGCTGTATTTGTAACTTCCACAGACATACTACAAGCATTTTCGCTATTGGTAAAACAGTTAGTTGCTGGAGTAGCTGAATCCTCGAGTTTATAGTAGTATTTGCCACCTGACAGTACTTCTACGAATCCCTGAGGCAGTAAACCAGTCAATTGTGTGAAGTCTGTTTTAGCAAGCCAGAGATGAGCTCGCTCGTAGATAGGTGGTGCATACTCAGTTGATTCTCCCACTACATGTGCCACAAAACCCTCATGAGAATCTATATTTAGATTTGAAGTTAATATGTCGGGGTTAGAGTATGGTGCTTCAAGTTGGACGGTGCAGCGTTCTGCCACTTTTGTAGCGGATAACTCTATCACAATAAGGTTCCCACCTTTTTCAGGATTAAACCTGAAGGTACAAGTCCCATCAGCATTTGAAGTAGCTGAAATTGCACTATATTCTTGTGGAGCGCGGTCAATTTCTTGTTTCCCCCACCACCGGACATCAGCACATGAATGATTTGTGGGAGGCGTTAAGGTAATCACTGACTGTAGGCTGCTTGTTTGATCATAGTGATCCCATGCTTGGTATGCTGCACTCCAGTATCCCTCATATCTCAAATCTGCCCAAGTATTTGGGTCAGCCTCCTCAAGTAGCGGTACAATAGATTCATGATAACTGGGTACAGTTTCTGGTCCATCCTGAGGTTGTGCAAATAATCCCCAGCAGCCATCCCTATCTGTAGTAGGTAATAGATCTGGTGAACTGCCACAAGATCCAGACATGTTAGTGTAGTAGTAATCACCACAGGTCTTTTGGTTTTTGAGTGGTTTGCCTGTCCCTCCATCAGAATAGGCATATCCTGCCGAACAAAAATGATTTGACCATGCCAGTCCGTGTGCAGGTGTAGCTGGAATGTTGCTCCCCACACCATCTCCACAGCTATTCGTATAGGTATACCATCCAGAAGGATTTGTAGAGACTACAAGCTTCATATTGGGGTCAATTTTATTTTTAGTCTTATCAAAAGTAGTTACTCCACCAGATTCATATGGGCGATACTGCTGGAAGTATCCCTGAGAATCAGTTTCCTGGACAGACCAGTTTATGCCATATAGAGGATCATTTGTTTGAGTCCCTTTCCACGCAGTGGTGCCAGTAGGTCCTTCTGGAGAAACGACGCGAACCCATACATTGGCTTTGCTATAAGAGGAAATTGAATTACATCCACCGCAATCCCCGCAGCAATTCCCAGGTGGCACACACCCACCGTCTGGACAGCAAGTGTATCCGAATTGACATCCACAAACTGGAGCTGGTGGAGGTGGCACTGCAGGAGGTGTTGATGGTTGTGGTGCGTTACTTGGGACTGGAGCTGGGACAATCACTGGAGGTGGGTAGTACAAGTTACAGCTGCCACCATCAGGTTGCCAGGTAATACTACCTTCATTTAAACATCCTGCCCCACAACCTGGTTTCCCAGGAGTAATACAACTCTTAGTATCACGAGCAACTACTACTTCTTTGCTCTTACAGCAATCTGTGCACAAGCAATAACTATCACTACTGCATTCTTCTCCGTCGCGAAGTCCACCCTCACATCTTGTTTCAATACCCATTTTTTTGCAGTTTATACTACCAGTACACATTTGAGCACTAACCTGTGGTGTGATGAAGGTAAATATACTAACAAATAATGCTGCAGTAACTAATAGTATTTTATAAATATTAATTTTCACTCAGCCTTCTTTAAAATAATTGGATATTTCTTACTTATAACTGAAGCTTTGGTGATTTCAAATCCAAAGTCTTGCGCGTCACTGTAATTAGGTATATGTGAATTATCATCCAAATATTTTTGATACTCACTAGCATAGAGAATCCCAGCTAAGTAGTTTTGAATTACTTCAAATTGGAAATCACCTTGATTTGCCTGAATACTAGGATCTACATATATATTAAAATGATCCACAACAAACTTCTCAGGAAATCTGAATCCACTAGTATATTTACCTTGCTTAATAAATGGTACGTCAGCATCCTCTGGATTGTTAGTTATAGTTATAATTATGGCTTTATCTTTATCCGCAAGGTTTTGTACTCTGCTAAAAAATTCATCAGATCTAGGAAAATCACTTGAAGGCTTGAAAGAAAATTCAGTGTTATTACTTATAA
>OMIS01000094.1 GCA_900299155.1 bacterium
ACTTATGTCAAAGGCTTTGCTACCAGGTAAAATGCTGGACGTAGCCAAAAATCCCATCTCAAGTGCAGTGGCTGGGATCACTACATAAAACTTTTTATCTAAAACATTGCGTTCATGAATTAAGTTCCCCACAAACTCCCGATACATTCTGATACGCCTGCGCATCGTTTCATTTTCCGCCTGGAGTTCTTGTTCCTGCAAAATTTTTAAGTATGAAGTAACGTCTTTTGTTTGAGAATGGATAATAATTTGAACCGTGTAGTTAAGTGAGTTAAGTAGTCCTGCATAGGCATACATGATCGCGTCTTGTTCTTCTTCTGCCAGCAAACCAAAATTCATGGCATCTACCGTAAGAATAGTAGAAACAGTGCCATCCTTCATGATCACAAAATTATTAGTGATATCGTAGATATCCAAAAATTGCTGGGTAGTAGATTGGATAATGTCAGACATATTCGTATTTTACACTCTCTTTATGGTACTGGCTTTAGGACCAGGCTGCAATAACGGTCGTGAAGTACTTACGTTTTAGACACTCCGTACTTCAAGTGGTTCTACAATCTTTCCTGCTAAACTAATACTCATTTGATTAAATTTGTAGCCGTCTTTTTCTACGGAAACTACATACTCACCATTCTCCAGTGGCGTTGTGATGAAAAATTGTCCCAGTGCGTTGCTTTTTACAGCGCGAGAAACAGTCCCTTGCTGTGTCTTGATCTCTACAATTGCTCCTGGAATAAGCTCATTTTTTGGAGTCAAGATCATACCCACCAATTTATTTGGAGTATTAGGTTTACTAGGGAAGGGAAGTTCAGCATTAAAGTGGACGGTGTCAGTAGCAGAAACAGATCGTGTCTGGGGAGCTATTTGACCCACAAACGCACGTTCATTACCTTCTGTGGTTTGTTGTTGAACAAGTGCCGCCACCTCTTCATTCAGTGCAGGTTTACTTACCTCGACTGGCTGGATCTCTGGAATTTGAATGGATTGTGCTACTTCTTGAGTATCCAGATAGGCGTCTTTTTTATTTGTTGTTAGATGTTGTTGGGTAAGGCTGGGATCTAATAGATAAGTGTCAATTTCCGTGCCACCGAGTGAGTTCGCTGAAAAACGATCGTCAGTACCTTGGACTTCTTCAATTGATGCTTGGCGCATACTACGGACTCTAACAGTCAAGTTGGGTTTATCTTGTGATTCTACAGATGTTTCAATTTTTACTTCACGGACTACCTGCGTTTGAAAAATATCGAGTATTGAACTCATGCGCATCCGTTCCTCAGTTGAAAAATCAGAAACTCCTTCCAGTGGTGAAGTTGAAGAAATAAATTCTTTGATTCTTTGTCTGCGTACGGGACTTAGGTCAATTTCTTGTAAACTTGATACATCAACATGATCTGCCTTAAATAAAAATGGTGCAGGAATGTTGTAACTGCGTTTCCAGAAAAATTGAGTAGGCTTATACAAGATGCTGATAAAGGTAGAAATCCAGTGACTGAGCGGCCGCTCTTCAATCGGTAAAAATGCAGCAGCAAACCCACCTGCTGCAAAAATAATAATCAGTGGCCACTTAATGATAGAAATTAAATTTGTTTGATAAATCAATAATCCTGCAATTACACCAGCAGCAGCTTCTCCAAACTGCTTGAGCGTCATACTACCCACAATATGAAACCTGTAGTTAGTGATGTCTTGTGGTATTGGATGTTCTTTCATGATGGACAGGTGAAAAAATCACATTAGATCGAGTTTATTTTATCATGATTGGGCGTCTTCTGTTTGTACAGCTGGTGTGATGATTTCTCCATAAAACTGCTGACCTTGTGCGTTGATTAATTGCCCAGAAAAACGATAGTAGGGGACAATTCGTTTTGTATCACTGCTCACGCGATATTCAATAGTAATGGTATTGAGTGCAGCAGAAGTAATTTGCTCAAGAGATTCACTTTCAAAACCCTCATAATACGAGCTAATAATTGTAGCTTTATTAGCATTTATATTTGCTAGCGCTTCAGCCACAGTCAGAGTTTTAATCTTCCCATCTATTTTAGGTGTTAGAAAAAATGGATGAAAGGTGGCTTTTTGAATCTGATTATCCGCATTTATCATGACTCGCACTGGATATTCAAGTGATTTCTCTAAATAAATAGGGTAGGAGTCAATTTCAAATCCAAATGGTACATCAATTAAACCAGCCTGTGTTGGTTCTGTGATATCTCCATGAGCATCTGCATCTCGATATACTACTTTTTTGTCTAGGAGCTGCAAGTTATTTCCTGGAAGCACTGCTGCTACAAATTTTTGAGCAGTTTCAAGTGCAGTGAGACTATCTGCAATTTTATCGACTGGCAGGGCAACTTGTGTAGATAGTTCGTAACTCCCAGTAGAAGGAATCTCTTGGAGAGCATAATCTGGACTTACCCAAAGCTCAGGAACATTTGGATTCCGTTGGAGTTTATATTGAGCAATCAGCTTATCTTTTATAGTTCTATCTTCAAAATTAAGTGGTACAAAGTTTTCTGCTGTTGCAACCACAAGTTCTTTTGGGAGATCTGGGGTTGTTCCTACAAAGGTAACTTTTTCAAAGCGTGTAGTAGATCCTTGATAATTGCGATTTAAGGTGGGTTGAACTTCAATTTTTGTTGGCGTGAGTAGTCGTAATGTATAGCCAATCCCCAATACAAGAGCTGAAAAAACTAACAGCAATTGAAACCACTTATACGTTTTCTTTTTTTCCAACTGCGGCTCTTGTAGTTCGGGCATATATTCCTTTACTTACAACTTCTGGTAGGCGTTCCCACCGTGGCACTTAATCCACCTGGTACTATATTGCGCAAACCTAATCCGGGATCATCAGGATAATCTCGATCATTTCGTAATTCATAGTGTAAGTGTGGTCCCGTACTATTTCCGGTACTTCCCACAAATCCAATAATTTCTCCCGCCACGACTGCTTCAGCTTTTTTGCCTCTAAATTTTTCTGCCACACCACTTAAGTGACCAAAGAAAACCACTCTATGTTGTTGTGTGCTATCACCGGGTAAAACAAACTCTAGTGTCAGCAAATTACCGTAGCCTGTGGTATCCAAACCTTTATCATTTATAAATCCAGGAAATGGTGCATGAATAGGAGTCCCCAGAGGTGCTCCAATGTCAAATGCATCAGATTTAGCGTGAGTAGGTACAGACTTCATAAAAGGATATGTGGTAATGACTCCAGTTACTGGCCAACAGCCAATCTTCGGTTCACCTATCAGTACATTTGCTGAAGCGTTATAGATCTGATTTGTTTCTACTGAATTACCCGTAGAATCCATTACATCAAAGGTGATACTAAAGGTATTTGTGATATATGCATCTTTAAATTTATTATCAATGGCTGCTACATAGGTTATAGGTGGCGCTGCAGTAGTGAGTACCTCTGTAGGAATTTGTGAAACTCTAAAGGTGGATGTTATTGGATTTGGTGACACTTGATCACCAAAACTTGAAAAAGTATCAGTTGCCTCATTGATTTTAATAGTATATCCAGGTTTTGGTTGGATTGTAACGGTATAAGCAACGGTAAGAGCCGTATTATTAGGAATCTCTTTAGGATTTGCACCTTTGTCAGGTGTTTTTGTGACTGTTACATACTTTTCGCTTACTTGTTGACCTGTGTTATTAAAACCTGATTTTGAAAACGGCTTAGTAGGGAGATCTACTAAGAATGCTCCAGAGATAACGACGATAGTAAATATTGTCAAAATAAAGACAGGAGCCATAGCCATAACAGGGGCTAATAGTCCAATATTAGCTAAAGACCAGATTGAGCTTGTAGTTGCTGCTCCTGTAGCTGGGTTTGCATATGGAGAATATGCTCCTGAGCCTTGTGCTGTATCTCTAATACTAGCGTTAGTATTTTGTGCTCTAGACATGCTTCTACTGGCCGTTTGTGGATCTGGTGACTGCACGTTAGTAGAGTTTGTCCCAGAAGCAGTTTGAGCTGATTGACTTTGAGCGTTCTGTCCACCACGCATCTCAGACATTGATCTATATCCCCGAACAGAACCTTCAGCAGCATCAGATCCCATACTAAAAGGATTAGCTGGTGTTCTAACTGTAATACCTGGAAAACGGAAGTTGGGAAATGCTAACCTAAATGCTCCGCCAAGTGCAAAACCTGGCGCAATCCCTGAAAGACCGAGCATACCAATGGAACCTAGTATTGAGGCAAGTGAAAGTGGGTTTGCAAGAATTGATAATAACCATGCTGTTCCAGCTGTTCCTGTAGCGAGTAAAACTTCTCTAAATCTTGGACTAGAAAAAAATGAATATGCTATCTGTGTAGCTGCCGTTAAATCACCTGAAGCTGCTCGAGCTATCTTTATACCTTGTGAAAAAGTATTTGCAATACCTGCAAGCTGTCGTATCTTACCTCCAGCTACATTCCCAAGTGCAGAGTCTTGCGACCCATATGGAAGTGGAATTCCCCTAGTAAAGTTAGTAGCCCCAAAACTTGCACCTGCAGCAATCCCAGCTCCAGTAGCTACTGCATCTGTCGTGTTTATTCTTCCCTGCGCATTCTCTTGAATAGCTTGAATGTATTGGTTGGAAATTGCTTCAATTGTGGTTTGATTTTGCGCTGCTACCTCAGCCTTGTATGCTGCGTCAGCAGCCTCCCACAATGCCAAGTTCATCTCGTTACTAATGCGTTGTGCTACCGCAGCATTTTGTACAGCTTGCCTATATGCTTCATCATACTCTTGCTGCTCTGCTGCAAAAACAAGTTCTTTAAACTTTCCTGCTCTCGCAGCCTCCACCAAATCAGCAATATCTCCTCTATAGGAAAGTATGCTAAAGGTAGGTGGAAATCGATCCGCCACTAAATCAGTTGTGTTACTGTTGAGTCTATCCCGAATATTTTGTGGAATTGCGAAGCCGTCAAGTAATCTAAATGCGGCCTGTTGCTCTGGAGTTAAGTTGTTCCATGAGTTGCCCATTAGTTTTTCAAAAATCTGAGCTTTTTTGCGGATATTACCAGTAGCGGCGTCTGCGGTAGCTTCAGTTCCGTTTTCACTAGCTAGTTGAGTTGCAGATCGTACAGATGAAAGTTGCTTGTTAATGTTTTGTGCAGTGGGCTTTTCATATGGAGTAGTAATGAAGCCTTGTGTGGTAGCACCTTCAGCTGGAGACAGATTAACACTGCGGACTTTAGCATAATTAATTAAAACTTCTCGAAGAGTTTTATGGTTTTTCCCCGTTACATTTTCTGAAAGATTAAAAATAGTTCCCAGCAACTGCGCGTCAATATCCTGAACCATCTTAATGGTATGTTCTTGACCATATGCCAGGAGCATTCCATCCAGAATTTTTGCGGTGCCTTCCAAGAAAACAGGTGAATCAATATTTATTTCTGACTTGAGTTGTTCTGCAAATAGTTTTTGAGCATCAACATGTTTAATATCATCAATAATGAAACGGACTCCACCTTCGTCAGTTAATAATCCTGCTGAAGAAGTTTTATTGAAGTCTCTTTGTATCGCAGCAAGATCTTCTTGGGTGTTAATAATGCCGTGTTCTTGATAATAGTGAATGAGTTCTGTATAGAGTTCTCCTAATTCTTTTCTAAATTTAGGATCAGCACTCAATGATTTTGTGATTTCAGCAAATAACGCATCTCTCTTCTGTGGATTTATGTATAACTCCAGCAATTCTTCAGTAGAAAGCTGCAAAATGTATGCGTATACCTTGGTCTCAAGTGCATGTTCTGCCTCAATATATTCTTTTTTGAGTTTTTCATCATTGAAAATGAGATCTGAAGTAATGTTGTGTGAAGTGAACAATTCGTACTTAGCGTTTTCAATCGCCCAGGCGGCTTCAATTTCAATCCGCTCAGTTCTATTGATTGCGGGAGTCGTAAATTTTTGCTGAAAATTTTGATACTCTACTGCAAATCCTGCATCTCTTTGAATGCGCAGTGTAATATTTTTAATATGTCTGATTAAGCTGCTGGGAGACTTGGAAAGTTTTTGTAGCTCTGCAGGTGAGAGATTTGAAAGATACTCAATGGTCTGTGTATTTATAGTAGTAAACAGCTGTGGTGGAATTGAGTTTGCTTTTAGCGTATCTTCAGAAAATAGTTGCGCCATCGCACCCCAAGTCACCTGAGCTGCTTGCTTGGCAAGGACCTGCTGCGTTTGTTGTGGTAATGTCTGAACACTTTGTGTGCTGATGAATGTTTGTAACTGAGTGGGGGTCAGAACCTGAGGGGCGTCTGGAATTTCTCTCTCGGACAACTCAGGTTCGTAGTCATCAGTTCCCGTCTTAGAAGAATCAGCTGTATCTTGATCAGATTTCTGATCTTGAGTCTTTGTTTGAGTTTCTTCTTGCTGATCTGGTTTTTTCTTTGACTCTCCACCTTGCTGGTCGTCATCATCATTTTGATTTGCTTGCCGATTTTCTGCAGTTCTCTTTGCATCTAAAAGTGCATATTTTTCTTGTAATGATTGTTTCCAAGTTTCTAGTTCTGCATGAATTGCAGAAAGCTCAGGTTGAGCTGTGACAGAGGTAATAAATTGTTGCAGCGCATCTATAGTTTTCTGCCCTCTGAGACACTGTTGTTCAATCGTATTTTGATCTGTAGTAGCGGTATCAGTATCCAAAATAGAATTTATTTGCAAATCATAAAACTTTTGATAGTTCACAATGAAACGGTTGGATCTGCCAAATAAAATCTGTAGTGCTCTTTGGTATAGCTTGGTGCGGGCTATCAATGCTCCAGTTCCGATAAGCTCGGCTTTTTCTGCATCAGACAAACTTCCGATAATTGTATTTAGTTCATCTTCAATGATTTTTTGCAGTTCATCATGTAATTGTTGCGCTTCACCACGAATAGAATCTGGCAAATCGGACAGAGCATAGCCACCTTGCTCGAAAATTCTATCGAGTACATTTGCTCTCAGTGATGCCAAAACAAAGTTTCGAGATTCTAAAAGCCTCGTTTGATTATCTGGATCTTCGAAGTTGTAAGTTTGCTGACCATTTTGATCACTCTGATTTCCATCACCAGAATCATTTGAATCACGGAGATTTTGAACTAGTTCTTCCACTCTTTCACTTATTTCCGCAGTGTTTGGTTCCTTTTCTTTAGTTTCTCGTTCAGGTTCTTGAGTTTCTCCAGCAGCTTCTTTGGCCAGATTTTCTTCAATTTCTAGTAAAGCTTGTACGACTCTCTCAAAAAGTGAACTTAACTGTGCAGTTTCACGCTGCATTGCCTCTTGAGAAAGATACAATCTTCCTCCTGAGCGGCCCCACTGCTGTAAATAATAAGTTTCTGTATCAGGATCTTTGAAATCTTCTAAAAATCGGCTCTGTAATTCTTTAGCGTAAAACTCTCGTTGTAGTGTTGTCGCAATTCCGAGGATCAATGAAACTGCATCAACAAAAAATAAGTGCGTTTTGGGTGAACCATGAAAATTTGGTTCATTTGGCCTGAGGTTGCTTACTTCCAGCTCTACAGGAATTCCTTCTTCTTTGCTATTGCGATGCTGCTTAATCTTTATATGAATTTCTTGATTGGGATACAGCTCATACAATGTACTAGAATTACGATTTATCGCATCAAGAATATCTAGAAATAAGTCTTTAAGTTCCTCAAAATTTTGTCTGGTGTATAAACCAAGCTGCTTAATTTGATCAATATCAATAGGATACTCGTCAGTAACTAATCCAGATGGAATACTGAAGGTGATGATTTTTGTTTTCGCTTGCTGAACAACATCTGCCATGAGAGTAATTATACCTGGTTCTCCGACATTTTTGGGTAGGGAAGTAGTGCGGTAAAATCATTACTCAGACTTTGTGTTGAGTTGTGAAGCCTTGTAGATGGCAAATAACAACACCAGCGCAGCAGCTACTTGGCTTGGTGCCAAGAATGATTTATAGACAAACGCATCAATCGTGACTGCGAGCATTGGGAAAATCAACTCAATAATCGTCGTGATTTTCGCCTGCGTCATCTGGAGTCCTTTATAGTAAATATAAACGGCCACCATTCCTGTGGAAAGTGCGATGATGCCAAAGCGCATCAATTGCGACGCTGTGACGGTGAAAATGGCGTTGATATCAGAGAAAAAGAGAATTGCAATAAAAGAAAAGATCGTCGTTAATACAAACCGCAACCCAGTGGTCATTTCAGTGGAATGTTCTCTCAAGAGCAATTTAGAAAGAGCGGTGGAACTGCCCCAAGCAAATGCTGCTCCGAGTGCGTATAACGCGGCGGTTACGGTTCCTTCACCAGTAGAAAGGTTTATAAATCCGTTCTTGAAGGTCACAAAAAACGCAGCTACCATCGCCAATCCAGCCCAGTAGATATAGTTTTTGTTTACTTTTTCTTTCAAAAGTATGACAGCGGCAGTTGTGGCGAAGATGGGCTGTAGTTTTTGAAGTAAAAAGACGACGCTAAACGAAATAAAGTTAACTTTGGTGAGTGCAGTGGTAAACCAAAGTGTACCCAATAACCCGCTAAAGAGCGCGATGCTGGAAGCAATCAATAAGCTTTTTTGAGAAAACTTCTCTGTACCAAACTTTTTCCAAAGTACTGGTAGCAAAATAATACTCCCAATTAAATGCTCATAAAAAACAATAATGATTGGTGGTAAGGCAAAAAGAGAACGGCGCAAAATGCCATCCAATGCCCAAAGAATAGCCCCAATGGCCACAAAGACAGGACCCATGATTGAATTTTGTTTGGGTGTATCAGATGTATTTTTGTTTTGTGTTTGCTTCAGTGCTTGTAAAAACGCAGATTGCTTAACTTCTGCTTGTTGCGCAAGTTGGAGTGGAGTTGCTGATTTTGCGGAGTGTGAGTGTTTGTGCTTTGCCATATGTGCTTGAATTAGTTGGATATTTGGTGGTTCAGTTCTGTGTACTATACAGTATATAGCGTGTTTTGGGAAAGCGGTTTTTTAGTTTTTGGAAACAGAATTTGCTTGAGTTGTAGTACGCACCGCAGCAATATCCTTTTGTAGTTGGCTTTTTAGTTCCTCAAGAGATGAAAAATCCATAACAGGTCTGACAAACTGTAAAATGGAAAATTGGGCGGTTTCACCGTATATTTCTTGAGAAAAATCCAGAATAAAGATTTCTAGGACATTGTGCGTTTCACCTTTTACCAGCCTTGGTCCAAAGTAGAGTGCCCCAAGGTAGTTCTTTCCTGTAAGTTGTACCTGTGCTGCGTAGACCCCTGGAGTGGTGTTTTGTGGAATGATTGTTGGATCAAGATTTATCGTGGGAAAACCGATGGTTCTACCAGCTTTGTCTCCGTGGAATATTGGGCTAGAGTATGGAAGTTGATGTTTGCTAGTCTGCATGGTGCGTATTTTAACAGTAAATAGTATAATTGACGGGTATGAGTCAAGAATCTTTAGAAAGCTCACTTAGCCAAAATGCAGGTATTTTAATAACCGAGCTTTCTCAGTTGTTGCGTGTTCCCAATGATCAAAATAACACTCGAGTAGAACAATTACTCAATGCTCTAGATGAGGCTCAAAAGAGTGGAACTTTAAATGAAGGACAAAAGCAAAGAATTGCTTCACTCCGTGATAAACATACTAAACTAACTAATTCTGGAGCCCCCTCAGAACTATCACCTGCTCCTGTGGATACTCAAAATCCTGTACAGGAGGCTTCACATGCTCAGCCAAGTGCCCCTGCAGAGCAACAAACTCAACAAGTTGAAAATAATACTGATCTACATCGTCTTTTAATGGATGCTTGGGGCTCTTTTCGTGAAGTGTCTAATTCAAGCGGCACAGTTTTAGGTAGACTAAATGCACTGAGGATCTTAGATGGGTACATATCGCTGTTGTCTCAGTCCGCGTCAGGTTTAAATGATCCTCAAAAAGCGTCTTTAATTGATCTTGAAGCTAAAATAGCTCAATTGAAGCCAGAGTTAGTATCGCTTGCATCAAATCGCATAGACGAGATAGTAAATGATGTTTTACAAAATGAGCTAGATCTTGATGCGTATTTGGGGGAAAATAGTAGCGCCAGTGCAGGTATCTTAAGTGCAGAATTAGAAGGTTTGTCTGATACTGCTCAATCTGTATTAGGTATAACTATCAATCCAGAACTTCAATCAAAGATTGAAAGGGTGATGGAGCTTCTGGAAAATGCTGCTAATAAAACTCCAAGAACTTCAGAAAATAAAGATAATGCACAGATTAAAGAAACTGAAGAGCGTGCCAGAACTCAAATAAGTCTGGTAAAGCAATTCTTCACTGAAGTGAAATCTTTAGATTTTGACCCCAATAAGATGTTTCCTATAACTGAAAATGGCATTATCAGACACTATACAATTGATCTACTACTAACACTTGTAGTAGTCAATCAAACTGAAATAGAACATTCTTATCAAGTTTTGCAGAGTGTTCCAGATTCAACTCTGAAAACAGAGTTATTTTCTCAACGAGCAATATTAGAGGAACTGAGAAAATACATTGAAATATTTAAAAATATTGATGCCTTTGCTCAAGATGTTTCTGGTAACAAAATTGATAGAGCTGCTTATGATTCTCGCAGAGCTCAACTTGAACTGCAGATTTCAAGTGTTACTGATCCTACAATTAAGAAAAACTTAACTGAGCGCTTGAGTAGAATTCAAGCACCACAGGAG
>OMIS01000095.1 GCA_900299155.1 bacterium
CATCACGCACTTGGCCTCACCACACCATCTGCGTTCCTACAACAGTATTACTAGTTTTCCGAAATGTATCCGTCCAATACATAATTTTGACATTTTGAGAAGTTTCTGATATAGTACACCCAATGTCTGAAAAGTGATGCACAGACATGATATGTGCGTCTGTGGTTAGCTTTAATTTCAACGTTAAACTTCCCTCAATTTATTATTTTTTTCAGCATAAGAAAGTTTTGTGCAACGATTTCGCAATGAGCGATCTAATCGTGGTTCACAAGGCCGTTCTGGTGGATTTAATTCCAACAGACGATCAGGTGGATTTAACGGTCAAAGACGCGCCCCTCGTAATAGAGGTCAATACATTGATCCATCACTGTTTGTGCGTAAAGCATCTGCAGAGGAACAAGTAGTGTATGAACCAAAACATACCTTTGCCGACTTCGCAGTCGAGCAAAGTGTGGCATACGCAATTGCGAAACGTGGATACACGACTCCGACACCAATTCAAGATCAAGCAATTCCTGTCATCTTGGAAGGTAACGACATTATTGGTATTGCAGCAACGGGTACAGGTAAAACTGCCGCGTTTTTGATTCCATTAATTAATAAAGTTATCTTAAACCCAGATGAAAGAGTGCTGATCGTAGCTCCAACTCGTGAGCTGGCACAGCAAATTGAAGAAGAGTTACATCGCTTCCGCGGTGAACTGCGACTTAGTTCTGTACTTTGTATTGGTGGTGTAGGCCTAGGTGGCCAAATTGCTGGGTTGCGTAGGCAGCCACAGTTTGTGATCGGTACGCCAGGAAGACTTGAAGATTTGTCTAAACAACGGTTTATTCATTTTGATAGATTCCAAAATATCGTGCTGGATGAAGTTGATCGCATGTTGGACATGGGATTCATCCAGACCATCGAACGAATCATTGCTCAGCTACCACAGGAGCGTCAGTCGCTGTTTTTCTCAGCCACAGTGCCTCCCAAAGTAGCTGGCCTGATGCAACAATTTTTGCGTAATCCAATTACCGTAAAAATTCCATCACAAGATACTGCTGCAAGTGTAGACCAAGATATTATCCGCACCAATGGTAGACCAAAAATTGAGATTTTACATGAGCTTTTGATCCAAGAAAGTTGGGAAAAAGTGATCGTGTTTGGTCGCACAAAACGTGGTGTAGAAAAAATCACAGAAAGTTTATACCAACGTGGTATTAGAGTCGCTTCGATTCATGGTAATAAATCACAATCACAGCGTCAGCGAGCATTGGAAATGTTCAAGAAAAACAAAATCCAAGTTCTCACTGCAACTGATGTGGCTTCACGCGGTATAGACGTGAAAAATGTTACTCATGTTGTGAACTATGATTTACCTGAAACCTATGAAGATTACATTCACAGAATCGGTCGTACTGGCCGTGCTGATCAAAAAGGCATAGCTCTTACTTTTGTTGATTAAGTTTTAACAATACAGCTAACTGCATTTCTGAGGTCCAGTGTGATATACTACAGGTCTGTAAAAATGGTTACGATGCTTGTTGGTCAGGGTTTGACTTCACGAGACATCGGCATGAAAGGAATACCATGTCATTAACTAAAGTACAAAAAACCCAAATTATCACAGATTATCAGCTCTTTGAAGGTGATACTGGTTCTCCAGAAGTTCAAATTGCTCTTCTGACTGCTTCTATTCAACAGTTGACTGCTCATTTGCAACAACACAAGAAAGACGATCACTCACGTCGCGGTCTGCTCAAACAAGTTGCTAAGCGTCGCCGTTTACTCAACTTCTTACTTGAGAGAAGTGAAGAGCGATATCGCAAACTTATTGACCGTTTAGGTTTAAGTAAATAATTCTGAATACAGAAATAAAATTGAAAAGGCTTCCGAATGGAAGCCTTTTTGGTGGTATGCATGCTATAATAAAGCTCGGTATAAATAGAAAAGTGGATTGAAGAGGATTCGAGAGAGATGATACTGACTGATTACAATCAGACCGCCAGTGTCTTTTCTCCAGAATACTCAACTACTTTTCCAAATAACTCTAAAGGAGATGGATATGTCATATCCTCAGTATCCTAATACGTATAAGAAGGACATTACCATTGGTGGTAAGGTCGTCAATGTTGAAGTAGGTCGCTACTCAGAACAAGTCTCTGCAGCTGTCTTGACCAGAATGGGTGACACAATTGTGCATACCACTGTGGCTTTAGGTCGCAAAGTGAACTTGGGTTACTTCCCACTTTCCGTGGAGTACGCAGAAAAATTATTTGCTAGCGGTATCATTAAAGGTTCTCGCTGGATTAAACGCGATGGTCGTCCAAGTGATGATGCGATTCTTAAGGGTCGTGTCGTAGACCGCTCACTGCGCCCAATGTTTCCCGATGGTATTACCAATGAAGTGCAAGTGATCGCTACTGTTTTCTCATATGATGGTGAAAACGAGCCAGATATGTTGGCATTACTGGGTGGTGCAATTGGATTGTCAATTTCAGATATTCCATTTGATGGCCCAATTGCTGGTATGCGCATGGGTTACAAAAAAGCTACTGGTGAGTACATCATCAATCCTACTGTTTCTGAACAAGAAGGCAGTGACATGGACTTGATCGTTTCTGGTACCGCCAACAGTGTAGTCATGGTGGAAGCTGGCTGTGATGAAATCAGTGAAACCGTGATGGTGGAAGCATTAACCAAAGCTCAAGAAATTTTTGGTGAAGTGTGTACACAAATCAACGAGATGGTGGCTGAGATTGGTAAAGAAAAGCAAAACTTAATTGATGTAGACACTGAAGCAGAAGCTAAAGCTGATGCACTCAAGGCTCGCATCCTGGAAGCTTATGAAACTGAGCTTCGTGATGTTGTAGAAAAAGAAGGCCGCTTGGAAGAAAGTGGTGCAGCTGAACTCATCAAACAGATTACTGAGAAGTTCAATGAAGGTGTTGAAGACGAAGCTGAGAAAATTTCTGAAGGTGAAATCTCTGGCGCATTCCACTCATTAACCAAAAAAGTGGGGCGTGGCATGATCATCAATGAAAAGAAACGTCCTGATGGTCGCAAAACTGATGAGATCCGTCCAATCTGGTGTGAAGTTGACGTCTTCCCACGCACTCATGGTTCAGCCATGTTCAAACGTGGTGCTACACAAGCTGTCACTATTACTACTTTGGGTGCCCCAAGTTTGGGTCAACTCATTGAAAGTATTGAAGGTGAAGAAGAGCGTCACTACATTCATCATTACAACATGCCTCCATACGCATCTGGTGAGGCTGGCCGCTTTGGTTCTCCAAAACGTCGTGAGATTGGTCATGGTGCTTTAGCTGAACGCGCATTGTTGCCAATGATCCCTTCACAAGAAAAATTCCCATATACCATTCATGTTGTTTCTGAAATCATGAGTTCAAATGGCTCAACTTCACAAGCATCTGTCTGTGGATCCACCATGTCTTTGATGGCAGCAGGTGTGCCAATCAAACGTCCAGTGGCTGGTATCGCAATGGGCCTAATGAGTGATGGTGAAAAGTATGTTGTCCTTTCTGACATTCAAGGTTTGGAAGATCACATCGGTGACATGGACTTCAAAGTAGCTGGTACTACTGAAGGTATTACCGCTATCCAGATGGACATTAAGCTTAAAGGTGTGCCTCGTGCTGTTTTGGAACAAGCATTAGATCAAGCAAAAGCTGGTCGTTTCCACATTTTAGATAAAATGTTGGCAGCTATTCCAGAACCACGCACCCAACTTTCACAGTTTGCTCCAAAGATCGAGCAAGTACTTATCCCATTTGACAAAATTGGTGAGTTAATCGGTCCTGGTGGTAAGAACATTAAAGCCATGATTGAAAAATATGGTGCTCAATTGGATGTAACTGAAGACGAAGGAAAGGTTCACGGAATCGTGACCATTTCTTCTGCAGATCAAAGTAAGATTGATGCAGCAAAATCAGCTGTTTCCAATATGTTCCGCACTGTGGAGATTGGTGAGGAATTCGATGGTGTTGTTACTCGTGTAGAGTCATATGGCGCATTTGTTGAATACCTGGCAGGTCGTGAAGGCTTAGTCCACGTTTCCAACATGTCCACAGAGTTCGTCCAAGACGCTGCTCAAATGGTACACGTAGGAGATGCTGTCCATGTCCGTTTAAGTGAAATTAAGGAAGATGGAAAGATCGGACTTTCAATGCTGACTGCTGAACAAGAAGCAGAAGCACGTGCCAATCGTCCAGCTCGCGCACCATTCCGTGGTGGCGACAGAGGCGGTGATCGTGGAGGATTCCGCGGTGGACGTGGTGGAGATCGCGGTTATGGTGGTGGCAGAGGCGGATTCCGTGGTGGACGCGGTGGTGATCGCGGAGACGGTGGCGATAGACGCGACTAATAGTTCTACTTAGATCGTACGTAAGAAATGCCAGCTGAAAACTTCAGCTGGCATTTTTGTAACAATAATAGATATATGTTAATACATACGTTTAAGCAACACCTTTTGTAAGATTGGCTAAGACTGAGTATACTGAAACCATGAAGCTCGCATCAATACAAACCAGTGGTGAAATGTTCACCTTGCTAGCAGCAGATCAAATCGTGGGAATTGCTGATCGGTTGGGCGTGGCACTGCCAGGACAAAGCTTGCAGTCGCCGTTGCAATCTGTCTATCACCAGATTGTGACTACCTTTGCCCCTGAAATTTCTGGTGTCGTACTTGCCCCTGAGCTGGGAAATACCACCATACCGCAAATCTTTGAGCAAAGTGGAATTATATTACCGTTAGAACGACGGACATTTGATGCGGATCCACTGTCTGTACCAATCTTGGCGCAAAATTGGGGTGTCGAGGCGATCAGAAATAACTATGCGGTGGCCAAGCTGGAGTTGTTTTTTAATCCTGAAGAAAAAGAAGCTGCATCCAAAAAACAGCTGGTGGCAGAAGTCTATGATTATTGTCAGCATGAAGGAATTGACTTACTTCTTGAAGTCCTGGTCTATATGGAAGGCACAGAGGCTGCGTATCACGAACGGTTCCCGGAATTGCAGCTGGGTGCGGTGCAAGAACTGCGTAATTTGTGCTCCGTATTAGCACTTGAGTATCCATTGAATGCGCTGGGCGCGGTGACCGTGACCGCTGAACTCGATATTCCTTGGATTCTTTCAATGCGTGACACTCCCTATGATCTAGCCAAAGAACAGCTGCGGACTGCACTTGAAAGTGGTGCCTGCGGTTTCCTGGCGATGGAACAATTTTTGCCTGAAAAACCAGAAACAGGTCTTCCCGAGTTTGATCCACAACATGTGCGCCAGTTTATTGAAACTACAGGGAGAGATCGACTGATTGAAGTGTCTCGAATTGTTGCTGAGGCTGGCAGCGCAAACTCACAATAAAGTATCTCCCAATAAATAACACATTACTCGAGCTTTGGGTAACTTGCGGATTGCTGAAAACTATTTTTTTGGTATGGTATTGCTACGAACTGTTGTCTATTTGCACCAGTTCTCCGTAGCACTTACAAAGTACGATAGTTTCTTGAAAGGATCTATGTTCAGTGTCCCACAACTTCCATACGCATACAACGCGGTTGAACCATATATTGATGAAGCCACAATGAAGCTTCATCATGACAAACATCACCAAGCATATGTCGATAAACTCAATGCAGCACTGGAAAGTCAGCCAGAACTCGCAGCGAAATCTGTTGAGGACTTACTCCGCGACTTTGAAAGTTTGCCTGAAGCGGTTAAAACTCCTGTGCGCAACCATGCTGGTGGTCATGCCAACCACTCACTGTTTTGGACAGTACT
The DNA here is from genome assembly GCA_900299155.1 of bacterium. GTDB lineage: Bacteria > Patescibacteriota > Microgenomatia > UBA1400 > PJMF01 > OMIS01. The sequence goes on from OMIS01000095.1 coordinate 5,782, forward strand.
CGGACCACAATCTGAAACAACTCCAACCGGTAGTGTCGCAACCGCACTCACTGAAGCTTTTGAAAACTTTGAAAGTTTCAAGCAAAAATTTGAGGCTGCCGCAGTCGGACAGTTTGGATCTGGTTGGGCATGGTTAGTAGTCACTCCAGAAAAGAAACTAGCAGTCTATGCACTGCCAAATCAAGATTCTCCTCTGATGAAAGGTGATACCCCAATTTTGGGTCTAGATGTCTGGGAACATGCCTATTATCTCAAGTATCAAAACCGCCGCCCAGAGTACATTGCAGCATTTTGGAATGTAGTGAACTGGACTGAAGTAGAACGCCGCTATGTAGCTGCCATCGCATAAGTTACATCCAGCCTGGATCTATACAAAGAAAATTCGGATAGTGTGTTTGGTGTGGCAGTACGACGACATGCTTCACCTTGAAAGAGATATGCTACAACTTATTTTAGACGTAGAAACAAAAAAAACCTTTGAAGATGTGGGCGGGTTTTTCCCTGATAGATTGGGGATTTCATTTGTGGGAGTTTGTGTTCGTGAAGGCTACACAGGCAAAGGTGAGATGCGTTCCTATTTTGAAAAGGATTTGCCAGATCTATTTCCGCTGCTCGAAAAAGCTGATGTGGTGATTGGGTTTAATATTGATGACTTTGATATGCAGACATTCTTGCCGTACTACAAAAGTGACATCACTGCGATCCCGACACTGGATGTAATGGCGCGGATTAAAAAAAGTGTAGGACATAGAATTGGGCTTGATGCTGTGGCCAAGGAAACGCTGGGTGTGGGAAAAACAGGTGATGGGCTTGATGCGATCAAGTACTTTCAAACAAAAAACTGGGAAGCACTGGCGAAGTATTGTCTGCAGGACGTGGCAGTAACTCGTGATGTCTATGATTATGGTTTGAATAAAGGGACGGTGAAGTTTCGAAATAAATGGAACCGGCTAATCGAGTGTCCAGTGGACTTCTCATTTACCCCCAAAAAAGATGCGGGTGTACAGATGAGTTTGCTGTAAATGCTTGCGGTATGAAGTAATTCTTGTGAAGGGTAAAGGTATGCAGAGCGCAGAAAATCTCTCTCCCAAAATTTGTTACACCGCAGTAGGTGTTTTGATTCATGAAGGCAAAGTTTTACTTGTGAAACACAAAAAGTTGGGGATTTGGCTGAATCCTGGTGGTCATATTGAAGCAAATGAGCTCCCATATCAGGCTGCAGAACGTGAGTTTTTTGAGGAAACAGGGGTGAAGGTGCGAGCAGTAAACGCCCCAAATAACCAAGTCCCTTTGTTACTGTCTAACTGTACAACGGAAGATGATACGCAGTATCTTCCGGCTCCAATCTTAGTGAACTTGCACTGGGTGTGTAGAGAAAACTATGAACTGCGAATGAGTCTGGGAGCGGCGTATCAACCCGCAGCACCATGGAAAAGAGGGTGCGAGCAGCATCTGGGGTTTGTATATATCTTAGAACCTATGGGAGGTCTTACGTTTGTGCAGGATGAAACAGAGACCGACGGGATTGGTTGGTTTACGCTACAAGAGCTGAAAAATCTTGAGACCAAGGAGAGTATCCGCAAGGAAGTGGAGTACGCGTTTGAATGTATACGAGTAGGCTCTTAAAAAACTTAGAAATACGATGTAAGGCCAACAGCTGGGAAAAAACTATTTTTCTGTCTGTTGTTTCGTAGTTTTATTTCTTGCAGCGGCTGCAGCTTCCATTTCATCAAGTAATCTTTTAGCAGCACGTGTTTCTCTCTCGTATACGTAAAATGCTGCAGTAGATAGTACAAGACTTGTAAGATCACCTGTATCATCTGTAGGGGTCACGGGCTTTGTTTCTGGTGTAGTTGTCATATAACCTATATTATATCAAATTGGCTTATTTAGTGCACCATCCGCAGCATTCCAGTAATATATACATCTATCTATCTGGTACAATAACCCCTGCTATGTCAGTTTTGAGTATAAAAAATCTCCACGCGCAAATTGCAGAAAAAGAAATTTTGCATGGTGTATCACTTGAAGTAAAGAGTGGTGAAGTTCATGCGGTGATGGGTCCCAATGGTTCGGGCAAAAGTACACTGGCTAGTACCTTGGCGGGGCATCCTGCATATCTAGTGGTGGATGGAGGAGATAAAAAATCCTCGGTGACGTTGGATGGTGCAGAATTGTTGGAACTTTCCCCAGATCAGCGGGCACAAAAAGGTCTGTTTTTAGCGTTTCAATATCCAGTCGAAGTACCTGGAGTGAGCGTGCAGAATTTTTTACGTCATGCCCACAATGCACGGTTTGCAGGAGAGAGTGAAAAACTTTTCAAAAAAGCAATTGAGTTCCGGAAGCATTTAGAAGGTTTAGCTGCCGAGTTTGAGATTGATCCTTCGTTTTTAAGCCGTGGCTTGAATGAGGGTTTTAGCGGGGGTGAGAAAAAGCAGCTCGAGATCTTGCAGATGGCGGTACTTGAACCAAAGTTTGCGATTTTAGATGAGACTGATTCTGGGTTGGACATTGATGCCATCAAAAAAGTGGCGCGTAACGTCAAGAAGATCGTGGAGAAAAACGGGACGGGGATTCTGGTCATAACACATTATCAGCGGATCTTGGACTATCTCAAACCAGATTTTGTGCATGTGTTGGTGAAGGGGAAGATTGTGAAGTCGGGTGGTGGTGCGTTGGTGACGGAGTTGGAGCAGAGTGGATATAAAGAGTTGGTGGAAGCAAATTCATAAGGTGATACATTTTTCATGTAGCACCTTTGTGAAGACGTCATTGTAAACTATAAGTTATTTCAAGTGGTGGATAGTCTGAGCATAGAGCGAGCTGTTGGCGAGCGTGTGCGAATGAGAAATATATCACCTATTATTTGCTAACCTGAAAAATTGATTTACTCTTTCTTCAAGTGCGGTATACTAACACCAATTCACAAAGGATTTTATGGATATCATCCCACATCAACTCACCAAAAATGTTAAGTTACTCCAAAAAGCTGCCCTTTGGCACAATGACAAGTTTTTGATCCTGAAACGCAGTAGCGATAGTACGTCTCGTCCTGACCAATGGGATTTGCCTGGAGGTAATAGCGAGTGGCCAGTCGGTGCTGATGGCAAAAGTGCTTTGCCAGGGAGTTTAGGTACTGCTGAGGCAGGATTAGTGCGAGATTTACATAAGGATGATGTGGTGCGAGAGGTGTTTGAGGAAACAGGCATTGAGTTACAGCGCAGTGATGTGCAGAAATGTGTGCATATAGGGACATTTTTTGAAGGAACGAAACAGGTGTTTTCAATAATTTTGGGCTGGGAGATTAAACTGCCTGAAAACTTCAAGGAAGATAGTGTGCTGCTGAGTGAAGAACACAGTGATTTTGCTTGGATCAAAAAGGAAGAGTTTGAGAACTATGACTTTGGCTTTGCAGGGGAAGAGAATGGGTTTATCAGGAAGATTATTGTGAAGCAGCTGTAGTTGTGTTGACAATTGGGAGGTATACAAGAGTATTCTCATTAGAGAAATAAGGTACTTCTGCTTTTCCATCTATTAAGGTGATAGCTGTTTTATTATCAAACGTAATAATTGCATCCTTCATTGTACCTGTGCCAGTAAAGATAATGTTTTTACCGTTTCTTTGTCCAGTTACGGCTCCAGTAGCAGTTTTATATAAAGTAATTTTTACGCCCTCATTTTCTAACCTATTAGGATCCACTACAACCCATTTTTTATTTTCCATACTGAGTTCATAGGTAGTAGTCATAATCCCGGTTGTAAATGGTTTCCCGCCCAATCCATGAGAATTTTGCATGTCATACCCTGCATTTGTAGTCACAACTACTGACGACTTGATAGTAGTTGTATGTTCAGGGCTTTCCGCACAATTACCATCATTATGATTGAGCTTGAAAGTAAGCTTACCAAGATTAAAATCTGCTATATCTTGGAAGATGGTTTGTACTATTTGATGCAAAGTACTTCCCTCTACGCTAGCATTAAGAATATCAGTTTTAATGCCATCTGGTGCAGCAAAGGTCACACCTACAATGCATTGGTCCGGATTTGTGTACGTTACATCGACTAAAGCACGTCGTCCAAGTAATGTATATCCTGGCATGATTTCCTGCACTGAGCCCTGTACGCTGATAGAGATACCACCTTGTCCTACTGTAGGAAGTACTTTAATTGGTTCTAGAATTGTTTGTGTGGTGAACTTAGGAAATCGCAAAACTAATTTTTCAGTAGGTAAGCCAAATTTCTTGAAATAAGCGAGTGTATCTTCTATTGATTTTTGTATTACTGGATGAGTTACATCTGTATAGAAATAAGGTTGCGTTCCTTCTGCGATCCCGCCCAGAACTGGCCCCGCGAAGTACTCTTTTTTAGCACCATTTTCAGTCTGCCATACAAGTGCTGGCCCACCACTGTCTCCCGCAGATCCAGACTGCACTCCTGTGATTATTTGTGTACTTCCTATAGAGCCACCAATCATATCTCCTAAAGCAAAGCCTTTACCATAACCAAAAATAGGTATTTCTCCTCTTGTAGCTGTAAGATTACGATCACTTGATCCATAGCCAAATGTTTTTCCAGGGTCACCGTTGGGTGTAAAATGAGCTAAGGGAAGTTGTGCCACATCACGTCTAGTATCAAACTCATGAGCTCCCTGTTGTGTAGGGACGAGTATAGAAAAATCAGTGCGAGCTACTCGGTTGGTTTCTGTTATTACACTATCCCAAGGAATGACAAGTTCTCCAACTGGTAGTGACCTGCACCCAATAAACTAGACAAAGATTAAAGTAGAATAGAAGTAATCTTTGAAAGGCGGGAATATGGCAGGGATAGCA
>OMIS01000096.1 GCA_900299155.1 bacterium
AGACCACATCACGCACTTGGCCTCACCACACCATCTGCGTTCCTACAACAGTATTACTAGTTTTCCGAAATGTATCCGTCCAATACACTAACTACACATGGGCTGATCAAGTGATATAATTGGTAAATTGCGGTCGCATAGCTCAGTTGGTTAGAGCGCACGATTCACATTCGTGAGGTCCCTGGTTCGAGCCCAGGTGCGACCACCCTGCAAACATGGTAAGCTTATCCCATGCGACTTCGCCACTACGCACTACTACTCTGTGTCATTACATTTTTTGCGTACCTGAGTTCTTTTTGGAATCAATTTGTATGGGATGATGAGCAGTTTATTTATAACAATCAATTTGTTCAAAACTTTGCAATTACAAAAATTTTCACAACTAGTACAACGGCTGGTTCTGGCATAGATAGCGATTACTACCGCCCACTTACTACCCTCAGTTTTGCGCTGGAAACAAATCTGTGGGGGTTACACCCATTTCCGTTCCATCTCACAAATACATTTCTTCATATCGCAAGCGGTATCTTTATTTTTTTGATATTACTTCGATTACACTTGCATAAAAACACTGCATTTTGGATATCACTTTTTTTTCTTATTCATCCACTCCAAACAGAAGCCGTGACATATATCAACTCACGCGGTGATTCGTTGTACACATTTTTTGGATTACTCAGTGTACTTAGTTTTTTAGAAATCTACTCACACAAGAAACGTGCTGTTTCACTCTACAATCTTTCATTGAGCTTTAGTCGCTTTTTCTTTGCTGTAATCACAGTAGTTTTATATATTTGTACTATTCTTAGTAAAGAGATTGGGATCGCCGTGATCGGAATATATATTCTAGTCGCCGGCTTTAAATTTTATTCGCAAAACAAATTAACTATTTTTTCATTTCTCAGACAGAACTATATATCTGTACTGGCCATCATTGGATGCAGTACTGTCGTTGTAACATACTTTACACTTCGTGCTACTGTACTAAATTTCTCAAATACTTTTAATTTATACAATGATGGTTCACTGTATTCTGAAAGTTTATTAGTACGCATACTCACGTTTACAAAAGTCATCTGGATATATATTTCGCTGATACTTTTCCCCTATCCACTGCATATGGAACGCAGTACAAAAATAGTCACGCAAGTAGTTTCATTCTGGCCACTACTTACAGTACTTGTACTCTGCCTGTTATTCTATCTAATGCTCGTTGAATACAAAAAAAATAAAAAACTCTACATCTCATTTGGAAGTTTATGGTTCTTTGGAATGCTGATTCCAGTATCCGGAATTATTCCAATAAATGGTATCTTGTATGAGCACTGGTTATATCTGCCGATAGTAGGTTTTTTTATACTCATATACGGTATCTATCAGTTAGCATTTAGTTCATTTTCAAGTTCTTCTAGAACAACATTTTTGTTCTATGCTTGCTGCACAATTGCAGTCGTCTACAGTGTACTAACAATCAGACAAAATTATTTTTGGTCTACACCTATACGTCTCTATGAATACTTACTGCGGTATACACAAAGTGCACGTATCTATAACAATTTGGGAATGGCATATAGTAATAAAAGGCAACAAGACAAAGCTATTGCAATGTATCAGAAATCTTTGCAGCTAAATAAAAACTACCCCCAAACATTTCATAATTTGGCAAATTTATACCGCGATACGAACCAGCCACAACTAGCAATAGAAAATTATGAGCAAGCACTAGCACTGCAACCTAATTTTTATTTTTCATATCCATCATTAATTTATTTATTGATTGAAACTGAGGACTATCCAAAAGCTGCACAGTATATAGAGCACTATAAAAACCAGTGGCCAGATAATCCTTCAATTGAAGCAATGGAAATTATACTGCTTGTACGAACAAATAAAGAAACTGATGCAGAAAAAAAGTTACTTGAATTTGCTACTACATTTCCAAATGAAATTAGTTATCAAAAATATTTGCAAGAATTACTACAAGAAAAAAAGTAGTATCAACACGCTACAGTTTATGCAAGCATCCTTGTATATGATTCATTCATGTTCAAGCTGCTTGGTGAAATTATCTTAGATTTTCTGTCCCCTAAATTTTGCTGTGGATGTCAAAAAATGGATACCTACCTTTGTCCTGCTTGTTACAATACCTGTGACTTTATTTCACTGCCACTGCAATTAGAGAATGCAGATGAAGCTCTGGAGAGTTTGCATGCAGTAACCTACTATGATGGAGTAATTAAGGAAATGATTCATACCTGCAAATATGAATCAGTACGTGGAGTCTGTGAATGCTTAGGTGATTTTTTGTATTATGCAACTGATTTTCAAAATATTGATCTTATAACAGCAGTACCGCTGCATAAGAAAAGGTTAGCTGAGCGCGGATTCAACCAAGCAGAAGTGGTGGCGGAAAAATATGCAGAACGCATGCAGCTGCCATTTGAACGAATACTTGAAAGAACTGTCTACACTACTCCACAAGCAAGCATTACAGAGCGTCAAGAACGACAACAAAATATAACTGGATGTTTTAGTTTGCTAACTGAAGCAGAAATTGAAATTCGTAATAAGAACATTTTAATTATCGATGATGTGACCACCACAGGTGCCACACTAGCTGAGTGCGCAAAAGTCTTACGCGCTGCAGGTGCAGCGCGTGTATCAGGACTCGTCATCAGTCACGGGAATTAAGCTGAACTAAACTCTCGTTTACACTGCCACACATAACTAAAAGTGGAAAAAAAGCGAGAAAAAAGGTATAATAGTGGATTCTATGGGGATGTATTGCTTTGACGTGATACGCTCTTTAACATCTGCAGACCATCTTTGACTCAAAGATGTAAAAAAGGGTCACCAAATAGTTGTCACTTCTGTGCTCAACAAAGCTCGCAATTACGTAGCAAACTTGTTTGCTCCTATTGCAGCTCCTTCTTACGCTTTCGCATAAGCAGGCATTCAGTGTCCCGTTCTCATTGGCGGTGGGTGCTGGGTGAAAACTCAGTCAATGTGACTGTCGCTTCTCTCCTACTTGTTGCGACGTAAGCCTTAATTGTAGGAAGTGTATGAATATCGTTTGTTAATTTTACGGTTCATACAGTCATCTATAAATTTACTACGTCTGTAGATGATGTTAAGCAGCTGTTGCGGACAGGGGGTCATTCCCCCTCATCTCCACATATTTTTATGCATCGAGCAGTGAAAAATATTTTTCACCTATACTGGGCTTTATGAACATAGGCGTACTTGATTCTGGTGTAGGTGGGTTTTCTATTTTAGCTACACTTGAAAAACAATTTCCTGAACACACATTCGTATACCTCAGCGATCATAAAAATTTTCCGTATTCTGAAAAGTCAATTTCACAACTTCAAACTATCGGCGCAGAAAATGCAGAGATACTTAGTGCACAAGGTTGTAATCCAATTGTACTTGCCTGTAATACTTTGACAGTTACTGCGCTTGCACACTTGCGGGTCACATTCCCAAGCACTTCGTTTATTGGTACTGTACCAGCTGTAAAACCAGCTGCAGAAACACTCACTCCTGGCTCTCATATAGTTGTACTAGCTACTAAAAACACTGCTGAAAGTGAGTACCTCCAAGCTCTCATTGAAGCTTGGAAAAGCACGCATAACTGGACACTAGTTGGTACAACAAAACTTGTAGAGGCAATTGAGAACTGGAATGAACAAGCAATTATTGCAGAACTTACAGAAATTTTACTGCCGATTCACCGACAGCATCCAATTGATGGAATAGTACTTGGATGTACCCATTTTCCATTTGTAGAAAAATATATTTTGCAGGTGTTACAAACTGACGAAACTGAAGCTAAGGATATTAGATTCTTTGAGCCAAGTATTGGTATTGCGAAACAACTCGCACGAGCAGTGGAAGCTATCGATTCCTCAATAGTACAGACAACATCACGTACTACAACGTCACATCTAAACTTTATTTCGTCTGCAGATCCAGCACATCTAAATAATACCGCACTAGCACACCAGTTTGAGCAATTAAAACAGTTTCTTCCAAAACTATAACAGCGATTTACTTTTTAGCGGGAGTTGCTGGATTGAGCTTTGCCCAAATCCATCGTGCTACAAATACAACAGGCAGCCAAATTACTGCATAAACCGCAATCCAAATAGCAAAGAGTCCCAGCATTTTTGCGGTACGTTTTAAGGATACAAGTGCGCTGCGGAACTCATCACTTGCCGTACCACCTTTTTCAGGATTATAAAAACGCTCAGAATCAGATAGCGTTAAACTGACAGTCGCATATTTAATTTCCTCAGCAAACTTTGCTTGAGAATCTTTAAGGGAATCAATCATACTGTTGAGTCTATCAATTTCTGACTGTATTCTTTGACGATCTGCCAGCGTGGTTGCACTTGAGAGCTGAGTAGCTTTCGTGGCCTTCTGCTCCTCGAGTTGCATAAGTTGATCACTCATTGATTTTTGCTGACCAGTCACGTCCTGTGTATTCAGTGATTCACTAATAATTTTCTTAGCACGAGAAGCAAACAACCCTGTGGCCTCATCAAATTTTTCAGCGGGGATCCGAGCATCAACATACGCGTACTGCAAGTCATTGGTGGTGTATTGACTGACATGCATAATCCTACCCCCATTGCTTTGCAGGTATTCTTTGACTTGTCGCATATACTCAGATACATTTGAGACTACGACACTTTGATATGCAGAGTGGTCGTACACACGTTGATCTACACTCAAAGCATCATCATAATATGGCCGAGGCATAATGACGTCGGTATACATACCATTTGACTGCATACCGCGCATAGCTTTATCTGGTTCCCCAGGAGGCACAATTCCCACATTTCCCGCACCTACTTCTACTTTTTCAAGATATCCATACCCTTGTGGAGCTGGAATACTATACGAAACGCCATCATTTCCCTGCATGCCCATCATCAAGTCGGGTCTTCTATAAAATGTGAGGAGCGTTGCCACAATAGCAAATGTTAAAATAACAGCAATAGATTTTTTATTGAACATATAACTCCCAGAAGTTCGGGTACTACACATACTATAGCATAGTACATTGCAATTTTCTGTGATCCGCTAGACTAGGATAGTGGTACAAATTTAATTTCTAGGGTTATAACAAACTATACTTAACACTTACTTCTAGAAGGGTGTCAACCTGGCCAAAACGAAGAATATTATATTGTTCAGCAGGGTCAGAATTATTAGCCACTACACTTTGTGCATATTTATATATTTCAGCAACCGCTCTAGTATCTTTTTCAGATAGTATAATTGCATCTGGCCATCCATCTGCATACATTTGATATCCAGTTGGTGGGTGTTCTGAATATGTCAAAGATGGATTCATTCTCTCTTTTGCCATACTTATATGTTTACATGAGTTCGCAAACGAAAAGCACCACTTGACCAGGTAAAATACTGGTTGAGAGGTGCATATGAAACAGAAACCAA